>CAMRSV010000001.1 GCA_947053455.1 uncultured Alphaproteobacteria bacterium
TATGCGACGCGGGAATCGCCACATTGCATGTTGGCAGCGTATCAATACCATTATATAAATCACGAAATACCACACCATCACTTAATATAATGTATAATGGACAGGTATGCTATGGCGATTTAGTAAATGGCAATGCCGCCGGCGAATTAAACATAAATTATGATGGAAAAACATACCACACGGCCAAATAAAAATCCCGCATAATGCGGGATTCTATCAAAACCAACCTTTCTTATCAGATTTCGTATCGGCAAATTCCTTTAATATCTTCTTTTGCTTTTCAGAAAGTTTTGTTGGAATTCGCGTCGCAATATCTATGTACATATCGCCAAACGACCCGGCACGTCGCCCGGGCATACCGTGACCACGAACGCGCAATTTTTCGCCAATCTGTGTTCCGGCCGGCACCTTTACCGACAGCGTCTTGTCATCAATCGTTTCAACATCAATTTCGCCACCCAACGCCAATGTTGTAAACGGCACATCGATACGAGTGATTAAATCCGCCCCTTGGCGTACAAAACGTTTATCCGGGCGTACACGCACATCCAGATAAAAATCACCCGCAGGCGCACCGTTTTGACCGGCCTCGCCCTGCCCGGCCAAGCGCAGACGAGCCCCGTCTTCGATACCGGCAGGAATCTTTACATCAAGCGTCCGCTGCTTATGCACGGTGCCGTCGCCGCTGCATTCGGTACATTTTTTATCAATCTTGCGTCCCAAGCCATTACATTCGGGACATGGCGCCTCCATTGAAAAAAATCCCTGGCGTGTATGAACAAACCCAGTCCCGTGACAGTTTTGACATTCCGGCGCCGGCTTGCCATCCGCCGTTCCAAACCCGTGGCATTTTTCACAGGTCGCGTTTGTTGAAAATTTAACCGTGTGCGTTTTTCCAAAGTATGCATCACGCAGGTCGATTACAACCTCGTCCAACAAATCGCGACCCGCACGCGCCGCCGTTGCCCCGCGCCCCGCGCCGGCCGCCGACGCGCCAAAGCCATCAAAGCCAAAGCCGCGCATTGCCTCGCGCAGAATATCTTCCATGCCGCCAGCACCGCCCATATTAAAATGAAACGCCCCGTCACCAAACGGGTTTGCCCCAAATCCAGCCCCGGCCGATGCCCCGTTTCCACCCGCGAACGCCGCGTCACCAAAACGGTCGTATGCCGCCCGCTTTTGCGGGTCTTTTAATATATCAAACGCATTGTTAACTTCTTTGAATTTTTCTTCGGCCGACTTATCGTCTGGATTTTTATCCGGATGATATTTCATAACTAATTTATGATACGCTTTTTTAATATCGGCATCTGATGCATCACGTGCAACACCCAAAACTTCGTAAGGATTTTTATTCATTTCATAATTCCTGTTTATTTCCAAGATTATATAGGTTTAATTATACACAAAATCAAGTCTATAAAAACAAAAAAGGATGGGAATATACCCATCCGTCATCAACGCTTGTTCACACGTATGAAATCTGCGAACTCTGCCAAACTTGCAAAGTTCATGGCGGCATACTTTTGGCGCGCCCGTTTAATTGCGCCTCTATTTGAAGATATAAATACCGGCGATGCGTTTACCATATACGCGCTACGAATATTATGCATCGAATCATCCAAAACATACATGTGGTCAAACACAGGCTTTGCCCCGCGGTAAAAATTAATCTTTGGATTGTCCAACCCCAAAAGTTCATATCTTTCAATTTTATTCATGCATTCCGCACGTGAACGATAAAATTTTTCCAATTCAACCGCATCAGATTCAAACGGCATTGTTGAACATACATTAACCGAACAATCATGCAGCCCCACCAAATATTCAATAGCCGTATCGGCACCTGGTAAAAATTTTGCATTTTCACGGCACTCGCGAATCAAATCAGACATTTTATAAATAATTTCTGAACGATACGCATGTGAACAAAACTTTACCAGCATCGCAGATGCACGAAAATATCCGTATTTTTTAAACGCCGCCTTTATAACCAGTTCTTTAATCGGTTCAAAAACAACGCCATCTAAATCCAATATTATTTTTGCCATATAATCATCCTTGCCCGGACAAACTACACAAAACCTGCCCCATTTGTCAAGAATTCTTTCACTTGCGAAAAATCAAATTTTGCGCTAATAATATCATGCTATGACAGATACAAATACACATTCTTATGATGCATCAGACATCCAGGTTTTAGAAGGATTGGAACCCGTTCGACTGCGGCCGGGTATGTATATCGGCGGTACGGACGAAAAGGCGTGGCACCACCTGCCGGTGGAAATAATGGACAACTCTATCGACGAGGCGGTCGCCGGATTTGCAAAAAAAATATCAGTAAACCTGATTGATGCGAAAACAATCGAAATAACTGATGACGGACGCGGAATCCCGGTTGACGAACATCCAAAATACCCTGGGAAATCTGCACTTGAAGTTATACTTACCACACTGCATTCGGGCGGTAAATTTAATAATAATGTTTATAAGACAAGCGGTGGTCTGCACGGGGTCGGTTCGGCCGTTGTTAATGCATTAAGCGCAGAGATGATTGTCACCATTTCGCGCGAAGGCTATGAATGGCGCCAAACTTTTTCACGCGGCAAACCAACCAGCCCAATGACACGCGGCGATGCAACACGCGCACACGGGACAAAAATCCGCTTTACAATCGATGATGAAATATTCGGTGCAAACGCGGTTTTCAAACCGATAAAAATATATCGCATGGCGCAGGCAAAGTCTTTCTTGTCACGCGGTGTAAAAATAGAATGGAAATGCAATCCGCTACTCTTAACCGAGGATATGGGAATCCCTGCCGACACAACATTTTATTATCCGAACGGTGTCGCCGACTTTTTGGAAGAAAAAACAAAATCCAAGCCGCGCATTTTACCGCGAATATTTAGCGGCTCTGTTGATTTCCCAGATGACACGGGACGTGTTGAATGGGCGCTGACATTCCTGACGGATGAAAATGGGGCGGCATCTGACGATGGGTTCTTTTCATCATACTGCAACACAATTGCAACAATTGATGGTGGTACACATGAAACTGGATTTAAATCCGCTATTACCAAAGGGATAAAGGCATACGGCGAAAAAATCAACAACAAACAGGCCGCCGCAATTATCGGCGACGATGTTTTTGATTCGGTCGCAGCGATTGTTTCCGTATTTTACAAGACACCACAATTTTTGGGACAAACAAAAGAAAAATTGTCTAATCCAGAAGTTGCACGCTATACCGAAAATGCACTGCGCGATCCGTGGGAAATATTTCTGGCATCTGACCCGAAAACATCAAACGCGCTGCTGGAATTTGTAATAAACCTGGCAAATGCGCGCATTAAAACAAAACAGGTCAAAGATGTTGCCCGAAAAACGCCGACCAAGCGTATACGCATGCCGGCAAAACTGGCGGATTGTTCAAAGCATGGCATTGCCGGCACCGAACTGTTTATCGTAGAGGGCGAATCGGCGGGCGGTACCGCAAAACAGGCTCGTGATCGCGCAACCCAGGCGATTATGCCCCTGCGCGGAAAGGTGCTGAACGTTATATCAAATTCTGACGAACGCTTTGGTGCGAACAAAGAATTGAATGAACTGATTGAAATTATCGGTGCAGGAACCGCCAAGGATTGGAACGAAGACAAACTGCGCTATGAAAAAATAATCGTGATGACCGATGCCGACGTAGACGGCAGTCATATCGCATCACTGTTAATGGCGTTCTTTTACCAGCACATGCCGCAATTGATATATGGGGGGCACCTGTACCTGTCGTGTCCGCCGCTTTATAAACTGACATGCGGGACCGAATCAGTTTATGTTGATACAGACGAACAGTTGGAAGAATTAAAGAACGGCAAATACAAAAACAGAAAAATTGAAATTTCCCGCTTTAAAGGTCTTGGCGAAATGATGCCCAATCAGTTAAAGGAAACCACCATGTCGCCGAAAACACGCCGACTGATTCGTGTTGATTTGCCACCACGTACCGCCGACGGCGCAGATGACACGGAAAAAACACGCACAATTGTTTCAGAATTGATGGGTAAAAAACCAGAATTTCGTTTCAAGTTCATAACCGAACATGCGCAATTCGTCAAAGACCTGTTCGTATAATGACATACGTACCGCCCCGCCCCAATATATTGTTATTACACACAACCCCATTGGGCGCGGCGCGAGTACGGCGTAATTTATCACTTTGCCCGGACACAGACGTTGTGGATTTTGTACAACGCATTATGCACACGGTGCCAGATTGCAACATTATTCACCGCGGGAAAAATTTTTATATACATACTTGCGACTTTATAATAACAATAAACGCACACAGCAACACAATTATCACTGCACATAAACACATACATAAATATTGACAATTTATATTTTTGTGCTTTAATTAATATCAAGCAGATATAAAAGGTGCAAAATGTCCATATATAAAAATATAAATCATTTCGTTAAATCGGCATCATTTACCACAAATTGCAGACCGGGAATATCAAACACCTACTTACTACACTTTTCGGACGCAAAATTGCCGATTAACCAGGAATATATAAAAAAATTTACGCGCAGCGGGGCATCTCTAATTCAGACGGAATACAATGAAATCGTACCATATTTTGGTTCTGATTTGGCGCGAACCGTTATTGAATACCTAGACAAAGATACCGGCAAACCTGTAATCCTGCTGTTTCCGACAACGATACATATTTTTGACGGTTATAATGAAAAAAATTATATTCAGCACTTAAGCCGCCGCGCACAAAACGACTTCTACAGGCAAATGGAAATTCGTACGGCCATGATTGACAAATATATACAAGAAACCATGCATAAAAAAAGCTACATGTAAAACAAAACACCGCCCGGCTGGGCGGTGTTTTGTTAAAAGGCTTTATTATTTTATACCGACACGGAATAAATCATCCCATCCGGCGACCACCTGGCCACCTACGGTGCAGCTTATATCCTCAAAACCGTTCTTTACCTGGCTCTTTTTTATTACGCTGCTTGTTATAAGTCCCCCTGCGGTACCAAGCACTACACCCGCTATGGAATCCGATGCAAGACGGGTCGTATTAAACTTGCCTTCCTCGTTCTTCCATACAGTCTTTTCAAATCCTGCCGCTATACCTTTCGCGGATGCAGCCGCTTCCTTTATCTTGCTTCTGCTACCATCTTCTAGAGCTATTGTGCCGCCGGCCACACCTGTTTCTACGCATCGACCGTTGGCATCCATGGTTTTATTTGATTCTATGCACACGCATTTGCCCATAACATAGTTCCATTGGGTTTCACTGCCCGCATTGCATGCCGTTATAACAGGATTTTCCACACACCTATCCTGTTGCCATATTTTTGTAGTATCACGACATATGCACTTTTTCCCATCCCAATATGCCGTGTCAGCTCCAGCCTTTTGACAATTATCCCGCTCCAATTCTCCGTCCAACATTTTGCAGCTCTTTGTAGCGGCGTCAAATTTGTAATTATCATCTATGCATTCGCAAACTTTGCCAACAGTCTTTAGATTTTTTGACGCGTCACACACGCACGCACCATTAGACCATTTTCCACCAGATGCTTCACAACGAGCCTTATTAGGATTAGGCGCGGTTATGACGACCGGGTCTATTTGTATTTCTGGCATATTAGAATTTGGCGTTTCCTTGTTATTGTCATCATTGGAAATCACGCATGATCCATCTTGTGCGGTCATGCCGTCAATGCATTTTGTCGCTTTACAAATAAACTTCGGTCCACTTTGGCATACGCCTTCAAATTCTATACCATTTACATCAGATAATTGATAACCACTGCAATCAATCTTGGTTAAAGTACGGCAATTCTGGCCATTTTTGACGCATTCACCAACCTCAACATCGCCAAATCCATCGGTAGCACAAATATTGTCATCAACAACAACCCATTTGTCATCTCCAAAAGCACCAACAATACATTGATAACGTTGCTTTCTGTTTACAACCCTACCCTCAAAAACATGGCGTCGCTGCATTTCAACAACATCGCCAACGCCACAACTACCACTATTGAATTGATCGCATTCATATCCTATACCGGCCCCAGAATTTTTATGCCCTGTATTTGTATATCCTTGAGCCGACATATCATACTGTTCTTTTGTTTCATACAAAAACTCATCATCACTTGGCGTCTGCAACCCTTCATAAGACAAGCTAACCGGGGAATTACAACCCGCATATGCAAATACAGGTAGCACAGTCATAATTAACGCAAATATGTATTTTTTCATTCAATCTCTCCATTAATGCGCAACCCAAGGATAATTTGAATGCGCCAACACATTGTTTTTATGACTATATTTTATCATAAATTCGGCCTCTTTCCAATCATGAAATTAGCGTCACTAAAAAAACATTAACCTATTTTGACTGAATATTTGCCATTGTTTTATCTGCATTCGGCAATCAACTGTGATATTTGCGCGGACAAAACCAAATCTGTTTTCTTTAATTTTTCAATCTGACTAATCGCGTACAGAACTGTCGCATGATCACGGTCACCAACCATGCGCCCGATTTCTGTCAAAGACATATCTGTCGCCTGTTTTAGCACGGCCATCATTGTCTGACGCGCTAAAACCAGGCTACGGCTGCGTCCTGCACCACATACGGCATCATATGAAACGCCCAATTTTTCGCACATAGACTTGACCATTGCAATTGGTGTTTTTGATTTTTCCAAGGTATCTGCCAACAACCGTTGCGCAACATCCATATCAACCGTCGCGCCCATCAGTTCGCAATATGTCTTTATTTTAAGAGCAACGCCACCAACCAAATGTCCATTACCAGATATGCGGCGAGACAATGCGTCCGCAACATCCGATGCGACACCTGCACGCCGCAACATAACCGTACGAACATGCGTGTTCGGCAACGCCACATCCGCCACCAAGCCAGAGGCCAGCACCGCCTGCATGCGACGGTCAAACCCCGACAGGTTGTTCGGCGCCGCATTCGCAGTCAGAACAATGTTTTTTCCGGCCGCACGCAAATCCATAATCAGTTGCAAAAATTCCTCGCAGGTTGCGCGCTTGCCCGCCAGAGTGTGCACGTCATCCATAATAAAAGTATCACAATTGCGGCAATAATCTTTGAATGCAAATACCGTGCGGTCATGCAGACTGCGGGCGAATTCTGAAACAAACTGGCCACCGGTCATCATGATTGTGCGACCAGACGCCGCCGCATTTATTGCACCCGCCAACAATGATTTCCCACACCCCGCCGGTCCATAGATAAACAAAGGTGAAAACGCAACCGCACCAGATGCAATTTTTTTGCATGCCGACAAAACAAATGCGTTTTCATCGGATGCGACAAAATCATCAAACGCGGATGTATCGCGCACGGATTGAATTGTTTCATTTTTAACCGGCGAATAATGCTGAACATTATTGTCGTTTGCAATCGGTGTGTTTTTGGCGGTCGCGCCACGCACACCAACATTCAAAGAAATTCCAAATTCCGTGGCAACTGCATTCAACACGCCGCCGTGTACGCTGTTTATAAAATCGGCAGAAAACTGATTTTGTGCGCGCAGCGTCAAAATATTATCGGCAAATTCGAAATCAAGCGGCGAAATCCAGGAAGAAAAACTTGCAGAATCCATTTTTGCGGCAATGGCCCCCTTGATTTGCTCCAAGTTTGTCATTTGCTTTGTAGCCGCTACCTGCATGCTGTTTCTCCTTTCCTTCCCTAAAAGAGTTTCTGCCCGTGCAAGAGTGTAAAAACCACCCCTGCATAAACGCTAAATTTCACTTACCCGAATTATCAGATTCATAAAAATTTAGTGTTTATGCTGTTCCTACTTGTTTATACTCTCTCGCTTGTTTGTTTTGTGTTTCAATCACCCGTTAACACGATTGATAAGTTATAAAATAAAATCTGATTTGCAACCAAATGTTAAACAATTTTTTAACATTTATTTTTTGACAACGATTCGTTTTTTTGCCCGTTTTCTGCGCCTTGTATATACACTGTATAGACATGAAAAGAATCATATCCGAATATATCCGCCATCAACTTTTCGCACCAAACCCTGCAATTCTAAAATAACCAAATCGCTTTTAATTTCCGAAATCGGTTTTTTGACAATCTGTGCCAATACAGATTCTGATACCGGATTTATCCCAAGTTTATCCAACAATGGATTTTCTGGCATAACTTTTTCTGAATTTTTTCCCATGGCCGCGTTTTTATCAACATTTTCGAAAAAGTCTACAGAACCGACACATAATTTGGCCAATCCCCCAGAAATCAAGGAATTTGGCCCGACACTTCTGGGGTCTGCGGGGTGTGACGGTATGGCCCATATATCACGGCCATATTCAATTGCGAATCGTGCGGTTGTCATACTGCCGGATTTTTTATCCGCCTCGCCCAGAATAAGTTTTTGCGCGAGTCCCGCAATCCAGCGATTTCTTTGAACAAAATTTGTTGCACTGGGGACAAACCCGACCGGCATTTCACTGATAACCGCACCATTTGAAACAATATCGTAATAAAGCGATTCGTTTTCCAACGGCCATATATAATCCACCCCACCCGCCAAGACCGCAATTGTTGCAGTGCAACTATTTGAACGCAGGGCGCCGCGATGCGCCGCTGTATCCGTTCCCATGGCTAAACCACTTGCAACGGCATATCCGTTTTGCGCAAAATCCCGTGCAATATTCGCCATAAATCCCATGCCGGCGGCGGTTGCATGCCGCGTTCCAACCATTGAAACAACGGATCGACGCAATGTATCAAGATTCCCGCGTACCGTAATTACTGGCGGATGATTTTTTACCGCACGCAACGCGGCCGGATATAAATCGTCATCGTCACATATATAATGTATACCCATTCGCGATGCGGCATCCATTTCACGCAAAATTGCGTCACGGCGATGTACATCCGCCCCGATTGAGGCCGCCGCCGCATCCGCGCCACCGAAACGGCGCAATAAATCCGCATACTTGGCGGGTCCAACGCCCGGCGTTCTGATAATCAACAACTTATTAAATAAATCAGACATGATAAATGCAGTATAAAAATTTATATGATTCCACAAAAGCGAAAATATCACCCACGCATAAAAAATGTCCGCAAAACCCGCGGACATTAAAATTATACATCTATTACAAGTTCAAAAAATAGTTGTAATCGTATTCCTCGCATTCCTCGGGCTTGCCGTTTGCCCATTTGATATCTGTTCTTTCGCACTCGTCGCGCAATACACGCATATAACGCATAAAGTTCTTGTAATCGTCGGAATCTTTTTCCGCCAACAATTGTGAACGCAAAAGTTCGTTTTCATTCAATTTCTTGTTTTTCTGCCCTTCAACCTTGCCGCCGATTGCCTTGTTTCCAAACAATTCCATCATGCCGACACCAATACCGACGCCACCCACAACGCCGCCAACCGTACCCCATGTGCGCCCCGATTTTTTAGCATCCAGAATGCGTTTTTCTATCTTGGATTCATCCGCCCATTCGCCACAGGTTATATCGCGCCCCATTTCATAATATTGTGTCGGAATATCAGCAACCGATATTTTTGGGTCATCAGAACGTAATTCAACCTTTACAAAACATGTGTTGTTTTCTGGGTTGTCAGTATCTTCGACCATTGATGCATAATTGTTTGTATTGCTGTACCGGGATGCCCAAACGAACGTGTTTCCAATGCCGATATTGTTCCCCAGACACGCCGCACGCTCCTTTTCCCGTTTATCTTTGTCCGCATTGTTATCGCCATTGGTGGCATTTGACGCGGGAATGTCGACCTGTTGACGTATGCTTGACTTATCAACAGTTGCGGCCGCATTCATATCACCCATTGCATTTATCTGATTTTTAGACAGGGTTGTCGCACGTGGCGATGCGGTCATCTGTTCAGCCATTGAACGGCGCGCCATTGCCGTCTGTGTAACGGCGAAAGACGGGCTGACCCCACCTAATAAAACCACAGCGCATATAAACTTTTTCATTTTCCCACCCTGCATTATTATTAATTTATTATATCACAAAAATGCAAAAAAATAAAGTCTAAAAACCTTTAAATTATTAAAAAAGCCACAAAAATATGTGGCTTTGTTTATGTGTTTTATTTCTTCCACTTCCATTCTATTTTCGATTCGGTTCCCGACAACAACCGCTTGATATTTTCACGATGGCGGAACAGGCACAATAAACCAATCGCCAAGAATGCAAAACCGATTCGGATATCTATGGCAAATCCCAATACCGGCATAAGACAGAACGCAACAACCGCCCCCAACGAAGAGTAACCACTGGTCAAAGCCACAATCAGCCATTCAATCGCACATATTGCAAATGACAGCGGGCTTACCGCTAACAAAACACCAAATAGTGACGATATTCCCTTGCCGCCATGAAAACGCAGCCAAATCGGATAACAATGTCCAACAATCGCCGCAAAACCGCACCATGCGCCAAACCAGTCACCCAGAACAGCATTTCCGATAAAAACCGCTGCAATTGCCTTGGACATATCCAGAAGCCATGTCGCCGCCGCCATACGCAATCCACCGACACGCATTACGTTTGTTGCACCAATGTTTCCACTGCCCACCTTGCGCAAATCGCCCTTGCCTGCTAATTTGGTTAAAATTAGTCCCATGGGTATGCTGCCCAGTAAATAAGACGCCAATATTGTAATTACAGGTAATATCATTTTATTCTTCCATTTTTGCTTGATTTTATGTTTGTTTTCTATAAAATATCAAAAACATGACTAAAATAAAAGGAAAATAAAGTGGCAAATCACAAGTCATCTGAAAAAAGAATTTTGGTAACGGCCAAGAAAAATGCAATCAACACATCTCGTCGCAGTGCAGTAAAAACCGCCGCTAAAAAAGTATTGGTTGCTGTTGAATCCGGCGACAAGGCCGCCGCAACTGCCGCTGCCCGCAACGCGGAAAGCAAAATTATGAAATCCGCCGGTAAAATAATGCCGAAAAAACGCGCGGCGCGCAAAATTTCTAGACTGACCAAAAAAGTTGCCCAAATGGCATAATTTCAGATAGAAAAAATTAAAACACCCCATGCGGGGTGTTTTTTATTTTAGTCGGCAACAAAAACCATTTATTCAACGACATGATATACAGAACCACTGATATTTATATTCACCGTGCCGGTCGCACTGCCCGCCGTCAGGTTGCCATAACACACCTGATTATTATATCCGACATGCAATGATGGTGTCGTGCGCGACTTCTTGTACAATGGTATTGATATCCCATTGCCAATATGCAAGGTTGTAATCCCGGCTTCACACAACTGTATCTTCTCACACGATGCGCTACCATTCATTTCATAGCCGTCGGCGCACACCCATGGACATTCAGCAGATGACGCCCCCGTTCCCACATAATGCGAGTTATCGGGCGCGTTTGTGCATGCGGTGCATGATGTGCTGGCGCTTTTGTCATTATATGTACCGGTTTCACACAATGTGCAAGATGTGGCAAAATGGTATGAATCGTCATTACTGCCAATGCCAAGATTCGCATACGCCTTGGTATACGACCCGGCGGCGCACGGCGCGCATGAATTAGAGAAACCCGGTCCCAACGGAATTGTGCTGGTGTAATATCCGGCATTACATTCACGAAAATATCTGTCATTTTCGCAATTGTTATAAATGTCTGTTTCCGGAGAATAATAACATTTTCCGGCCCAGCGATACAACCCACGATATTTGAATTCATAAATCCATGCCTCCCCCAAGTCCCTATCCAAATTGCATTGGGTTATGGATGTGCTGCCAAGTGGGCTGTTTAGTGCACGCGCCCAGTTATAAGTATAATATTTATCGCTGTTCGGGGTGGGACAAGAATAACGCTGGCCATCACCCGGGCAGTAATATGTAGATTCACATTGAACGCATTTGCCACCGGATAAATAATACCCTGCATCACATTCCCACGGACAATCGGCCGTAGCCGTAGCGACCCCAACATAATGCGAATTATCGGGACCGTTCGTACACGCGGTGCATGCTGACGAATAATGATATGATGCATCTGGCCCACCGGTATTTTGCACCGTGTTTACAGCCACAGTATACGAACCCGGCTGACATGCCTGGCAAGAACTAATAAATCCATCTCCTTCGGGCGTACTGCTTATATAATATCCGGCATTACACTCCCAGAAAGATTTATTATCATCACAATTGTTATATACATTCGCCTCTGGCGACCAATAACATTTACCACTCCAGTGATAAAAACCATGATACTTAAATTCATATATCCACGTATCACTCGCTTTGGTATCCAAATTACACTGGGTAATAGAAGTGCTTCCCGCTGGGCTGTTTAAAGCCTTTGAACCCCAATAAGCAAAAAATACATTATTTTGGGGTATCGGACACGAGTATCGCAACCCATCCCCAGGGCAATAATATTTAGATTCACACTGGGCGCATGCACCACTATCTGATTTATAATATCCAGGATTACAGTTACACACAGGTTGCGCCGTGCCACCCGCACATGTGCATCCGGACGGGCACGTGGCACATGAATTACCCGCCGCCGTACCGTTTAGATAATATCCGCTATTACATGATGTATACTTCTTATATGCGGGGCATGTATAACCTGCGCCATATGCAATCGGAAATACACATAGCAGTACTAATATAGAGAAAAGAAAACGGTCGTTTTACTTGTGCAATAATTGGGGGGACGCATGCGGCACAAACCGGGGATTTTTTCTGATATGAAAATGCTGAATTTAATCCACCGTTTATTTTGGGCATTTGCTTAATGCCCCGCTGCCGGCAATTATATGAATTTATCCAAATTTTAGCAAGAATATTATAACAAAATACCGCCGCAAATGCAGCGGTATTTTGTTTATCTATTTATTTAATTCAGCGGCGCCCCCCAGTGCTGTTGAATACTACGTTCCGCATCCATCGGGCTGACCAATACCTGCGGCGTCAGAATAACAACCAAAACGTCACGTTGTGCCGCTGTTTCACGCGAACCGGACAATGCCATAAAGTCCGGATCACCCAATCCATAACGCGTGTCACTGTTCGTCTGTTTCTCAAATCCAGATACCACCAACATTTGACCGGATTCCATTATAACTTCTTGCATGAAACTGCGTTCTTCCACCTCCGGCAATTGCAGGGTTACCTCCCCTATTGTCTGGGTCGACATTTTCAGCAGTTCACGTACAGACATTCTAAACAGCAATAAAATTCGCCCGTTATCCAAAACATTCGGCAATAACTGCATTGAAAATCCGGTTTCCAAATCGTCCTGATCTACGGTGCTGGATTCAACCGTTGTAAAGTTGCGTGATTCAAACCGCTTTATATACCCGGTGGTGCGTGTATTATTTACCGGCGCCACGCGATTGTTACGTGTTGTGACACCAACATTTGTCACCAGTGAAACCTTGCCCTGCTTTGCCAGCGCTTCAATAAGCGCACTGCTGCCGGCAACACCTGAAAGCGAACCATTTTTTATTTTATCCGCAGTATATGCACCTTCGACAACTTTGCCCGCTTCATCCAAATGTGTCGCCCCCGTCAAGGCAGATACGGTATTAGACAAAACAGCAATATTCATCGAACTGGCCTCGTTCGTGGAAAGATTGTTTTTCGGATTTGCAACGATATTCAATCCAGACGCCGAATTAATCGCCGCCGCCAAATTCAAGCCAAAGGCAGAATCATTTGAAATGGATACCTGCAAAACTTTTACATCAATTGTAACCAACTGCGACAAACGCTTGTTTTGTTTCGCAATATATTCATCTATCCTGTTCAAAACAGACGGCGGCGCCGTGACGGTTATTGTTCCCAAACTGCGTGACACGGTAAAATCTGCGTTTTGCGCATTACCAATAATCGCCCCTATGGCACTTTCAACTTCGTCCCATTCCTTTAATGTTGATTCCAACGACACCTGGTTTCCATCATCTGTTTGAACGGCGGTCTGATATGAAACGTCCGTCCCCAGTGCATACAACGTGAACGTCTTGGTTTCCGTTTCATAAAATACAATTGAATTCTTGTTATAATACCACAACAAATCCAAATCGGTCGCAACCTGTGACAACAGACCGGATAATTTTCCGGTATATGCAATGTTCACCGTCTTTTTTAATTTTTCGGCATTGACCTGGCTGTCGATTTTGACCGGAATTCCGGTTATGGTGTTTATGTCATTTGCCAATACCTGTAACGAGACCGGTTCATCCAATAATATAGTTATTCCCGTGTCCGTTTCAAACTGTGCCGGCAGATTATTGCGATGCTCTAAAACTGTCGACTTGTTCCCCAGCCAAACCCCCTCTGACATTGAAACGGTGTCGCCGCTGGACACTTTGGCGCGCGGATTCTTTGCCATTTCAAACGCGTCGTAAGCATTGATAAAGTCTTGATCGACAGATGCCGCGACCTTGGCCGATTCACGTGTGGTGCACCCCGACACAATCGCACATACGGCGGCGCATGCTATTAAAACTTTTATTGGATTTGTCATCTATATTCTCCTACGGCGACCTAGTTCAAAGATTATTCTTCTGTTGTGGATATAACCAAAACACGGTTTCCCTTGTAAAATTTGGCGTATGGCACAGGCGTCGCACGTCCAAAATTACGCACCAATGCCGATGCGACATCAACAAATCGTCCTTTGAACACGGCGCTTGCCTCTATAGGGTATTCACGCGATGTTGCCCAAACCAAATCCCATCCTTCTTTGTTGCACCAGTTTTGTAAAACTTCGCGCAAAGTCTGTCCGTTTGCAACAACCCATGAACGAACCTGATCGGTCAAATCAATCGCCGGTTCAGCATCAGCGGATAAGTCAACCGCAATTTCCGCTTCGGAATCAACGGTGGCTTTTGTTTCGGTCAACCCCATTTTAGCCAGATGCGCGGTGTAACCATCCGAATATTTTGCACAATTTTTTCGTCCGCTGCGAGAAAGAGTCAAAACGTCGCCACCATCATCTTCTAATACTTCGCGGTGCAGCAACGGCATTTCAGAGCCATTATTGCATTCGTTATCAAAACCGACCGGAATTTGCGTACCATGCAGCAAATTCGCACCACCAGACCATCCACCGAAATCAGAACCGGAATTTTTCAGATTAAAATTATTTTCAACCACCAGGTCGGCACCTATTTTGGATACGATGCGTATATTGTCGCTTTGCTTGTTCTTTGCGCAAAGACCGTCACCACAGGAAACCTCAACATCGGCATCAGAACCCGCAATCGGCCATGCCGGAATTTGCGCCATAGTCGGCTGCGTCGTTACGGTTTGTGTCTGAACCGTGTCATATTGCACATACTCATCGCCACCACCGGTGCGTTCTTCGGTATAAAACACCTGGGATGTAACAACCTGCGGCAATGTTTCGGCGGCATAACAATAGCCAACCGCTGCAAAAAACATTGCAAATATCAAAATCTTGCGGAACATAAAGACTTCCTTTCCTAATATTTCCTTTAATCAATGATATTTATTATAACAACTTGACCGAATCTGTGCAAGCGGTAAAACACACATAAAACAACCTAAATTTAAGCAAAAGAAAAGATAAAATCGCACGAATCGCCAAAAGATGTTATACTGCATACCGAAAAACACGTAACCCCAGGGCCACCAAATGCAAAACCTGTTGATTTTAGGTATAATTTCTGTAACCGCACTGATTTGTATCGCCAATGCGATATACATGTATCGAATTGGCGCACAAATACGGGACATGCACAAAACATTGGCACACCAATACAACCTTATGGTGAAAATTCAGACTGTCCTAAAAAACAAGACCGCAACAAACGCTGTTGCAGAAAATGCCGAAATGATATATCAGGATTTACTGCAAAATCTTATCCCGGTTATGGCGGCGATTGACATAATGCCACGTGCAACGGCCGAACACCCCCTGTGGCGGGCATTGGGTGGAATAATGGACGAATATGCCAAAAATCCGTTTGCACTTGAAAAATTACGCCGTGCGATAAAACTGGATCCGGACGTCGCCCGAAATATAGATAATTATATGAACCGCGCAGACAGGCTGCTTACCCACCTGACAACAACAGAGCCAAATGGAATTTTAGCAGCAACATTTACCGACGGCCTGTTGGGGCAATCACTTACTTTCTTTGCACAGGCAAAACAACTGGCCGCCGGGGAATGATGTAGCATATGACCAAACTGTCCGAAAATCTTGTACGTGAAATATCGCACCACCGAGGAGAGCCGGAATGGATGACCCAATGGCGATTGGCGGCATTTGAACAGTGGAAAAAAATGACGGAACCACATTGGGCGGAATTTGAATATGACCCAATTGATTATGATGCATTGAACTATTATAACGAACCCGCACAAATCGATAATTCCGATTTGAAAAAAACATACGAAAAAATGGGTTTGCCCGAAAGCGAGCAGCGTGCCCTGCTCGGCATGGCAACAGACACGGTTATCGACAGCACATCCGTTCACACATCATATACAGAACAATTAAATAAACTGGGTATAATATTTTTGCCAATGTCGGATGCCGTGCGCAAATATCCGGATTTGGTGAAAAAGTACTTGGGGTCTGTTGTTGGGTCGGGCGACAATTTTTTTGCCGCGTTAAATGCCGCGGTGTTTTCGGACGGAACATTCGTATATGTCCCGAAAAATACGAAATGCCCCATTGACCTGGCCAGTTATTTTAGAATCGAAACCGCAAAAATCGGCCAATTTGAACGCACACTGATTATTGCAGACAGCGGGTCTGAACTCTCTTATATGGAGGGATGCAGCGCACCACGCCGTCCAAACCACCAATTGCACAGCGGGGTTGTTGAAATAGTTGTTTGCGAAAATGCGCATGTAAAATACGCAACCGTTCAAAACTGGTATGCAGGACAATGGCGCGGCGAAAAAAATGTTGGTGGGATAATAAATTTTGTCACCAAGCGTGGCCGATGCGACAAAAATGCAACGCTTGACTGGACCCAGGTGGAAATCGGCTCCGCAATGACATGGAAATATCCATCGACAATTCTGGCGGGTGACGGCGCAAAAAGTGATTTTTATTCCCTGGCCATAACACGCGGCGGTCAAATGGCGGACACCGGAACAAAAATGATACATATCGGCAATAACACGACATCCAACATTGTTTCATATGGCGTCGCCGCAGATAATTCAAACCAGACATTCCGCAGCCTGGTGAGTTTTTCCGGAAAAAATTCAAAAAATGCATCTAAATGTGACACGCGCCTGATTGGGGATGCGGCAATTGCAAACACACTGCCGACAATTGTGCATGGCAATGGTGAAAATCAACAAAGCCACGAGGCCGCCACCGGCGCCATCGACCCAGCGCAATTATGGTTTTTGGAACGCGCAGGCATCCACACAGACCAAGCAACAGCCATGATAATCGGCGCGACCGCCGCACCGGTTATATCACGACTGCCAATGGAATTTCTGGTTGAATCAAAACAACTAATTCAAATGGCGCTGTCCGGGCAATAAAAATCATTGCTTCCATTTACACCCTTCGCCATGTGTTCCAGTCTGGATGACAAATGTACCACTTTCATCTTTATATACATTTAATTCATCGTAGCATATACCATTACTAATCCAACCGCATGATCCTTTCAAATAACAATCCGTTATTTCCATGTTTTCCATATTCGGTGTGTTGCCATATACCCATTTCTGCCCATCATCATCAACAAACTCATTATATGTACACGATTCACATTTAACTGCCGGACATTTTGTACACTTACTCTCACTTTTTGAATAATAATGTCCATATTCGCATATAGGTATCATTGAAATCACAGTCCAAGTGTCACACTTGCAACCACTAGCACGCTCTGTAATCTGCATATCACCTTCCATTCTGACACGCGTTCCACAAGTTTGATAACAAAACCCTGTTGCGGAACAAACAAGACCATTAGAACTCCCCCCAACGGCAACTGTTGAAAAACCTTTACTGCACCCAGCATAACTTGAATTGCAATCGCCATTTGGTCTGGTTCCGCCACCAAGACACCATAGGCAATTTGAATCTTGATCTGCGCAATAAGTATCTCTGATTCTCCAATCTGCATGCGCGTTGCTTAAACTGCCAAAAACAACAAAAGAAATCAAAATCTTTTTAAACATTTGATCATCTCCCTTAATATCAAACAAAACCACCAAAACGGTGGCTGGGGGATGAGAACAACTTCGAGAAATTGTGGGCTTATTTATATATATCACCGCCCCCCAGCACTCTGGCCGGGGTACTTTTCATCACAATAAAAAAGACACTTTCGCACCTTTTTAACATGACGCTCGAAAAGGGTTCTCATACCCATCGACATAACACATGTCGACAAAAATCATTATACGCAGGCGTTCTTTGCAACGCAAGTTATTTGTGATATAATGTCACAGACATACAGGATTAAAAATGCTCGAAATTAAAAATTTAACGGTATCAATGGGCGGAAAAACGCTGTTGCATGATATAAACATGCATGTCGCGCGTGGCGCACGCCATCTACTATCTGGGCACAATGGGTCTGGAAAATCAACATTGGCGGCAACAATCGCGGGAAACCCCGAATTAAAAATCGACAATGGCAAAATAATATTTGATGGTCGTGATATAACGAATGAAAACACAACTACGCGCGCGTTGCTGGGGGTATTTCTAGGCGCACAAAATGTTCCGGAAATTCCGGGACTTACCGTTTTGTCTTTCCTAAAGCATTCGGCCGCCGCACATCATCATTTTCAAACGGGCCACGATTTGTCCATGGGCGAATTTCTAACCCGACTAGAAGAGATTCGCGAACGACTATCCATTCCAAAAGAATGGCTAAACCGTAGCATAAACGTCGGTTTTTCTGGTGGTGAACGCAAACGGCTGATGTTGTTACAACTGGTTATGACGGAACCAAAATTCGCAATTTTAGATGAACCAGATTCCGGCGCCGACGCCAAGACTCAGGAACTGATTGCGCAGACAATGCGTGAAATGCCGAACACAACATTTTTATTTATCAGTCATCAGGAAAAATTTACACAAACCGCCATGCCGACCGACACAACCATTATGGCAAATGGGCAAATTTGCATAAAATAAACCAAAGGGAAACAGCATGCAAAAAAATGCAAACACAACAAATAAAACAGCAAAACTTTCCACATGGCTGTTTAAGACACCAATGAAATTTGCCATATCGTCGACCCTGTTGTCTTTGGTGGGCATATTTATTTATATGCTTATCGCGAAGCCATTGACAATCACATGGCCGATTTTTGCAATATTCGGCGCGTTTACCGCAATATGCGCGGTGTGGATGCTGCGACATACACCGGCGGTACAATTAAACCATCGTGAATTCGTCGCGATTGATTTAGGAATAAGTATTATTTTAATTATTATGCCCGTCGTCCTGCTTTTCGCGGTATATTTTATAGTTATTCCAATGATTAGCCCAGTGCCAGCACATCAGTCGATTATCTCTTTTTTCATAGTGGCCTTTTTTGCCTGTATTATATCAATGTATCAAATCGGCCTGTCGATTATAAATCTACAACCCGTGTATAACAGAACACGAACACTTGGCGTACCGAAATGGAAGGCTATTTTATCCCTGCCGTTTTCATTACTGACAATTCCGTGTTATATGTTCGGCGATAAAAAGAACACACCACAATCTGTTAAAATCGGCACCGCATGGTATGAACGCTTTATCAATCGGGTTATATCACGCGACATGTATATATGGGCTGCAATTATAATAACCACAATCTGTGCCATTATACTCGCCCCGATGGCGTCAATAATAATATTGCCGATGCTGGTATCATATATACTTATTTATCTGATTTGGGAAAAAACAACCGGGCGCGAAAAAATGCGTAAAAATATCGGCGGTGCATTTGCCACAACTGCGGTTATTTTGAATATATTATTTATTGCAATGTATATAATTTGGATTGCCACCAATATAAATACACGCCATAAAATAGCCCAAGAAATATCGGCCCAATACGCCGAAACAATAACCATAACAGACACACAAAATTCTGCACAGTAAAAAACGCGCTATGTGCATGAATACAAGGCATAGGAGAATTTTATGAATGGAATAATATTATTTGCCGCAGCGGTTGTTTTTCTATGGATGGGACGCTCAATTTTAATTCCTTTGCTGGTTGCGGTTTTTATGTGGTACCTAATAAACGCAATCGCCGCATATTGTCGCAAACTGTTTCCATACAGTAATCAAAATTCCAGAAAGGATAACATGATTGCAGCACGCGCATTTGATTGGACGTCAAACATTGTTGCAGCTGTGATTTTATTTGGTGTTATATACCTGTTCGTGACCCAGGTTCGCCCGATGTTTTCAGAACTAATCGCGTCATTACCGGGACTGCAACATAAATTAATCGATTTGGGTGATTACCTGTCCGCATCGGTTGGATTAAAATTTGATGAAAACATTCTGCCAAACATAACCAAGATTGCAAAAAATGTCGGCACGTCGGTTGCATCAATTGCAACGTCGGTGGGAATGATTGTTGTTTATATGTTATTCATGTTTGTCGAACAAAGCACGTTTAACAGAAAATTCGCAGCACTGTTCCCAAACAAAAACAAATACAAAAAAATGCGCTACATCGCTGAAAGCATTGATACAAACATGAAAAAATACCTGTTTATGAAAACAATGATATCCGGCATAACGGGCATATTGTCGTATATATGGTTGCATATGATTGGTGTTGAATTTGCCGGTGTCTGGGCATTCATTGTTTTTGTCACCAGCTATATTCCAACCATCGGTGCAATCGTGGCATGCAGCCTGCCGGTACTTTATTCAATGGCCACAACCGGCGGCCTGCAACAACCGTTACTAACGGCAATTGGACTTATTGGGCTGCAGATATTGTTTGGCAATATAATTGAACCGAAACTGACCGGCTCTACATTGAATTTATCCACATTGGCAATATTGATAAACCTGGTGTTCTGGGGAATGATATGGGGAATCGCCGGCATGTTTTTCAGCGTCCCGCTGCTGGTTGCAACATATATTATCACAGCGCAATTTGATTCAACGCGCTGGATTGCGGTTTTGTTATCGGCGGACGGCCAAATACCCGACAAACGTGACGAATAATATACTTATGCGGTTATTTCAGCCGTGATATCACGGCAATTGCATTTTCCAATATTACGCGCGCCGCCTCGGAATCGAGGCGCGCTTTTATATCCGCAACCCTAACACGCCCCATTTGTTCCTGGGCGGCATGGCTGGTCAAATTTTCTTCGATAAATGCAATTGGTAAATCAGTCAATGCAGATAAATCTGCCGCGAAATTACGAACATCTGTTGCCGTCTGCGACGGCGTACCATCCGCATGCACCGGCAACCCAATAATAATTCCCGAAACTTGTTCCGCAACGGCGATTTCGGCAACTTTTTGGGCAATCGCCCCACCCGCGCCGCGCACCGCAATTGCATCACGCACAAAAACAAATTCACGCGATGCGTCAGACACCGCAACACCTGTTCGGCGGGCGCCCCAATCAATGCCCAGAATACGTCCCACGCGCGGAAAAGCCTTGAAATCTGCCAAAATCATTGTATAATTTCCTTTGCATTAAATAATAGGATTCAAAATGGCATTTAGCAAGCAGCAATTACGTAAATTCGCAGATTTGATTCGCATTGAAATTCCGGATGAAAAACTGGAACAGATGAACATTGATTCCGTGGTTGATTGGCTGGACAAACTGCAGAAAATTGATACAACAGGTGTCAAACCAATGCTAAATCCGGCTGAACACGCCCTGCCGCGGCGTGGCGACACGGTGACCGACGGCAACATTCGTGATGCCGTTTTGGCAAACGCACCCGATAAATCCGGCGTATCACGGGGATATTTTGCCGTACCCAAGGTTATGGATGAATAAAATGGGGAATAATATGACAAGCTTAAATAATAAAGCCACAGTATCGTTCGTTAAATACGAGCCCTATGAGAATGTACCGACAATTATTGCGACATTGGCTGAATTGCCGCTTGAAAAAATTCTGGAGTTGCATAAAAAATTAGCAACACAAAATATCAAAGAAAGTTCCTGCCTGGACCAAATTTACGCAGAATTTAAGACTTATTTATCTAGCAATAAACTGGGGACGAATAATTTTAGCGGATATGATTTATCCAAAATGTTCTATATGCATGAAAAGTATTTACCACCGTGCGCAGGACATAAAAAACCGAAAACAGAAGAACAGATGATACGTATGTGCGCGCGAAATTTACGTCATGGACGGTGCCGTGATAAATTTATGCAAAATACGCTGGGGGTTGCCCTATTCCCGCAAAAGTACGCTATCCAAAAAGAAAACGAAAAATCCAAATAAAATAAAGTGACCGAAATGATAGACCTGACGATTACAGAAGCATTAAAGAAACTAAAATCGCGCGAAATCAGCGCCACAGAACTGGCGCGCGCGCATTTGGACAGAATTGAAAAATACGGCGAACAATTAAATTGCTATATAACGGTGACGCCGGAACGCGCAATTTCCGATGCAGCGGCCAGTGATGCGCGCTATGCGGCGGGTGACGCGCTGGCTCTTGATGGTATTCCAATCGGAATGAAGGATTTATTTGCAACACGCGGCATACGAACAACGGCCGCATCAAAAATGTTGGAAAATTTTATCCCTGAATATGAATCAACCGTATCCCAGAAATTTATCGACAGCGGTACCGTGTTACTTGGGAAAACGAACCTAGATGAATTTGCAATGGGAACATTTAGCAAAACCAGTTTCTTTGGTGCGCCGGTAAACCCATGGCAAATTGAACGCCGACTTACCGCGGGCGGCTCTTCTGGCGGCGCGACCAGTGCGGTGGCATCTGGCCTTGCCATGGGTGGTACAGGAACGGATACCGGTGGTTCAATCCGTTTTCCGTCAGCTATAACAGGCCTGGTTGGGATGAAACCGACGTACGGGCTTTGCTCGCGCTGGGGATGCGTCGCGTTTGCGTCCAGTCTTGACACACCCGGGCCGATTGCGCGCACCGCGGATGATGCGGCGGCTCTGCTTGCTGCAATGGCGGGCTTTGACCCAAAGGATTCGACCAGCGTGAAAAACGGCTTTGACTTCAATGGTGAATTGCAACCAATTCTTGGGGATGGTAAATCGCTGCGCATAGGGCTGATTAAGGAATTGCAAGACGTCAAGATATCGGACGACATGCAGAAAATATTTAATGCGCGCATAGCAGACTTAAAATCAATCGGTGCCGAAATAGTAGAGGTTTCAATCCCGAATATACTTGATGCACTTGCAGCATATTACATAATTGCCCCGGCCGAGGCATCATCGAATTTGGCAAGATATGACGGAATGAAATACGGTCTGCGTGTTGATGGCGCGGATTTAATCGATACATATAAAAAAACGCGCGCCAGCGGTTTTGGCGACGAAGTAAAACGCCGTATGATTATCGGCACCGCGGTGTTAAGCAGTGAATCATACGACGTATATTTCATGCAGGCCGCACGCGTTCGTCGCATGATTGCGGACGCGTTCCGCACCGCGTTCGACGGATGCGATTTGATTGTATGCCCGTCCAGTGCTGGCGCTGCAATGCCGCTTGACGCCGATTTGACGCCGCTGGAATATTATGCGTTGGATTTGTTCACAGTTGCGATGAACCTGGCCGGGGTGCCTGCCTGCAGTGCGCCGGCCGGATTGACCGAAAACGGGCTGCCCCTGGGACTGCAGGTGGTGGGGCCGCGTTTCGCAGATATGCGTGTGTTGCAATTGGCCAAGCATATTCAGCAATTTTCGAACATTGATAATCGACCGACAAAGGTAATGGGAAAATAATAAATGGGTATAAAAAAAGTGGTGGCTAGGGACGGAATCGAACCGCCGACACAGGGATTTTCAGTCCCTTGCTCTACCAACTGAGCTACCTAGCCAACGCGAAAGCAATAATAAGATAAGATAAAACAAAAAGCAAGGAAAAAGAAACATGTACACGATAAAGGGAAAAACAGGCGACTGGGAATTGGTAATCGGGCTGGAAACACACATAGAAGTGCTGTCCAATTCTAAACTGTTTAGCGGGGCAAGCGCGGATTACAACCCGACCGTTTCCCCCAACACACAGGTTTCTATGGTCGATTGTGCAATGCCGGGAATGCTGCCGGTGTTGAATGAATATTGCGTGGAACAGGCGATAAAAATGGGTCTGGGGCTAAATGCGGAAATATCCCGCCACAGCAGTTTTGCACGCAAGCAATATTTCTATCCCGACCTGCCCCAGGGTTATCAGATTTCGCAGCCCGCGGACGAACCGCCCGTCGTCGGACGCGGTTGGGTTGAAATAATGTCAGATGACGGCACACCCAAAAAGATTTTTATAGAACGCGCCCATCTGGAACAGGATGCCGGAAAATTAAAGCATGATATGCATCCGACAAAATCCTTTGCCGATTATAATAGAACCGGCGTCGCGCTGTTGGAAATCGTCACATGGCTGGATGTTAAAAACCCGGAAAAAAATTCATACATATCATCCCCAGACGAGGCGGAAAGATACCTGCGCGAAATTCGTGAAATTGCACGTGCGCTAGGCGTCAGCAAGGCAAACATGGAAGAAGGCTCCATGCGCGCGGATGTAAACGTATCGGTTCGCCCCGCTGGTTCAAACGAATTCCGCACGCGCACCGAAACCAAGAACATGGTTTCATTTAAATTCATCAAGTCTGCAATTGAATACGAAGCGCGCCGTCAAATTGAAATTTACGAATCGGGCGCCACCGTCAGTCAGGACACCATGCGCTATAATCAGTCGGAAGGAACAACATCCGTAATGCGCAGCAAAGAAGACGCACTGGATTACCGTTATTTCCCAGACCCGGATTTGTTGCCATTGGATATTGACGAAGAAACAATTGAACTCATACGGCGCACCATGCCGGAATTGCCGGCAGCAACGCGCGCACGATACATTAATGATTTGGGACTGGCCGAATATGACGCGGCAAGACTTACGGAAAATACGGATATTTCAAAATGGTTCGACGCAGCGGTTGGCGACAAAAAACAACGTGCAAAAGGGGTTGCAAACTGGATGATATCTGAACTGTTTGCGCACCCAGAAAATTGGGATGAAAAAAATGCTGTGGATGCACGTGAGCAAGGCATAGCGCGAATCATACGCCCGTCAGATTTGGCCGAATTGGTCGACATGATTTCAGAAAATGCTGTCAACGGAAAACAGGCCAAGGAAATATTTATAAAAATGTTAGACGGCGAAACCGGCACACCACGTGAAATCGCAGAAAAATTCGGCATGCAACAAATTACAGATACAGGCGCAATTGAAAAGGCAGTCGATGATGTAATAAGTGCCAATCCCGCCCAGGTAGAACAATACAAGTCCGGCAAGGTTGGCCTGCTTGGCTTCTTTGTGGGTGGTGTAATGAAGGCAACGGGCGGCAAAGCGAACCCAGCTGTTGTTAATGAAATACTACGCACAAAACTTGGATAAAAAAACAGAGAATAAAAAATGAAAAAATTCTTTATCCAGACATTCGGCTGCCAAATGAATGTATATGATGGGCAGCGTATTGCAGCAATGCTTTTGCAGCGTGGGTATAGCGCAACTGAAAAAATTGCCGATGCAGATATAATAATATTGAACACATGCGCCGTACGTGCCAAGGCCACAGACAAGGTTTTTTCTGCGCTCGGACGTGTTCGGCGCGCAAAGAAACCCGATGCCCTGTTTGGTATTGTTGGGTGCGTCGCCCGCGAAGCGGGCGAAAGCGCATTTAAGCGAATTCCGGATTTGAATTTTGTCCTGGGACCGCAGAGTTATCACAAACTGCCTGATATTTTGGAAAACCCGGACACAAAATTGCTTAATATCGACTTGGGAGGCCTTGAAAAGTTCGATGAACTGCCGCGGCCGTCCACATCGCCTGCAGTGGCATATATCCCAATACAGGAAGGATGTGACCACTGTTGTACGTATTGCATTGTTCCATACACACGTGGCCGTGAAATATCACGCCCATTCGACGACGTCATGCACGACGTGCGCCATGCATCCGAAACAGGTGCACTGGAAATATGTTTCTTGGGGCAAAATGTCAATGGATATAAATATGCCGACAGCACCGGCAAAACATTTAGACTGTCCGATTTAATACGCGAAACGGCAAAAATTGATGCAATCAAACGCATTCGATTTACATCCAGTTACCCAACAGAAATGACCGATGACCTAATTGAAATGTTTCGTAATGAACACAAATTACTGCCTTTCCTCAACATGCCTATACAAAGCGGCGCCCAGAATGTATTGACAAGAATGAACCGGCCGTATTCACTAAATCTATATATAGATATAGTTAACAAATTAAAGGCGGCGCGCCCCGATATTCAAATATCTAGCGATTTTATAGTTGGGTTCCCCGGTGAAACAGACGAGGACTTTGAGCAAACAATTAAAATTGCCCAACAAATAAAATATATAAATTCTTATTCATTCAAATATTCGCCCCGCCCTCATACGGCAGCAGCTCTTATGCCAAACCAAATACCAGAAAGCATCAAAGCGGCGCGCCTATCGGAATTAGATGGCAAATTAAACGAAATACAACGCGAATTCAACGAAGCCTGCATAGGTAAAACGATGGCATGCCTATGTGAAGGAACGGACAAAACCGGAAAAAAACTGGTTTACCGCACCCCATACATGCAGCAGTGCATTGTTGACGCCCCACAAAACGATAACGCGCCACAAATGGCCGATATTCGAATTACGGCTGCTAACAAAGCGTCCCTTCGCGGCGAGTTCTGCAATCAAATTTAAAACTCAATTTTCATACCCAAAGAGACTTTATAAGAAAGACCCACAACCTCATCCCGGATAAACGACAGGGAAACTCCACCACCCATTTTATCAAATATGGATAAAAAGTTAACGGCAAACCCGACATCAAAATCAAGCGATGAATATGCGCTTGCATACAAATCATAATTGTAACGAATTCCGGCAGTTTCAAACCCATACGACGCACCAATTCCTACACGCGTCGAAAAATCATTATCTACATCATGGGCAACAGTGGCTCTACTCGCCACTATCCCACCAAATGGTGAAACCTTCCAGTTTTCGCCTATACGGAAATCAGCACCCGCATCCAAGGACCCGTAAACATTGATACCATCAGGATTTGTTTCTGTTGTGCCACGCTTTCCCTTTACCGGCCCGATATCAAATTCGCCCTTTGATAAACCGAACAAGCCACGGACAAAGTATTTGTTATCCATATTATACCTTGTGCGCAAATTGGCGCCATATGTCATAAAACTGTATTCATTGATACTGTCGCGGTATTCACCGATACCTGCATATGCCGCCACACCAATCAACAGATTTTCAGACACCTCGCCACCCAAACCACCGCGAATACCGTATACATTAAAATCTGAATTAGTTATGAAAAATGGACCTGTTTGTGTTTCAAAATCATACCCGGTAAACAAAGTCGTCTCCAACCTATCCACCAAACGCGGAACGGTCATTAACTTGACCGGATTTAGGCGTACAGATTTACTCATTATATCCCGAAGTGCAGACTTGTTCGGTGCACTATCCAACGCACGCAATAACCTGTCATCCGCATTCGATGAACGCAGATTATTCAAAAACCTGCCCGTCTCATTGCGCAATATTTTCAGGTAATCCGTTTCCCGTTCCCATCTTACATACAACTTGTCTTCAAACACATATGTCTTAAATCCCATCAGGTCTTCTGATATATCAGACACTATGTGTAACGCCCCACTTCCACTTACGTTTTCAAACAATGGCTCCGACGACACTTCGAAATTATCATCCACATACACCAGAACATCACCACGCAAATCCAGATTACTTATGAATGACAAATCTGACGTATCAAGAATTATGGACGAATTACTAAATACCAAATCACCCTTGCCAAGATTTGCAATGTCGGTCATGGATACTTTGTTCGCATTATGTATCATCAGACCATCTATACGGTCTGTAAGTAGATTGCCGAATTCTTCGGGGCGTGAAATTACCTGAACCAACTTGGCACCATCATCAAAATTAAACGAGCCAGAAAATCTGCCATTGTTTTGGAAATAAAGTACACAACCCGAACAAATATTAACCGGTGCATTGATAACACCGGAATTATTCAACATAAGGGAAGAATTAATTCGTATTGTTGCGTTGATAATTCTGGTATTAAGCCCAACGACAGAATGCTCATAGAGATCAACCGAACCACCAATAATACTTTGGTTGATAACTTTAACAGCATGAGCATAACTAGGTGCAAAAAGGACACCTACGCAAAGCAGCGAAGTAGTCAGCCTATTTCTCATTCCCCCCATCCCCCAAAAACGGGTACGAGTAAAATAGCAAACGAGAAATAATTCTTAAAGAACTTTTTTATTAAAATTTCACCCCCTAAAAAGGAGGTGAAGGATGTGGTTATTTCTTGTTTATCGTTTTTTTAGAACATGCTCTGTTCCATTTTACCCCATGCGGCCTTGTAACCGCCGTCACGTTCCAGGTAGATTTTCGCATTATTCAACTGGTTAGCAGTCAAACCGCGGATGATGAAGGATTCTTCCAAGCGGCCTGCTCTGTTTATACGCAGTGTCGGCAAATCGATATTCATCGGGTTCTGGGCACAGCATGTGTTATCATTGCATGCACCGCATTGTTTGATTTTTACAGTATAATTGATGCCCGGGCGCAAATCTTTCAAATCAACAATCATTTTCAAACCGGAATCTGTTTCATCGAATTTGATTGTGCCCATTTTCGATTCGCCACCGTTGCTGCTGTGTGTGTACATTTTTGCAGTTACACGGTTTATATCAGCATTTTCATATGTTTGATAGAACACCACCACATCTGATGTCTGTTGCGGTTTTGGCTGCGGCTTTCTATGTTTGCAACCGGTTGTGCACCCGGACAGCAAAACGGCAACACCCAAAATGGATGATAACATGAACATTTTTTTGATTAAGTTTTTCATAAAGGTCTCCTTTTTTCCTTTTGGTTACATACGCATTGTATATTATTTTTTTTCAATTTTCGTCAGGTTTGAATCCCTAGGAAAGCCAGCAAATCATGCACATAGCAAGAAATGAATTGCTTCCTATAACTATAAAAATCAATGCGTGCTAACTTCTTTATAAACCAAAGGAGAGAAAAATGTACGAATTGCTACAACGCCTAGTGGCGTTCAAATACGCATGTAAAATAAACCACTGGAAAAGTGTGGCCTATGCACCACATTTGCTGTTTGACCGTCTGACCGAAGATATCGACACATGGGTAGACACAGTGGCCGAATCGCATTTCATGGCGGCGGATGAAAAGAATGTTTTCAAACCCGACCTGTTAAACCCAAAAATGATAGATAAAAATTTGGTAAAATTATGCGAATCGATTATATCTCATCTTGAAGCATTACAAGACGACGATGAACTAAACGAAGGCGACAAATCTCTGCTGGGGGACATCGAGGCGGCATTCCTTGGGAAACTGGCACTGGCAAAACTTGCCTGATAAAAAAATCCCGTCTTGTGGCGGGATTTTTTTTACTTCAAAACCGATATTGGGAAACTACATGCCCCATAACAAAAAAACGAATCGCATTAGTGAAAAACACCAACCACATCAGCGCCAGAATATAATTGCCTATAACCAATTCATAAAACAATAAATCGCCCCAAAAGGCGATTTTTCATTACGAAACATAGAATAAATGCACCCGCCGGAATTTTCCGGCGGGTTTTGTCCTGGGGCACCATTAGAACATAAATCTTACGCCGATGTCACCACCGATATCATGCATTCCGGAATTGATATCGACATAGTTGTAACGGGCGGCAACGTCAACCGCGAACTGTTCCCAGTCAAACGTCACACCCAATGTTCCCATCGCAGAGAAACGAGTCTTGCTTTCACTGTGGTTAACAATGTCTGCACCTTTGCGTTTTACGTCTGTAAAGGCCACACCGGCACCGACACCAAAGAACGGACGAACAACCTGGTATTCACCGAATTCCCAGTATGTGTTCCACAACAATGTCTGCATTTTTGTTTCAATATCGATTCTGTTAGCAGTGTTAAAGTCTGCATGATCTTTGGCCTTGCTATAAATAGACCATTCAATTTCAGAACGGACTGTATCGCAAACTTCCAAACCTAATGCCGCACGACCCTGGAATACAAAATCGGTCATTGTGTCTTTTTTGCCGTTGTATTTGTAGTTCAGGTTTTCATACGTCATACCACCACGGATGCCGATATACGGATCCAGGCCGAACAACTGCCAGCTGCTTGTCTGATTAGAAGCAGCGAACGCCGGGCATGCCATCAGGACTGCCAGTGTCGATATTACTATTTTTTTCATTTTCTCTCCTTTTTGGTTTTTGTTTCCTTATCGGATTTCTATGTCACCGATTTCATTCTAGCAAAGCATTTTCAATCTTTGCATAGGTATGGATTCCTGCGGATTTTCGGGGGTTTGCGGCTTTGTTCCCTATAGTTAATAACGCAAAAAAACTATAAAATAAAATTAATGTATAAAAGGATGAAACACATGCAAAACAATAGGCAAAAAGCCAAAAACGTAACAAAAAAATATTATAGCAAGCCATATCCTAAACAACACCAACCTTATCCTGGATTGGATAAAAAAATGACACCGAAACCCGACTGTGGCGAAACATCATATGTCGGCCACAACCTGTTGTTAAATCGCCGTGCATTAATTACCGGGGGCGATTCGGGTATTGGTCGTGCCGCGGCAATCGCATTCGCCCGCGAAGGTGCCGATGTCGCAATATCATACCTGCCCGTCGAAGAGCCTGACGCACAAGAGGTAAAAAAATATATTGAACAAGCCGGACGACGCGCAATTCTTATTCCAGGTGATTTGGCCGATGAAAAGTTTTGTAAAAAACTTGTGCGCGAAGCAGCCAAAAAATTAGGTGGACTAGATATTATGGTGCTCAATGCTGGCTACCAACAATATTCAATAGACATAGAAAAACTGGACACCGCACAATTGGAACGCACATTTGCAATAAATGTGTTCTCTATGTTCTGGATGTCACAGGCGGCTGTGCCCCTAATGAAACCGGGCGCATCAATAATAACCACGTCATCCATCCAGGCATATAAACCCAGCGAAGATTTAATTGACTACGCCACAACAAAAGCCGCAATAGTGGCGTTTACGCGCGCGCTTGCGAAACAGGTCGCAAAACGCGGCATACGCGTCAATTCGGTGGCGCCCGGCCCGATTTGGACCGCATTGCAAGTATGCGGGGGACGCAAAACCAGCAGTATTCCCACATTTGGCAAAGATACGCCGATGGGGCGCGCGGGTCAACCTGCCGAACTTGCCGGCGTATACGTACTGCTTGCATCCGATGCATCATCATATACCACCGCAGAGGTTTATGGGGTCACCGGCGGCAACCATACAATGTAGGTGACGCAATAAATGCTTGCAAATAGCGAAAAAAGAGATATAATCCTGGAGTCTAAAAATTAAACGGACCCCGGGTGCGTAGCTCAGTTGGTAGAGCAACTGACTCTTAATCAGTGGGTCCAGGGTTCGAGTCCCTGCGCGCCCACCAAAAATAAATGTCGCCTTTGTGGCGGCAATTTATTTTTTTATATGCGGCAGATGATTTGATAAAATATTCATCACTGTTGTATTGCGTTTTCTTATCTATAAAATCAGTCGTGCGCAACAATCGCATAACCTGCGGAATGTCTTTTTCTTTTGCGGGACGAATTGTAAATTCCATTATAAATAATTTTAAATAAAAAACGCGCTATGTGCATGATTTACTGCATATAGCGTGTTTTTATATTGTTCTATTTTTTCAAATACGATGACGGATTATATGCCTTTGTACCCTTTCGTATTTCGAAATGTAATTGTGGTTTATCAACCTTTCCGGTGGCACCGACCGTTCCTATTTTTTGCCCGACTGAAACTTTTGTTCCGCGTTTCACCGACAATGAATCCATATGTGCGTACACCGTCATCCATCCGTCTGCATGTTGCACTATTATCAGGTTGCCCATTCCCTTAACCTCGTTCCCGGCATATGCAACAACACCATTTTCAGCCGCCGCCACAGTTGTTCCACGCGCGGCAGATACATTTATTCCGTCATTAAACAATCCATTCGATTTGGCGCCAAAGTGTGATAATATCGTCCCACGAACCGGCCATGAAAATTTGGACGAAGAACGCGCCCCGATAGAAGGCAGTTTTTTTACCGGTTCAGACTTAGTCGTCTTTTTAGAAGTTGATGTAACCGTTGTGCCGGTTGGCGTTTTTTTGATGGACAATGTATCAGATTTTTTGACGTCAACAGATGCCGGCTGCGTCGCCATACGTACGGGCGCAGATTTTAAATTCGGCACTTTCAATGTTTGCCCAATAGACAAGGTAAACGGGGCAGATAAATTATTCATAACGGCCAAATCATTTACTGGTATCGAATATTTACGTGACATTGAATACAAGGTATCGCCCGCCCCTACTTTTATTTCACTTAATTCCACACGCGTTGTTGTTGCGGCGCCACGTGCCACGCTGTGCGTTACAGAACTCGTCTTTTCTGGAACAATGACAACATCGCCCGGCACTTTTATTTTTTGGCCGACGGATAATGCGAACGGCGCCGACAAACTATTCATCTTCGCCAATTCATCAACCGACGTGTTGTATTTTTTTGCCAATGAATAAAGGGTATCACCACGCGCGACAGTCACCGTTGTTGCTGCCCGCGGCAAAGCGCCACCACCATATACAGGCACACGCAATACATCGTCCGTGACGGGTGCGGATGCCCCACCCTGCGCATCAGGAGAATAATAAACGATTTCACCGCCAACCGTCGCATCTGGCGATGCCGACAGATTAGCCCCAGATACCGCCAAGTTATCTGTTGAACCATACTGGGACGCGGCATCCAACGACGGCGGGACGATATAGTCATCTATACTTGCATACATGACATAATCATCACCATTGTCCCGGCCATATAATTCGGGCGATGCATAAACGCCATAGTCGGTCGCGGCGGAATTATAAATTTCCGGCTGCGTTTCAGGATCTGCCAACAATGCAGGATAACGGGTCGAGATAAAGTCGCCAACCGAATCGGGCAATGACATTATTTTTGGTTGCAAATCACATGCGCCCAACACGGCACAAAAGCCCGCGATAAAAAATAACCCGATTTTTTTCATAATAAAATTATATCATAAAATTGCACAGAAATAAAACGCAATACGTTCACACGCAAAAAATCATTCGCGATTGCGCATGAACAGTATGCTGATTTCGAATAATGCCCACAACGGCAACGCCAATAATACCTGTGATACTACGTCCGGCGGCGTCAAGACGGCCGCGGCAACAACAATTGCAACAATCGCGTAACGCCGCATTTTAACAACGCGCGCACGCGACAGCAGCCCCACACGGTTCAACAACACAAGAAACAGCGGCAATTGAAAGGCAACACCAAACATCTTTAACATACCGACCGCCAATCCCAAATAGTCCCGCGCCGCCGGCAACATCATAGCATTTACAGGCGACGCATCATTTAATTCTATGAAAAATTTGAATGCAAAGGGGAATAAAACAAAATATGCGAACGCCACGCCAACGCAAAACAAAATTGGCGATGCGACAACTATAGGCCATACAATATTGCGTTCATTACGTTTTAAGCCCGGCGACACAAACGCCCACAAATTCCAAAGCACAGCCGGCATCGTCAAAATAAGCGCAAACATCGACGCCAATGAAAGTCTTATCATCAAACCGTCGGTGATTCCGGTATATAGCATTGTTCCATCAGCCCATACACGCATCAGCGGACGTGCCAAAATCTGATGCAAAAACGGCGACATATACCACCCAGCGACAAATGATGCCAAAAATATTACAGCGCACCATAAAATACGACGGCGCAATTCGGACATATGCTGATACAAAGTCATTTTCTTCATTTTGCACGCCCTCGTTTTTGGGTTTGCGCAATGGATTTTTTTCGTGATTTTTTAACCACCGCAATGGGTTGAGAAAAACCATCCAACACCTCATCGGTGGTTGTGCGTATAATTTCATCAATCGGACGCTGCAGGTCAACCTGCTCCTTTAAATGTTCAGAGGCATCAGTTATCTTCCAAACGGCCGCCCTAATAAAGTTTACCGCGCGCGCCAGAAAACGCGCCACATCGGGCCAATTACGTGCCGGTATAACCACAACGGCCACCAATATAATTACAAAGAGTTCCGCCCAACTGATTCCGAACATTTTCACCTAGTCATAGTAATTGTCGCCACCAGATACGGAAACCGTCTTGTGACGTTGAATTTGAAAATAATTTTTACCGAAATCCGTCTTTGTTTTCAATCCGCGGAACGCAACATCTGTTTTTGCACCGGTGGCGTCAACCACAGACCACGAATTCAATTTTACCGGATTCTTATCAAACACCACCGTCATATGCCCCAGTCCTTCTTGACCGCGCAGATTCATTTTTAATGAAAATGTATTTTTTCCATCCGCAGTTTCAACAACATTTATATCTGCATTTTTCAGGTCTATGTTTTTACGCACCAATATTCCGGCCGGTGTGCTGGTTATCGGAATTGTCGTTATCTGATCCAATGATTTGTCGAAAAAGTACAAATCACGACCATCCGAAATCAACTGCACCGGCATATCCTTGTAATCAAGCCGAACACGCCCTGGCCGCAGCATGGAAAATGTTCCGCCCTGTTTTGACCCGGCGGACAATTGCACAAAATCGCCGGTCAATCCAGTTATTGAATTAAGATATTTTTCCGCCGCCGCGACAGATGCAGAATCAACCGATGCATGCGAGGCGGCACAAAACAAGGCGCATACAAATGATATGATCACCAGTTTTTTCATTTTTTATCTCCCTCGAAACAACTCGACTATTTTTGCCTGAATATTTTCAGGTGTGTCATCACGAACAACCGCGCCGGCCGCAAATTCATGGCCGCCACCGCCAAACGACATGGCAATATCATTTACCGGTTTCATCCGACCACGAATGGACAGTCCGATTTGATTTTCCTTTTGATGCTTTATGAGAACAATATACTCTACCCCTTTTATCTGGGACAATATGTTCAAAATCATTTCACCGCGTCCATCCAGATTACGATAGTCATGCTTTGTCACGTTCGCCACCGCCAGACGCCCATGATAATAAAATTGTGTTTTTGATATAACGTCTGCATCCGTCAGAACAGATTTACGTGGCCGATTGTTCATAGAATCTAGCAATGCGCGAATCCGAACGCCCGCATCCACCAAATCACCGACAATCCGCATGGGTGTCCCATTGCGCGCAAACTTGAAATGACCGGTATCGGTAATTATTGCAACCGTCAAAAGCGACGCCACATCCGTGTCGTATTCCCACCCGGCCGAACGCATAATGTTGTAAATAATTTCACCCGCCGCCGATGCATTCTCATCATCCAGGCACAATTGCCCTATTTTTGAATCATTTTTATGGTGGTCTATTTCAACGATAAAATTTGCCTTTTCCAATATGGGCATGGGACCGCCTATATGATTTACGGTACCGTAATCCACAACAATGGCCAAATCGAATGGTTCGGTCATATCGACGCGCCCATAATACTTAACATATCCGCGCCGCGGTATATTTTCCAATGTATCAGAAATATTTCCGTCATAAACACAGACGGGACGACATCCGAAATTAATTTCAATCAACCGCGCCAGCGCCAAAACAGAACACAACGAATCCCCATCAGGATTTTTATGCCCCATTATGGCGATTGATTTCGCATTTTTGATTTTATCTATAAAAATATTCAGTTCATTTTCATTCATTGCAAACATATGTCTTCCAAGAAAAATTGCGCAGAGACACGGCCCTTGTATTCATTTTCCTTAAGCCGCCCCAACATTGTTATTTTAGTGTTTGCATTCGCATCGTCCAGCAAAAAATCACCAACCGGTGTCCCGACCAGATTAAACCCTACAAACGCCAATTGTGTGCCCGCACTGGTACCAACCATTCCACGCAGATGCGCCCCATTTCCCATTGGGCATGCGCCATGGAAAACGGCTCCGTGCAGAACAAGCATCGGTTCTGGATTACCCTGACCGAACGGTTCCAGCGCAGAAAGTTTCGACACAAGCTTCATCGTGGCTCCCCCCGCATCCAGTTCTGCATCAACAACAATCTCCTGCTGGGGCAGTGCGCCCCCCAATTGGCGCGATACCGAATTTTCCAAGAATTCAGCAAACGCCGCCTCATTGTTAGCCGGCAAAGAAAATCCCGCTGCCGCTGCATGCCCACCGCCCTCTGAAACGATTCCAAGTGAAAGCGCCTCGTGTATAATCTGCCCCAAATCAACACCGGCAATAGAACGACCGGAACCATTTATAACATCATCCGATTTGGTCGCAACACATGTAGGCAAATTATATTTGTCCTTTAGCCGGCCGGCAATAATCCCCATTACGCCACCGTGCCAGTTATCGCCACATACAAACAGACTGCATTTGCCGGCAGCGCACTTTTCTTCTGCCAATTCGGTTGCACGCAGCATTATCGCATTTTGTATATCTATGCGTTCCTGGTTCATTTTGTGCAACTTTTCCGCCAAATCGCGCGCAATCAACGGATTGTCCGTCAATAATAATTCCAGCGCGGGTGACGCACTATCTATACGTCCCGCCGCATTCAACCGCGGCCCCAGCACAAACCCTAGCGCATACACCGACGGATGCTTTACCATGGCTACATCCATCAGCACACACAACCCCAAATTGTTTCGCAGCCCCATTACCTTTAGCCCCGTCGAAACAAATGCACGGTTTAATCCAATAAGCGGCATTGTGTCGCAAACAGTTCCCAACGCCACCAAATCCAGATAATTTAACAGGTTTATTTTTTCAATGCGCGACATAATTTGGTCGTCACCGCGCGATTTTAATTCGCGGTTTACCGCAACCAGCGTTAAAAAGGCAACGCCGACACCAGCCAGATACTGCATACCGGACGCATCATCTGAACGCTTTGGATTTACAACCGCATCCGCCGCAGGCAACGATGCATCCGGTGAATGGTGATCGGTCACGACAACACGCATTCCACGCATACGTGCATGCGCGACATCATCAACCCCACTGATGCCACAATCAACAGTTATCATCAGTTTCGCACCGCAATCTGCAATTTCATCAATTGCCGCAATGTTTAAACCGTATCCCTCGCCCTCGCGCGTGGGCAAATGCCATATTACATCGCACCCCAGCGAACGCAAATACTTCACAAATATTGCAGTTGATGTTATGCCATCGACATCATAATCGCCATATACTGCAATTTTATCATGATTTAAGACTGCATCTGCAATTATGCGCGCGGCGCTATCCATATCGCGCAAGATGCACGGATCTGGCATATATTCCTTTATACTGGGATTCAAAAATTTTTGAACGTCGCCCGCATCAGATATGCCGCGGCTGGCCAATATTCTTTCTATCAAATCGCCGGTTGATGAAAAACCACACTCTGAACTGATATCATTTTCCGTAACCCATGCCCGGCCAAGCATGGATTTATCCACTATTTTTTTCACGCTATACTCTTTTTTCTTATCAAGAGTATTATAATCAAAATTTATTCAAATAGCAACGGCAGTATGCTATCAAGAATTTTTCCCGTTGTCGGAACCGCATTCCACGCCGCCGTACGCCATCCCCACGATTCCTGCGTGGCATGCGGTTCGTCTAAAACGATTAAAATCACATACTGCGGGGCATCGGCGGGAAATATTCCGGCAAAGGCTGTAACATTGCGATTCGAATCAATTTTTCCATTTACCGCCTTTTCCGCGGTTGCGGTTTTTCCACCTATTTTTATTCCGGCAATGCGCGCCCTTCTGCCGCTGGTTTCTTCGGCAACACGAACCATTATCGGACGCAGTCCCGCCGATATTTCATCAGCTAAAACACGCTGCCCCTGAACCACGCCCACAGAACGCTTTTGCAAAGTTGGATATATGTATATTCCGCCATTTGTTACCGCATTCACCCCCAACATTAAATGCATCGGGGTAACGGCATACCCTTGGCCGTATGCGACAGTCGCACGTTCAACCGGCCCCCATTTGCGTTGTGGAATGGTGTTCTCGGTTCGCCCGAACTCTAAATCCAGCGCACTATCCATATGCAGTCTTTCAAAAAACTCCTTTTGCGCGCCATCCGGCAGTTCCAGTGCAATCTGTGCACTGCCGACATTACATGAATGCACCATAATCTCTTCGACATTAATGCTGGGACGCGGTGGCTTGAAACTGCGAATATCAGAAATATTTTTTGCAACGCGGCCGAATTTGTCATATATCGGGAACGGTTTGGCGACATAATACTCTTTGTCCTTTGAAATTCCATTTTCCAGCGCCAACGCTGTATTGAATATTTTAAATATAGAACCCATTTCATACACGCTGCGCATGGGCTTGAACAAACGATTCGCCACTGGGTCTGCCCGCAAATTTTCTGGATCATAATCCGGTAGTGACACCATCGCAATCATTTCACCCGTGCGCGAATTCATAAGCATGCCCATTGCTGCCTTGGTCTGATATTTATCCATGGCAATAGACAACTGTTCATAGAAAACAGATTGAATTCGCGAATCGAGAGACAGACGCAGCGGCGATGTATTTTCACGCAAATATTTGTCGTATGTTTTTTCCACCCCATCCAGGCCGCGCCCATCGCTACCAACAAAACCAACAACATGCGAAAACAGGCGCCGCTTCGGATATCTGCGTGTTTGGCGTGCCTCAACCTCCAGTCCGGGAATTTTTGCAGCACGAATCATATGTCGCACTTCGTCAGATGCCAATTTTTTCACATATGTATAACGATTATTTTTCCTAGCCGCGTTCACCAATTTCAATGCATCGTTTAAAGAATATTCATACGGCAACGCCCTGTGAATCATTTCGGCCACGGCATCAGAATCACGAACCAGACCCGGCACAATTCCGATATGCCCCGATTCGACATTCTTGGCCAAGATGTCGCCATTTCTGTCGACAATGTCCGCGCGTTCGGGAACCCATTGGGCATCGGCGCGCGCCAAACGTGACCGTGTAGTGCCATGAAGTCCCAGATATAATGTACGCACTGCAAATATGGCAAACGCAATAACGAACAACAAATATATAAACCGCAACCGGCCACGCCCAAACCTGTCGCCGCCGATAACGCCGAAAAAACCATATCTGAATATATCGGTTCCTATTTCAAACATTATTGCTGTGCGCCCTCGCGGTTTGGCAAATCTTCTATTGCGACAGATTTATTGAAACTAATAACCTCTGATTTTGGGGCAATGCTTGTCACCAGATTACGCAAAATTTCCGGACGGACATAGGATGCAAAATTGGCTTGGGCGACGGCTATCTCCTGCTGGGTGCGGACAATTTGGGTATGAACCCTGTCGCGGGCGCTATTTTGTGTGCGATAACATACCTGCAAACCAATCGTCAGCAGTATTACAATCCCCAGCCCCCAAACACCAATTTGAAACATTTTCTCTTCTTCACGCATATTATCGGCACCTGATTTTTATCCTGATTGCAGTTTATCACAAATTCTGTAAAAATCTAACCATTGAATTCAAGCCATTCATGCGCCCCGCCCCAAGGGTTAAGCCCAACCCGGCAAACTCGCCTAATAAATCCATATTTTTTATTTCGGACGGGGTACGCCCATCAACCATGGCGGTCAAAATTGCAACAATACCACGCACCAATGCCGAATCGGCTGTGCCGAAAAATTTATCATCCAAACGGCATATTTCAACATACGATGCACATCCTGAAATAACGTGGCATTGCGCCGCGGCCGGTGGTGGCGGCATATGCGCCCCAAAATCCATAACCAATTCAAGTTTTTGAACCGGGTCATCCACCGCAAGAAGTAAGTTTTTCATTTGCTGATATGTCATGGGTCACCATCCCTGCTCTGTCAAATCAAGTTCCAGTCGCGCACTTTCAGACATTCGCGACAAATCCCACGGCGGATCCCACACCAAATCAACCCGCACCGGCATTTGTGCGACTTCTGATGCGGCATCGCGAACTTGAGCCAGCAAATCCTCCATCATAGGACATGTCGGACTTGTGAACGTCATTGTAATTATAACTTCATCTTCATTTATGGCAATGTCATAAACCAATCCCAAATCCCATATGTTTACGGGTATCTCGGGATCATATACGGTTTTCAGGGCGTTTATAATATCCTCTTTTGTGGGCAGCATGTTATTTCACCATATTTTCTATTATATCCGCAGTCCGCTGCATGTCATCAATTGTATTCCAAAATCCCGGCGATATGCGAATACTGCCCTCAACCCCCAAGGCACGGTGAATCCATGTTGCACACATGTTCCCAACACGCAAACATACCCCGTGTGCACCGGCCAACACCCCGAAATCCAAAACATGCATACCGTCAACAACAAAAGATATTAATGCCGCATCCGGCCGTGTCAGTATTTTCACACGCGGCATTTTTGCCAGCCTGTCATACATATATTTGACAAGATTTGAATCAGCCGGATGGGATTTTATGTTATCAATTGCAAACGGCATCCCAACAATCTGGGTAAGCGGCAACGTCCCTGCCTCAAACTTTTCGGGCGGTGCGCTAAAAATAATCTCGTCATCCATAACACGCGAAACCATTCCGCCACCGAACTTGTCCGGCAAATATTTTTCCGGATTTTTTATATACATAACGCCGATTCCTGTATCCGCACCAATTTTGTGACCGGAAAAACACATAAAGTCGCAATCCCACGCGCATACATCAACTGATGCGTGCGCCGCATATTGCGCCGCATCAACAATTGTAATAACATTTGGATTTTTTTTGCGTGCCGCGCGTACTATTTCCGCAACATCTTGCGTAACCCCAATAACATTTGACATTGCGGTTATAACCATAATATCGGCACGCGGAATTCTTGACACATCAATATTATATTGCGAATCAAGTGACATAACAGTCAAATCCGCCACCCCTGCCAAATGCGCATCCATCCACGGCAGACGCGCCGAATGATGATCCAAATCGGATACCGCAACCACAGGATGCGGTACATCTTTCAATATATTGCGCACCCGATTCAATCCATCGGTCGCACCGGATGTAAAAACAATCTGCTGTGGTTTTGCATTTATAAAGGCGCCCACCGCGGCACGGGCATTTGATACCATTTCATCCACCCACGCGGTACGGGAACAAACGCCACGGCCTGAATTGGCATATTTATTGCGTAAAAAATCAGATTCTGCATCAATTACCGAGTCCGGTTTAAGACTACTAGCGGCAGCGTCTAAGTATATGATTTTATTCATTTTATGTTTTCTCTTGCATTTTATGACGATTATAATACACTCTCGACGAATATCAACAACGTTTAAGGAGAAAAAGATGGCTTTAGAACACGCAAATGACCAAAATTTTGCAGATTTAGTAAAAAATGGGATAACCTTGGTGGATTTCTGGGCATCTTGGTGCGGACCGTGTCGCATGTTCGGCCCGATTTTCGAATCGGTTTCAGCTCAAATGCCTGATGTTAATTTCGTAAAATTTGAAATTGACGAAGGTAACCGCCGCACGCCGGCCAAATACGGAATCCGCAGCATCCCCAGCATTCTGGCATTCCGCAACGGTGAACTGATTGAAGCGCGCACCGGCGTCATGGATCCGGAAACATTAACCGCATGGATATATGAATTAAAAGGAGCCTAACAAATGGCTGCACAAAATTATAAGACTATGGAATTACCGCCAAAGTATTCGCCTAAAAAATCGGAACCCTATATGTGTCCTATGCATTTGGCATATTTTTACCAGGTTCTAAATTCGCAGAAAGATGAACTGATGCAGGAACGCGCATCTGTTTTAAGCGATGTACGCATGGCAGAAAAAACAGAAACCGCGGGCGTTGGCGACGAAGTTGACAATGTCATGGTCGATCAGGAAATAAACATGAATCTGCGCATGTCGGAAAGAAACAATAAGCTGTTGGCGAAAATAAACGCTGCGCTGGAAAGACTTGAAAACGGAACATATGGCTACAGCGTTGTTTCCGGCGAAGAAATTGGCCTGCCCCGGTTAATGGCACGCCCATTGGCCACAATGACTGTCGAAGAACAAGAAGAATACGAAAGTCGTAAAAGTTAATAAGCATTATAAAAAACAAACCCGCCAAATGGCGGGTTTTTATTAATTTTCCTTTACCATAAATCAAGTTTATGTAAAAATATGCATATCACAGAGAATTTCTGTGATGGGGCGTCGAAACCCCTTATAGAGGGTCCGAATAAATTCGGACATTAATGGCACAAGGAAATAATTAATTATTTTCATAGTTGTGCCGCCTTCCAACCACAAAAGGTTGGAGGATGGCTGAATATATTGAATAGGCCTGCAATTCTCTATAATTGTTTCGAACCTCCAACCACTTGAACTTTTCCAGTGGTTTTTATTTATTAAAAGATTCAATGGAGTATAGAAATGAGAAAATATCTTATAACTATTTTTGTTTTGTCTTTATCTTTGCCCGCCCGCGGCAACTTGGTAAGTGGCTCATATAAAGAAGGTGATTGGTGCTATAGTGATTGCACCTATCAAGGATGCCCGTCCGTCCGCAGATTTTCGTGCGGCGGATATTGCAACATGTATGAAATGCCCGATTGGCCAATCTGCAATAGTTATAACGAAGATGAATCCTGCGTAATTTGGAAAAGCAGCACAGAAATGTATTATTGCAGCCTAGGTGGGGAACATGCCTGCTACGAAATTATTGGTTATGGCAGTAGCAAATATGAGACTTATAACACGACAAACCATAGTGTAAAATACTCTGAAATTCAGTTCGAACCAGATGACAACTATTATGACAATTGCTCCATAGAAGACATTATCGAAGTTTCTTATGGATGCGCGGCCGGATATTATGTTTCAAGCGGATATGGTTCTAATATTTATTGTTCGACATGTCCCAACGGCGGTACAAGTTATATCGGAAATATTTCTCAATCTAATTGTTATTTACCCGCGGGAAATTTTAGCGATGCAACCGGCACCGGACAATATACATCAAACTGCTACTGGTAAAAGACCGGATATAAAAACGCAAAATAAAACGGGACAATAATACCGCCCCGTTTTATTGTAATAGACTATTTGCTTTTTGATGGTTTCTTCACTGTCTTTTTTGAGGAAGACACCGTTTTTTTATTGTTCGCTTTGGGTAAAGTTTTGGTTACCGGCTTTTTCACCGCGGCTTTTGCTTTTGATGCAGGCTTTTTCGCAGAATCCATCGCAGGCGCATGTTCACTCTTTTGTTTTGTAATTTCCTTTTTAAAAATATTCAATCCATCCGCCAGATTTTTCATCATGCCGGGAATCTTGCCGGACCCGAACAAAACTATAACTAAAACCACTATGATCAGTATTTCAGCCCAACCAAATCTTCCAAACATATTTATCCCCTTTTATTATTTTGCAACATAACAGTCCAAACCGTCGGATTTCGCATTTCTGCAAAAACCGTTGGCATCATTGGCATTTGAAAACGCAATACGCAGTCTGTATGTCGTCGTTCCATTCGGCAATTGCGCGGCTAAAATTATGAACTGCTTTCCTGTAAAAAGACTACTGTGGGCCCCCAGAATTTGCTTTTCAGCGCGTTCGGCCAATGCACGTGTGCTATATGAACCAAATTGAACATACCATGCACCCTTTGGCGCTGCCTGCGGTTTCGGCGCAGCTTTTTTGGCCGTCTGTTTTGCCGCCGGCTTTTTTACCGCAGCGGGCTGTTTTGATTGAACTTGCTTTGGCGCATCCGCCTTATCCGGGTTAAATGTGACGGGCTTTCTATCCTCTACCACGCGGACGGGAACCCCCGGCGTATCTGTTGTGGTGACCACTGGCGCAGCCGGCGCCACAGGTGGCGTCACCGGTGCAGGCTGTACAACGGGTTTTGGTGCATCCGGTTTTTGTGGTTCCACAACGGGTTTTACATCCGGCATCCCACTCGCCCCATCAATCACAACGACGGGTGCATCCAAATCAACATCTATTGAAGAAGATGAATCATTACCAATTGTACGAACAATAATATATGTCGCCAGTATGATAACTACTACCCCTAACCCCAGCAACAACCACGGCTTTTTCGGGCGCGGCGCGACAAACGGTGTTGCATCTGGCAATGCATCCATGGACACATCATCGTCCAGGTCTAATAAATCCAAATTTTTATCGTCATTCATAATGATTCCCCCATTACTCTTTGACTGTATTATATCATAAAAATATTCCCATAACAAAGAATATCTGGCAAAAAACAGTCTGTTTTAGCGGAAAATTTTCTTAAAATGCGCATTATTTCGGCATTTGACCAAAGTTTGGCGGAACAATCAACTTGTGATTTTCGCTGACAATGGGTTCAACCTCGCAACTGGACATGCATGCCGACAGCGCCAAAGGTAACACGGCAACACACAATAAAAACAATATTTTTTTCATTTTTATCCTTCCTTTTATTCACTTAAATATATGCGGCGTGCATGATGCACGCCGCATTAATTTAGCACGGCATTTTCACTGCATCACGCATTTTATTTACAAATGCGTCCAGTGACATTGTTTCCTGCTTTTCTACCCCAAGGGTACGCAGTGTTACATTTTTATCGGCCTGCTCTTTCTCGCCTACGACGGCGATAATCGGGGTTTTGGCCATTGACAGTTCACGAATTTTATAGTTTACCTTTTCATCGCGTAAATCGGCGTGCGCATTAACACCGGCATCACGCAGCGCGGTTACAACTTCATTCGCATATTCTTTGAACTTTTCTGAAATGGGGGTTACCACCACCGGTTCCGGCGACAACCACAGCGGCAAATTCCCACCCGTTGATTCCAGCAAAATACCCATAAATCGTTCAATGGAACCAAGCATTGCACGATGCAACATAATCGGACGATGTTTTTCCCCGTCTTCGCCGATATAGGACAAATCAAACCGTTCCGGCAGATTCATATCCAGCTGAACTGTCCCGCACTGCCACGTGCGTCCCATGGAATCCTTTAGATAATTGTCAATTTTCGGGCCATAAAACGCTGCATCGCCTTCTGCAATCTCGTATTCAATGCCGTTCGCATCCAACGCATGACGCAACGCGCCCTCCGCCTTGTCCCAGATTTCGTCCGATCCAATACGGAATTCCGATTCTTTTCGCGTCGCCAATTTCATTGAAATTTTTTCAAATCCGAACTTGCTGTAAATATCCTTAATAAAGCGCAGGATTTTTACAACCTCGGTCTCAAGCTGTTCTTCTGTGCAAAAGATGTGTGCGTCGTCCTGGGTAAATTCGCGTACACGCATCAGGCCAGACAGGCCGCCGGCCGCCTCATATCTGTTAACCTTGCCAAATTCCGCCAAATACATCGGCAGGTCTTTATAAGACTTTATTCCCTGACCAAATACCAGCATTCCACCCGGACATGACATCGGTTTTACACAGAAAGTCTTGCCATCCTGTGTTTTACCGGAATAATTATGTTCGCCATATTTTGCCCAGTGGCCACTGCGTTCCCACAGGCACCTATCCATAACCGCCGGGGTTGAAATTTCAAGGTAGCCCGCCCGTTCTTGACGTGCACGAACATATTCAATCAAGCGCCGATAAATTCTATATCCCTTGTCATGCCAGAATACCGCACCCGGCGCGTATTCCGGTTCAAAATGGAACAAGTCCATATCACGCCCAAGCTTTCGGTTGTCGCGCGCGGCGGCCTCTTCTTGCATTTTAAGGAACGCGTCCAATTCCTCGCGCGTTGCAAATGCATCGACATAAATGCGCTGCAACATTTTATTTTTTGCATCACCCTTCCAGTATGCGCCGGCAACCGAACGGATTTTAAACCCGTCGCGTGGCAAATCCTTGGAACTTTCCACATGCGGGCCACGGCACAAATCCGTAAAATCGCGGAACGAATAAATCGAGAGTTGTTCACCCGCCGCATCATATTCACGCAACCATTCGGTTTTATACGGCTGCGCGGCAAAAATTTCCATTGCTTCGTCGCGCGAAACAAATCGCTGTTCAAACCGGCCATTTGATTTTATCAACGCGCGCATTTCCTTTTCAATTTTTTCAAAATCTTCGTTGGTAAATCTGTGTTCGGTATCAAAATCGTAATAAAAACCGTTTTCAATCGCAGGACCGCCACCAAATTTTACATCCGGATATAAGTTCTGAACCGCCGCCGCCAAAACATGCGCCAACGAATGTCTTATTGTTTCAAGTTCATATGACATGATAAAAATCCTTAATATTCTTTAGTTATTTATTGTTTAACTTAAATTATACATAGCGCGCGGAAAACCGCAAATAGAAATTACACCCCCAAAGGGGTTGTAGTTGTTGTAAAAGCAATAAACATAAGAACACAATCTTTCATGACAAATATTATGTCTTGAATATGGTACAAAGTCAATAAAAAACGCCCCGTTTGGGGCGTTTTTATCAGAAATCAATTATGCATCCGAACAGTACCGCGAAAAAGAAACACACCGTGCCACCAATTACAAACAGATGCCATATTGCATGCGAATATTTCATGCGACGCCACAAATAAAATATCACCCCCAGCGAGTATGACAGGCCGCCCGCCAATATAAACCACATGCCGAGCGCCGGTATATGACGCAACATTGCCGGCAATATAAACAGCATTGTCCATCCCATAACCAGATACAGCAACACCATCCATTTCGGCTGCTGCTTTGGATTTCTGATTTTCATGACGGCGCCAAATATTACAATCGCCCAAAGTATTCCAAACACAGTCCACCCAATCCCGCCACGCAGATTCACCAGGCAAAACGGAGTATATGTCCCGGCAATAAGCGCATATATTGCAACACTATCCCAAACTTCAAAAAAGCATTCAGATTTTTGTCCGATGGACGCATGACACATGGTCGAACCAAAATATAATGTAAACATTGTGACACCGAAAATTGCGGTCGACACAATCGCCCACGCATCCCCCTTTAGCGCCGCAAACACCACCAGCAGTGTCAATGCCGCAATTGCGATTCCAATTCCGATTCCGTGCGTCAATATGTTTAACGCCTCTTCGGCGCGAGTGCTGGGGCGTTCCCAACGAAACAGCCCGGTTGCCCGCAGCGCCCGCAATATGCACGACGCATGAGTATCACGCTTTACGGCCTTTAATTTTGTCTTAACTTGTTTTTTTGTTTTTGTCATTTTAATATATCCCCTATTCTTTTTATTACGCGATTCTCCCCCAGAACATTTATTATTGAATACAAATCCGGCGTGTTCGTGCGTCCCGATAGCGCCACGCGCAGGCTCATTGCCACATCGCCGTTTTTGACGCCCAGTTTCTCGGCAATAGAAACAATTTTCGCCCACCATGCATCCTTGTCGTCAGACGCATTATACACCGCCAAAAATTCACGCAATGCGTCACGGTTATATTCAAATTCAGTATTTGGCACAAACAGTGCATCCCAGAAAAACGCAACGTTTTCCAGCGTCTGGCGCCAAGTGATAAAATCCTTGCGCACGCGCTTTGGATTATCACGCTCAATCGAGAGCACATCGGTCAAATAATCCCTGTCTGCGACCTGCATTTTGTGTTTATCATCACCGTATTCGTTTGCCCAATTGGTGATACGCGAAACCAATTCCGACACCGGCAGCGCACCAATAAATTCCTTAGCCCACCATTCCAATTTTTTCATATCAAACAACGCGCCCGACATCGGAATCTTTTTCGGCCGCATTTCATATTCCCAAATGGATTTGACGGTCCCCTTGTTTTTCGCCTCTTCATATCCAGATGCTGCGATATTGAACAAATATTCCAGAACTGATTCTGTCGGCCACCCGTCGCGCAGGAAATATTCCACATTCGCTTCTGGATCCTTGCGCTTGGAAAGTTTGCGTTGCTTACCGGTTTCCTCATCAATCTTGTCAATAGTTGATGTATGGATATACATTGGCGCCGGCCAATCCATCATGCGAAACAGTGCCACATGCAACGGCAATGACGGCAACCATTCTTCGCCACGGATAACATGCGTTGTGCGCATAAAATGGTCGTCCACCAAGTGTGCAAAATGATATGTCGGCAATCCATCGTTTGATTTGATTAAAACCAAATCCTCGTTATTTTCGGGAAAACCGACGGAACCACGGACTGCATCCTTGCAGAATATACGGCGCGACGGGTCACCCATAGAATACAGGCGAATTGTCGGCACTTCACCTGCATCCAGGTGCGCTACAATTTCGTCTTCGGTTAAATTTCTATCGCGTGCAAATTCCCCGTAAATGCCGGTTGGGAAACCCGCCGCCTTTTGATCCGCACGGATTTTTTCCATATCTTCCGATGTCAAGAAACACGGATATGCCAACCCCCGGCGCAATAAATCCGCCGCGACCGAATGATATATGTCTTTGCGCTGCGACTGATAATATGGGCCATAGACATCATCATTATTATATTTCAAACCGAATCGCGCCATTGACGCAACGATAATTTTTACCGCGTCTGCAACCTCGCGCTTGGTATCGGTATCTTCAATACGCAGCATGAACACCCCGCCCGACTGTTGCGCCAATTTGCAATCAATCAAGGCACCATACAATCCACCCAGATGCATATAGCCTGTGGGACTTGGCGCAAAGCGCGTGACAAGCGCACCATCCGGCAAATCGCGCGGGGGAAATTTCTCTTCCAACTGCGCCAATGTATATCTTGGCGCCGTCCCCAGAATACGCGTAATAAGTTGTTCTGATAAACTCTGTCTCATATTTATTTAACCTTGTTTTCTTAATCAATGAATTTTATACTAAAAATATGGAAAAACAAGAAATAAGAACTTTTGGGCGCAGGCACGGAAAAAAACTGTCCCTGCGAAAAGAATATTTGATAGCGCACGTTTTGCCGCAAATTGCACCTGTAACCGACGCAAAAATACTTGAAATTGGTTTCGGCGCAGGCGAACATGTACGCCAATTGTCGTCGGATAATCCAGACACTATCATCATCGGTGCAGAACCATTTATGAATGGGGTTGCCTCCCTGCTGTCGGCGATAACGGACGAAAAAACAAACTTGATTTCGCCACAGTATAAAAACATACGCATATTTGCGGACGATGTGCGCATAATGCTAAAAAAACCAAATTTTAAATTTAGCGAAATATGGGTTCTGCACCCTGACCCGTGGCCAAAGGCAAAACATGAAAAACGCCGCCTGTTAAATGCAGAGTTTTTGACACTACTGTCAGAACATTTGGAAAAAGACGGTAAAATAATAATAGGCACGGATCATTGGGAATATTACGAGTGGATAACTGAACGCATCCCAGAAACCCCGCTGCGCATTCTTGCAACAAATCTTGAAACAATACAAACCCGGTACCAGTCTAAAAACATGGCCGGAACAGATGCGCCTAAATACCTAATCTTGCAAAACAGGTAACGCGTTTGAACTATAATGGCGTGGCGCTGATTTTTTGTATCTAACCGGATGTTTTGCGACGGGCGCCGTACACACATTACACGCAGGAATCACTTTCAAGTTCGATGCCACGGCGCCATCCGGCGCGACACCAGCAAAAGCAAATATAAGAAAAACACATACAACACGCATCATTTTCTACCCGCGGCTATAAAAAATCCGATACGATTGCATAGTTCGGGTCGCATAGATTTTACCAGCCGCAAAACCTGCTGAACACGAAAATCAGACATCGGTGCAAATAAAACGTCGCCTTCAAATTCATTGTCAAACGAATCCAACATCCCATAAACTCGCCCTACAAAATCCGATTTATCGCCCGCATCGTCTGCAAATGCAAATATTACAGACGATGCCTTTATAGACTTTAAATTTTCAAAAACTACCGGCCAATCGCACGGCGCTATGTCGCCCAAATCCATCCCTATTGACAATTCACGGTTAAAAAATAAATCTTCGCGTATTGCGTGAAATTCATCGACGAACCACCCCAGCATTGAAACCGGCATAAAAACCTGGGTTCCGGCGGCGCCACTGCGAAATGCCGAATTTATGCGTGCGGATAAATCCACCGCGGTATTTGTGCGTGTGGCCACACCGCTTTTTTCAACAACAAATCGTGCGATTATATCGGTATTTGTTTTTTCCAACCACGGCCACAGGGACGCGACCGCATCGGGCGCCGCAGATATTCGCCCCATATTGTTTGCCAGCACATATTCCGCCGCCACGGCCAAATCGGCCCCTTTTACATATGACGGAACCCATGCAAAAACATGCCCATCAAAATCTTCAAAAAACATATTATGTTCAATCATTATGCTTTTTACTTTATCATAAATATGATACAATTAAAGACAAATGAGAAATAGAATAGATAATATATTGCTGGGAATATTATGGGTTCTAGCGGTGACGCTTGGAACCAGTTTTTGGTTTAACACGCAATTCGGATTCAACATGTTTTCCGACGCCCACTGGCAATATCTGGCCTATCTTCAGGCATCGCAGTCACATGTCCGACCAATGTTTTATGTGTCACTGGCGGCGGCTATATTTATATTAATATTTGGCCTATATATATTAATGCGCCCGCGGCGCCGTAAAATAAGGCTCGGTCAAAAACCAATCGTTGCAGACATGAATAAAAAGCCTGTCAACAACACGCAAACTGATGCATCAACAATAGATATTGTAGCGGCCGAGCCCACCCCAAAGCCCGCCACTGCATCACCCGTAATTGATTCAAAACGGCCACCGCGACTAAATTTGCCACCCATAACAAATCGCGCGCCCCAACCGCATCAATCGCAACCGCTGGGCACAACAATGTTGCAGCCAAACACAAGCCCGGACGCCAATGCGGCGGAAATAAGAAAAATCTTTGAAGACGCTGGCTACTTAATAAAAAAGAACCCACAAATCGGCAACACGCGCCCCAGCCTGTTTGCAATCGGAACAAACGAGGTATTGTGGATTGGCGCATCAAATATTTCCACGACTGATATGCGCCGCGCCATAAACAAACTGTCGAATATATTTACCGACACACTGGATAACATAGAAATAAATATTAATGGATTTGTAATAAACGCAACCGACGCCGCAACATCAGAATTTCAAGACATACTTATGTTTGCTGATGTGAACGCCCTGCGCGACTATATGGCGGGACATCACAATCCCCCGCTGCCACCGGACGACGAAGGTAACTTTGACGCATATTCAGCATACATCGGAACAGTAATAGATTATATAGGTAAAATGTAAAATGCAAATAAACCAGTCCACGGCAGAAAAAAGAATGCGAGAGCTTGGTATGGACGACATGCCGTTGATGCAGTTATCCGTAAAGCCGGCTCGCGTTGAGGAAAACTGGTTTGCAAAATATCGGGAAACTGTTCGGAAATTTATGATGTCACTTACCGATTCGGTTGAAAGTCTGGCATTTATGAACTTGTCCCAGGATGAATTTATGTCCCTGATTATGGGACGGGCGGTACCAGAAAATTTGTCTGTGCGTATGCGTGTGCCATTATTTTTGGGCGGCCCCATTGAAATAGACAACATGTTTTTGTGCCGTACGTTCCCACATTCGCATAATCTAGACAGATTTATAATTGAACAAAACGGAGCCGCAACACTATGGTTGCCGAACCCATCAAAAAAAATATATCTGCCGGCGCACACCACAGGCGGTGGCGATGGCGGTAACGCAACCGAAGACCGCCTAGCGCAAATTGCAGCACAAATCGCCGCAGGCCGCGGTATGGAATAAGGAATCAAAATGACCAATGACGAATTCTTGTCATCTATAAAGTCACGTGGGGCATCGTTCGCACCTGGGGCGACACAACGCGATATAATATTGGCAACAAACGCGCTAATGGCAATGCAGGCCGCCAGACTGCCGCAATATATGTCAGAAATATATACAAATGCCGGCGGAATAAATCTTGGGTCAGGATATATTTTCGGCCCAACCGAATGGAAAACTAACCGTAAAGTGCCCGTACCGTCAATCGTAAACATAAATAATGAAATCGCAAAAATTCAGTCGATGCATGGAAAAACCGTATTTGGTCGTAATGATTTATTCTGGTTTGTATTTGACACGTTCGGCACGTGCTATATGCTGGATAACGTGGCATTGCGCGAATTACGCAAATACGACAATCCATACAAGGCTATGACCGATTGCCTGGTTGCGGGGAAATTTTAAAGATGAAAAAAATATCGGTTTCATTGTCCGGGCATCAAACCAGCATTTCGCTGGAACCCGAATTCATAGATACATTGCATGAAATTGCAGGCGCCCAAAATCGACCAGTTGGCGCAATAATAAATGAAATTGATAAAACACGTGGGCGAACAAACCTGTCGTCCGCTGTGCGTGTATGGATTTTGAAAAACAAACATTCCTGACAATAATCTATTTTAACACCAGCTAATGTGACATCTATTTTTTAATCAGATTTTGCGCGTGCCCCACAAATCGCACCAATACAGGAAACAATCAAAATAATTATCATCCATGCATTTCTCCCAACCACCCGATATGGGGTCAAATGCGCCGTGCCGACATTTCCGTCAAGCACCCCTGGGGAACCGACCGGCAAATATGACACCACCCGACCCGCCGCATCAACAAATGCACTTATTCCAGAATAATTCGCCCGAACAATCGGCGTGCCCGATTCAATCGCATAACGACGAACCATATCCAAATGCTGATAAACGCCGGGCGTGTTGCCGAACCATGTATCATTTGTTATGTTTACAATCGCATCGGGCATCGCACCACGTGGTATCAGGGAATCAGAAAAAATGATTTCATAACAAATTGCGGGCGCAAATGTAAATTCGCCACCATTGGTCTTGATAGAAATTATTTCTGGGCCTTTGCCGCGGTTTAAATCCGCGGGCGACGGCATGATTCCGCCCAATGGTGAATATTCGCCGAACGGCACCAGGTGCGATTTGTTGTATATTTTTTGAACCATGCCATCCGCATCAGCCACAATCATTGAATTATAAAGTTTCGAATCCAAAAATGCAGTCGCCCCCAATACGACGGGACGTTTCAAGGCACGCGACATCGGCATGTCATTATCAACTACGACAAATGGGTATGTCGTTTCTGGAAAAATTATAATATCCGGATTCCCACCCGCGGCGGCCAAATCAATTAATTTCACAACGCCCCGCTCTGCACTGGCGATGCGTTCGGCACGAGATGCGCCATACGATATCTTCTCGGACTGGGCGCGTGCCGGTTGAACAATACGAATTGTTACTGATGATGGAACATTATCAAAGTTTGACTTTCGAATATTTTCATATCCAAAAATGGCGCCACCAATCAATGCAGCAACAAAAAAAATCGCGGAAATCATGCACATACGACATTTTCTATTACCTATAAAATCAACCGCCGCCGCAATCAGACCGACAATTATAAACGTAAGTCCCAATGCACCCCACAACGACATTGAATTTGCAATCACAGGATATGGCATTGCAATGTTTGCGACCGGATTCCATGGGAACCCTGTTAGCACCCATTCGCGCATCCACAACACCAATGTCCAAGAACCTGCGAAAACAAATGCCCGAGATGCAACCGACGCAAAATGCGCAGCCATAACAAATGGAATTGCAAACACAACCGCCCCGGCCAACCCCATGGCCAGCAACGCCGGAACGGTCCAGACTGCAAATTCTGCGGTCAATTCTGGAACAACATAAATTGAATTTAATGCCCACCAAAACATTGCAATGGCATATCCTGCGCCAAAAGGTGCCACCCGTAAAAACGAGAGCCATATTGTTTTGCGTGTTTTCCGCATCAATATCCAATACGCGAATCCAATCCCAACAATCGTTGCAGGCCATATATAAAATGGTGCAAAACCAAGTGCGGAAACAACGCCGCAAAAAAACGGCGCAATTATATTTAACAGCCACTTTGCACGCCGCGACACCTTGCCGGACGCAGTAACAGTAACGTCATCCATATATGGATTTTTTAACCCTAATTTTTCCATTATTTTTATTTCGAATGATTCCATAATTTCTGCATCATCATCTTTGATATGATCATACCCCTGCAGGTGCAGCATCCCATGAACCACCATGTGTGCAGTATGTTCGGCAACGGAAATTTTTGCGGCCGCCGCCTCGCGACGAACAGTATCAATAGATATATATATATCACCCATCAACACTGGGTCACCCAGTTCAAAAGACAAAACATTAGTCGGCCGGTCAATTCCGCGATAACTTTGATTCAATTCATGAATTTCTTTGTCATTTGTCAGAATAATCGAAACTTCAGAATCTTTGTATGCAGCGCCCACCGCCATGCAGGCGATTTTTTCAAAATCTATTTTATACTTTTTCCAACGATTATCGTTATAATTAACCCAAACCTTCATTATTTGCCCCCAACGATTATGCGGTGTAATCACCGTGCATAAAATTCACAACAGCCGCATTTTTAATTGTGTCGTCATTATGCAGTTTTTTCAATCCGGAATTAAACCCCAGCCGCTTGCCACGTGTTGTCATTTCTTTTGCGGCCTTGATGTACATTTGCAATTTTTCAATGTCGTTAACATCACCATTTTCGTAATTATAAACTGCGTTTTCAAAATTTTTAGCAGCCTTGCGATAATTCTCGCGTGCTTTGTCCGGCATTTTACGCGACATATATATGTCACCCATCGCACGACGCGCACATCCGGCGGTATAGTAAGATTCTGCCTTGACATCACGGTCCATCAACAGGCTTTTGTTCGCGTTCATTCGACTATTACATTTTACAACAACATTTACCGCGTTTTGAAAACATTCAATATCATTGTTTTGTTCGCCCAATTTATTATACGCATCGGCAAGTTCACTATATGCCCCCATATTATCCGCATCTATATTAATCGCCTGTTGAAACAGCTCTATTGCCCCTTTGAAATCCATTGATACAATCTTGGCGTTTCCCTGATTAAGAAGTGACATGGATTCTTCAATATTTTTTGCGAGCAAGTTATCTTTTATCGCTGTATGTGCAACAATTCCGCGATTTTTTACCACATCAAGTATTTTTAGTCCGGCATCAAACCCGGATAAAAATTTTTCAACAGTACCGTTAACGCTGGGGCGCGTCATCACATATTTTACGGTTTGCTCCCCCAAAAGGAAATGCCCGTTTCTATAAATATTATTTATATCAACACTGGAAAACGCATCACGACGCATTTTCAACAAATCATTCGCCGTTATAATGCCGGCGGCATACGCCGCACATACCCAACGACGCTTTAACGTACCGTCGCGCCACCTAGATGGAATTTTACCCGCAGTAAACGCATCTGCAACTTCCTGAACTGTTTTAGCACTATCTAAACGCGCGGCAATGTGCACCATATCGGATGGTCGCTGATACCCGGCCAGCAACATCGCAATCGCATGCCGGTCCGTAATATTTTTACGATTCTTTACCGCCCTCACCAATGCAGGCATTGTGTCAAATTCAAGATGACGGCGCACCTGCTCATAATTTTCATCCTTGTCACGAACGATTGTATCGTTATCACTCGGCGTTTGCTGCAATTTGCCGTTATTGTCATAAGAATATATCCACGTTGTCCCCAGCCCATAAGTATACCTAGATTCGCCGGCATATTTACGCGGTGTCGCACGATATGTTTCTAACTCGGTCAGTCCGACCGCAATATCAACCCAATAGGCATCTAACGACAAAACTGCACTATCAATAATTTCTTTGTCGGTGTCAGTATCATTAACAATTTCAATTTTTGCGATATTTGAATCATCACGGGCATCATCCATTAATCTGTTAGCCCCAATAACAATTCCAGACAACATCATGTAGTACGTAAGGTAAGACAATATCCACGGATTCTTTTGCATAAAATCAGAAAATTTGTCATCTGCGCGCTGTGCCTTGATTTCCGGCGTAAAGAGAGATTTATACCCATGTTCCATTGCGCGCAGCAATACATTGTTAACAATTGCAATATCAAACGTTTTTACCATATATGAAAACAGAGACAGCAGAAAGTATCCACCAACCTTTGCGGTTTGCCCCAGTTTTGATTCTGGATATGTCTGAAGCAATTGTCGACGGATGTTATCAATTTTTCCCGCCGCCCAATCCGGACCACGCCCGATTTTTTCTGCAACTGTTTTTTTATTTGCCATGTTTTACATCCCTGCCGTTTTTGCCCAAGCCGGCCTTTTTTGCAATTGTCGAACGCCGGGCGGCATATGCAGGTGCGACAAATGGATAATTATCCGGCAGCCCCCATTTTGCACGATACTGATCCGGCGACATACCAAATTTTCGCCGAATATAGCGCCGCAACATTATATGCCACGTGCCATCTTCTAAACATTGAATCTTATCAGAACGCACACTGTCTGCAATCTGTTTTGGCGTGGCACTAGCGCCACGCAAACTATCGCGGGCGGCGCGAACCGCTTCGTCCATAGATAGGGATGGGTTTGCCGCAATTGCCGCCGCCGCCAGATTCGCCACAGCCAGCGCAAATTCAGAATTTTTATCAGTATTTACCAATTGCCAACACCTTATTTTTTTAATAGAATTATTATACCATAAATAAAAAGCAAATAAAACAAAGTAAAACAGATTATGAAAACCGATAACAGACCACTTGCCGACCAAATGCGCCCAAACACAATTGACGATATTGTGGGTCAACGTCAATTGCTTGGGGAAAACGGCCTGGTACGAAGAATGGTTGAAAATGGTAAATTATCAAACCTGATTTTATGGGGGCCGCCGGGATGCGGCAAGACAACAATCGCACGCGCATTGGCAAATTCAGTTGATATGGATTTTGTACCGATGTCGGCAGTTTTTGCCGGAACGGCAGACATAAAAAAAACGATGGAGGCCGCAAAACTGCGGCGCGACATCGGACGCAATACGTTGTTGTTCATAGACGAAATACATAGATTTAACAAAACACAGCAGGACACCCTTCTCCCCTATCTAGAGGATGGAACCGTAGTCTTTATGGGTGCGACAACCGAAAATCCCAGTTTTAATTTGAATAACGCGCTGCTTTCGCGCTGTCATGTTGGCGTATTACAACCACTAGATACAGAAGATTTGGCCACCCTAATGACACGTGCCGAAGATTTTATGAAACAAAAACTTCCACTGGACGCACCGGCAAGAATTCATATTGCCGAAATGGCCGATGGGGATGCAAGGTTCTTGCTAAACACAGTGGAATATTTAATCAATGCAAACTTTAAACGCACACTGTCGCCAGATGAACTGGACAAAGCCGTGCAAAAGCGCGCGCCGATGTCCGACAAATCCGGTGACGAACACTATAACTTGATTTCCGCCGTACACAAATCACTGCGCGCATCGGATACAGACGCGGCATTATATTGGACGGGTCGCATGATGACATCCGGCCAAGACCCAATGTATTTATTTCGGCGACTTACACGATTTGCAATGGAAGATGTTGGCCTGGCCGATCCGAACGCATTGCAAATTGCGATAAGCGCATGGCAGGCATATGAACGCATGGGTAGTCCAGAGGGCGATTTGGCCCTGACACAACTTGTAATATATCTGGGAACTGCCCCAAAAAGTACCGCAAATTACCGTGCACAAAAGGCAGCCTATGCCGCCGCCCGCGAGAATGGCAGTTTAATGCCGCCCAAAAATATTTTGAACGCACCAACAAAAATGATGAAGGAACTTGGCTACGGCTCTGGGTATGTTTATGAACCTGATACGGCGTCGGGTTTTTCAGGTCAAAACTGTTTTCCAGAATCCATGAAGCGACAAAAATTTTATGTTCCGATTGAACGCGGATTTGAACGCGAAATAAAAAAGCGTGTTGAATACTGGGACGGGCTGCGTGAAAAACTAAATTCAAAAAAATAATAACTTACAAAGTGCGCGCAAGTGCCACAGACAATTCATTTAACATGTTCTTTACATTTGAAAAATTGTCGGTATTGGAACATGTGCACCCAACATTTGCGCGATTAATTAATCCGGTCAATGTACGCCCAGGCCCAAGTTCATATGCACGCGTAATATTATAACTTGGAAATTTTTCCATTATCTCTGCCCAACGAACACCGTGCGTCATTTGGTCCGCCAATGCATCTTTGATATCCATTGGATTTGACATCACATTTCCGGTTTGATTTGAAAACCAGTTTGTTTTCGGCGGAATAATTTCTATTTCTTCCAAATGTTTTCTTAATAATTTTTCCGCGCCACTCATCAATGCGCAATGTGCCGGCACAGAAATATTCAGGCGTTTCGCCACACGCGCCCCGTTGTGACGCGCCGCCGCCAACACCGCATCAAGCGCTTCATTTTGACCGCTTATTATAAATTGGTCACGAGCATTGTGATTTGCGATTTCAACGTAACCGTGCCCGACAGAGGCAAGCAATACTTTCTCTAGCCTCCCCTGGTCCAATCCAACAATTGCGCCCATTCCACCGCCATCCTTGTTTGTCATTGACATATATGTTGAACGCGCAGCCAATACATTAATTGCATCTTTTATTTTCATACTATCTATGCAGTACAGCGCAGAGTACTGACCCATTGAATGTCCTGACATGGCATATGCAATTTTATACAACGGCATTGCAAATTCCGTTTCTATTATTCTGGCAATCGCAATAGAATGTGCAAACGTCGCCAATGACGTGTTTGCCGCCGTTGATAATTTATGTGCAGGTCCGTTAAAGCACATTTCGGCAATATTACAACCGGTGATTGATTCAATTTCATCAAATGTATAACGAACAACAGCAAATTCCTTAAAAATATCTTTTGCCATTCCAATATACTGGGCACCCTGTCCGGGAAAAACAAATATTATTTTTTCTTTCATAACACCAGTTATGGCACAAATGCAATATTTTGTCAATAAATATTATATAAAATTATCCCGCATATAATGGGTGCGGGATTTTCATTAAAACAAAATATTGACCTTAACACCCGCCTGCACATCATCACTTTCAAATTCATAATCTATGTGCCCAATGTACTGTGTGCGGCCATATTGGCGAACGACCTTCCCGCCCAACCATTCTTGGTCATAGTCTGGATTGGTCGCCTTGCGCCATGTAAAGTTCGCGCCCAATCTCCAATCGGGGGCAATGCGGAAATATGCCTCTGGCATAAAATCTATGTATGCCATACCGCGCTTATCATCAAATATCCAGTTTGACTTTATAGTAGCAGCCAAAGTCATACCCGTCCATTGACGGCCAAAACGCAGACCCGCATAATATGTTGAATTGGCAAAATACGGTGTGCGCACATGCGAAGAACCACCGATTTTCACACCAATCATAACATCCGATATTATACGTTCCGAATTATCCACCGCGGTCGCCATACGATACGTCGCCCCTAAATCAACAGCGGAAAATCCATTTTCGTCATCTTTAAAATCTTCTTGGTAATGAATATTGGCACCGATACTTAATCTATCGTTTAGGCCATATGACAAAACTTGGCCAAAGCGTAATATATGATTCCAATAAACCAGACTGGTTTGTGACAATATCGCGTTATCTTGCAGAATATACAGCGGATCGGCCGTATCACGCGCCAACAAATCGTCAGCCCGCGCTGCGCCGCACATGCACATTGCTAATATTAAAACCGATAAAAATTTATACTTCATAATAACACACCCCGTTTGTTATATAAATACTGCACACACATGCGCGCCGATGCGGCGCGCATGTGCCGACACAATTGCGGTTAGAAATAAAATATAGCCTGCAAACCAACCGACGTTTCCGCATAATCCTTTAATTTTACAGAACCGATATCGGTCAGGCTGTTAAATCCGACGGCCGGTTCCATGAAATATAACGATAGATGCTTGTCATTTGCGCTGTCGTAAAACGCCGTTTTCGCATACAAGTTCAATGCAAACCAATCGTTCGGCTGCCATCCGATTGCACCACGAACTGATGCCTGGTTGTGCCAATCATAGTATCCGAACACACCTTCCAGATTAAGCGTCCAGTCTTCATCTAAAACCGTAAATACACCGGCACCACCTTCTGCATAAAATATATTGTCATCTATATTTGTCTGGTACGCGATATAAGTCATAGCATAGTTGTTTTTATCTTTGTTTTCGACGGTGTTTCCATATGTATTGCCATCAAAATTCACATACCAACCACGCGCCAGACCATATATGGTTGACGAACCAACTTTATAACCGCCCTTTAATTCCAGAATGAAATTATTCGCGATATCCTTTTGGTGCTGGAAATATCCAGAAACATTGGCAATCCATTTATCATTGTCGACAAAACGCCAACGCGCCCCTATTCCGTACAAGTTCAAATCGTTATTGTCATCCTTGTCGTTGGGAATTAATGGATCGTCCCACTTGAATTTGTATTCCGAAAAATCATAGCGTAACATCGCCATAAGTGCGATTGTATCCGTTATACCATAACTAAAATCTTCCTGAATAGAAAACTGATCCATGTTCCATTTTGCATTAAGTCCGTCAAGCAGCAACTTATTGCTAACCGCGTCCGGCACGGTCTGGTGTATATTAAATTTGTAAGAATTTGTTAAATATGAAAAATCCGTAACAGAGCCAAACTTTCCTTGCAACGGTTGAAAGAACGGATGCGCCAGATAATATTTGCGTTTCATTTCACGCCGAACCGTTTCCGCGCGGGACGTGCGAACCGTCGTTTGTGTAGTGGTCATTGTTGATGATGTACGTGTGGCATCATAATCCTTGTACAATGCACTGCGATTGCGTGGCGCGGTATAATATATGTTTTTACCATCACCGGCGTTATAGGTGCGATTCATTGTACGCGTTTCATATTTTTGATAATTTACGTTTTCACGCGTGCGTGTTGCCGGCATTCCGGTAAGATCCGCACTGGACGCAGCGCGAGTTCCACCATTAGGCGCCGCCAAAACAGGCGACATACCAAACAACGCCACCGCCCAAACAAACAAAGACATCTGTTTTTTCATGATATAAATTCTCCTTGAATATAAATATTATATCACAAATCGGAATTACAAAAAAGCATTAAAATATAAGAAAAAAGGCCGGCATTTGCCGGTCTTTTTACAATATATGTCGTTTATTGTTTGCATCGGGCGGACTGACAATTCCTTCCTGCTCCATACGTTCCATAAATCCTGCGGCCTTGTTATACCCTACCTGCAGTCTGCGCTGTATATATGAAATCGTCGGTTTTTTATCACGCAACACACATTCCTTTGCCTGTGTATAAAGGTCTGCGTCCTTTTCCGCCTTGCCGGGAACCGCCGGCGGCATTCCAGGTATTGCGGCGTCATCTGCATCATCAACAATTCCCGCGACATATTCCGGTTCGCCCTGCGCTTTCAAGAAATCTGCAATCTGGTTTATTTCCGTGTTTTCTATAAATGCGCCATGAATACGCACAGGTACACGGCCGGCCTCGCTAAACAACATGTCACCACACGCCAACAGATTTTCGGCACCCTTTTCACCCAATGTGGTCATAGAATCGATATTGCTTCGCGCCTGGAATGAGATGCGCGTCGGGAAATTCGCCTTGATAACGCCGGTAATTGTCGTCGCATCCGGACGCTGGGTCGCCATAACCAGATGAATTCCGGCCGCGCGCGCCTTCTGCGCCAAGCGCTGCACACAAAGTTCTACATCCTTGCGCGCAATTGTCATAAGGTCGGCAACCTCGTCTATGATGATAACCAAATACGGCATATCAGACATGTCGATTTCTTGAGTTTCGAATTCCAATTCGCCGGTTTCCGGATCTGTTCCAACCGCCACCTGGCGTGTCAAGACTTCACCCGCCGCCCTCTTTTTTGCAATCGCTTCGTTATATCCCTCAATATTCTGAACCCCCAGCATCTGCAGACGCTTATAGCGTTCCTCCATCTCGCGAACAGACCATTTAAGACCGTTTACCGCCTCGTTTGCATCCTTCATAACAGGCGTAATCAAATGCGGAATATCATCCCAAAGCGTAAAGTCAACCCCCTTTGGGTCAACAATCATAAGTTTGCATTTGTCCGGTGTAAAATGATACAAAATCGACATTATTATTGATTGAACAAACACCGACTTACCCGAGCCTGTACGCCCTGCAATCAGAACGTGCGGCATTTTGGCCAAATCAAAGTACATGGGATTGCCGCCTATATCCACCCCCAGCGCCAACGGAATCTTATATTTACTGTTAACGAACAACTGATTATCGACAAGCGACTGCATGCGAACAGTCTGCCGGTTCAGGTTAACCATTTCGACACCAATAAGTTCGGTTCGCGGTATATGCGCAATACGGATATTTTCCGTTGCCATGGCACGCGTCATATCCTTGACTGTTTTACTAATGTCCACCATGCGTACCCCGCTTTCAGGCATAAATTCGTAAAGCGTTACAATCGGCCCTGGTCGTATTCCAACCACGCGTCCACGAACACCGTATTCAGCAAAATGAACTTCCATTGCGGCGGCATTACGTTTTAATTCAGGTGTTACAATATTCTTTCCAAAATTAGAACGCTCCAAAAAGCGCGGATCTGGTAACTCATAATCATGCCCCTCTTCATTTGCACGCCCGCGACGTGATGCGCGACGCGCAGTGCTGCGCGCTTGACGACGCATGGTACGTTTAGGTGCGACAACCTCATCAGCATCTTCGTCCTCGTCTTCATCTGCTTCTTGTGCATCATACTCTTCATCAGACTCTTCATAATCACCGGTATTTGCCGGGGAAACCAAGTGAAATACGGACAAAACCCACCGGCCAGACCGATAAATCATTTTTACCGCAGACATTATATTGACCCATCTTATATTAAGCAGCATCGCCCCCAGCAATAAAAACACCGCAAGCGCAAGAAAGCCAACCACAATTCCCCATGCCCCCAGCAATCTTGATACGTCCGCCCCAGCAATTGCGCCGATAAGACCACCATATGTTCCCATGGGGGCAATTATGCCAAATCCGGCAGCCCCAGAAAATGTTGCGATAAAGCCGCGCAACAAATCATATTCAGGCGCCAAACCCAGCCCCCCTCCAATCATAAGAATAAGGCCAGTGCGCATGATACATAGCAGCACAAACAAACTTGGGACAAAACCAATAAAATATCTTACGGCACCAACAATGTTTCCCATCAATGACTGCACCCCAAATGTACCGGCGGCTGCAAAACCATCAAGATACGGGTTATGAAAAAATAATGTTACAGTTGCCCAAATTCCCAGCGCCAGTATCACAACACCCAGCACCCTGGCAATTACACTTTTTAATGCCCCTGATACGCTGTCCGGTAAAAATTTCGATTTCCTTTCCATCTTTTATCCCCCGATATCCCAGGTATGTCCCATAAATGCCACGATTCGACAAATTCTAAATACGGGAACATATTGCCGATTTCGCAAAGTCTGCAAACACCATTCCGACAAAGGCGCCCAGCAAAATATCCGTGGGCCAATGCGCGCCCGCACACACCCTTGACGCCCCAACAACAATCGCCAGCGACCATGTAAGCCACTTATATTTTGGCGCCAACAATCCTATCATTACAAGCCCGGCAAAAGACACCGCCGTATGACCAGATGGCATTGAATTAAACGCCCATTCTGTCGATGGCGGATAGAATCCTGTCATATTTAAAGCCTCAAAAAATATCGGTCGCGCCCGGCCAATAAACGTTTTTAACAACTTTACCGCAACGCCGGTTCCAAAAACGGAGCAAAATATAAAAAACGCATAACTAGTCTTTGTTTTTTCTACAAAATCCAGAAAACGAGCCTTTATATTAAACCATTTTGTACGTTTTATAACCGAATCAGTTGTATTTACTGTTTTTTTTACATAAACTACAAAGGTTGCCACGCCGGCCAAAATAATCCAATTTTTCCAATCAAAAACAATATTTATTGCATTTGCCCACAACCCGTCAAAATTACGCAAGAACAAAAATAGCGGCTTGTCATACCAAAAAATACCGGTCAATACTAATACCAGTGTTACAACTGACGCTATCAGTAACCATTTCCACTTTATTTTATTTTCATTTGTTAAAAACATTTCCCTGCCTCACTGCGCAATCAAATTGTTATAGACCTTTTTATCAGTCAATATTTTTGCAGCCACCGCAGCGGATAACGCATCTTCGTCCGTACCGCTGGATATAACTGGACATCCGCGCCGTATCGTGTCGGCCGGAATATCTGTCTGCTTATTAAAATCCTGGGCGTTAAAATCATTATTTATAACATTTAAAAAGAACGCATTCTGCTGCGACGCTGACCTGATATTCGACAGACATACAATTGGAAACACACCGCGTCCATCAATTTCGCGCCCGGAACCCGTTTTTATGGATCGATTTAACAATTCCAATGCGGCACCTGAATCCAAATCAATACGGGTTGCAATTCTTGCCGCGCCACGCGTAGGCGTACCAACCAGTACTCCGCGTGCATTTTCATAGAATGCGGCAACCACAGCTTCGGCTGTGCCGCGTGTTTGATCGGACATCAATACAACAACCGGTGCTTTTGTCACCGCATTGCCACCGGGCACAACCTCCACTTCTTCTAGGGCAGTCTGTGCAATACGCATAACCGGCGTTTGCCCAATAAATAGCCCTGCTAGTTTCGCCGCCGCACGTTCATCATTACCACCACTGCTGCGCATATCCAAAATTATACCGGCCGCGTCGCCGTACTTGCCAAGAGCTTCGCTTACAATTGAAACTGAATTATCAGTTATATTATGAATAACAATTTCTAAAATATCACCTGAATTGTTGCCCGAACGGTGAACAACATCGGCATCTGCAACAACGACGGTTGCACGGCGCAAAACCACATCACGGTTACCAGATGGCGACAACAGTTTGATTTTTGCGGTTCCAGAATTAAATCCGTCAAACGCCGCCGCCAAATCTGCGTCATCCATATCAGATGTTGCGCGACCGTTTATCCCCACTATCAAATCACCCGCCGAAACACCGGCCGCATCTGCGGGCGAACCTTTAAATACGCCATTTACACGGAAATTTCCACGCGAATCACGCGCACCCGTTAACCCAACCGTGGTCAGCATTCGATTATCTTCCATAACTTGTGCCGCATGCGACGGTATATAGCGCCCATTTTCATCAATTCCACGGGTAAGTGTTTCAACAACTTTTTTATATAAATCTGTCGGGGTTGCACGACGCAATGCGTCGTCGCGCGCGCGCAACTGTAAAACAAGTGCCGTTGTTATTTCGCCAAATCCGTTCCAGTCACGAGCCGCCGGTCGCGGAAAATTTGCCACAATCGCATCGTCCCATACCAATACAACACGTTCATCCGTTGCCGCGATGTGCGCATGCGGATTTAATTTTTCCAGGCTTTCAACCGCAACATTTATGTTACGCCCCCCCCAACGCACCCCATCCAATTTTTCATATATATCGGCAAATGTCTTGGATGCGTCAATTACATTGATACCATTTTGCACGGGTTCATCTTCGAAAAACAGACTGTCTGCCGATGCAGCCACGGGCACCGCCATGGCCAGAAACATCAGCAAAATAATTTTATTCAAATTCATCGTATCTGCTTCCTCCCCCGGGCTGAATCTCAATATTTTGTATCGCGCAGATTAAAGTGATACAAAACAACATTCGAGATATAAATACTGGTCAATGTTCCCATTATAATCGAGAATGTCATTGCGATTGCAAAATCTTTCAACATTACACCGCCAAAGAAATACAGTCCCACCATTGCCAATATGGTTGAAATGCTGGTCATCAATGTTCTATGTAACATTTCATTGACCGATAAATCAATTAAGTCATTCATCGGTATTTTATGGTATTTTTTGATATTCTCATCAATACGGTCATAATTTACAACCTTGTCGTTTATGGAATACCCTATTCCCATTAAGATAACTGCAATTGAGGTTTGATTGAATTCTAGACCCACCACGGAAAAAAATCCGAACATCAAAATGAAATCCAGTACCAGCGACACAAAAGAGCCAACCGCGTACCCACCACGATAACGAATCCAGATATACACACTCATCAGAACGAATGAAACCAGTATCGCCAAAATTCCGCCACGCACCAATTCACCACCGATTTTTGGACCGACAATCTGAACCTGGGAATACTGAACGTTGTCGCCCAGAATATTCTTTATTTCTGCGACACGAACATTCTGCTCTGCATCTGTCGCCCCCTTGGGCAGACCAACGCGCACCAGTATAGAATTATCGCCCACCGTCTGTAATTCGGGACTAAACGGCGCCAGTACTGCACGCATTTTGTCGATTGTATATTCGGGCGTGGTTGGCGTTACCTCCATTGATATGCCGCCCGCAAAATCAATGCCATAGTTTAATCCACGTGTCGCCAACGACACAATTGACAACGCAACCAGGATTCCGGAAATCCAATACGACAATTTGCGATATTTCATAAAATGCAGTTTCATGACATTTTCCTTATTTATTTCTTATATATCCAATTTTTTTGTTTTTACCATTCATGTACCAGTCAATCAAAACACGCGACAGCATCAAACACGTAAACAGCGTTGTTATAACACCAATCGACAGCGTCACTGCAAAACCGCGTATCGGACCTGCACCAAACTGGAACAAAATCAATGAACAAATCAAATTTGTCAGATTTCCGTCCATAACCGTCTTGATGGATCGATTGAACCCAAGATCAACCGCGCGCAGCGGCGACACGCCCGCGCGCACCTCATCACGGATACGTTCAAACGGCAGAATATTTGCATCCACCGCCATCCCCAGCGTTAACACGATACCCGCAATTCCCGGCAGGGTAAGTGTCGCGCCCAGCAGCGCGGATATACCGATAATCATCCCCAAATTTACCAACAATACGATATCCGCAATCAAGCCGAACGTACGATACGCAAATATCATGAACAATATAACGAACAGCACACCCACCGCAGAACCAATTTTTCCGGTTGCGATTGTATCCGCCCCAAGCCCTGCGCCAACAGTGCGTTCCTCTATCACCTGAAGCGGCGCCGGCAATGCACCAGATCGCAGCAACACAGCCAAATCCTTTGCACTTTGCAATGTAAAGTTCCCAGAAATTTGTCCCTTGCCGCCGGGTATCGGTTCACGTATGACCGGGGCAGACAAAACCTTGCCGTCAAGGACAATGGCAAAGCGTTCGTTTACATGTTCGGTCGTAAGTCTGGTGAACTTGCGCCCACCGGCCGCATCAAACGCCATTGAAACAACCGGCATCTGATTATTGTCATACGCAGCCTGGGCATCTTTTAGTGATTCACCAGAAACCTCAACACGGGAATAAACCGGTATAACAGATGCGCCCGAGTCCATATCCGGCAGGAACTCTGTCCCAGCAGGCGCACGACCCGATGCCAACTGTTCGGCCGTAACGTTTTCATTAACCAGGTGGAATGTCATCTTGGCCGTCTGACCAATCAATTCCTTTATACGTTCAGGATTATCGACACCCGGCAATTGAACCAAAATGTATTTACCGCCCTGGCTCTGGATAGATGGTTCCTTGGTTCCCAACGCATCAATACGACGACGTACAATTTCAATACTGCGACTTAACGCATCGCTGACCATTTCTTGTTTTTGTTTTTCAGAATAAGACAATCTTATTGCTTTTCCATCCGAAGTAATATCAACGCCGCCCCCCAGAACCGATTTCAAGCGCCCCTTGGCGGCGGAAACCTGCTCCTCATCACGAACAACGAACGACACGGCACCGTCCGCATTACGCAAGTTTGAAAAACGTATCACCCCTTTGTCACGATCAATCAGGGTACTGCGCACCTCTTCATATAATTGTGCCGATTTCTCATGAAACATTGTATCGGTATCAACCTCTAACAACAGCTGCGCACCGCCTTTTAAGTCCAACCCTAATGGTATTGGACGTATCCAGGACGGAAAATACGGCGCAAGCCGCGTCGACATTGTCGGCACCGCCAGCAATACGCCAAACACTGCAACAAAAATTATCGCAAGTTTCTTAAACATACCAAACCCTTTTATTTTTCAACGCTTGCAACGGCGTTCTTGTTAACCTCAACAACGACGCCTTTGGCGATTTCAACTTCGATTGTCTGTTCGTTTATTTTTTTTATCGTACCAAAAATGCCGGCGGCCATAACACGATTGCCGACCTGCATGGAATCAAGCATTTTTTGATATTCGGCCATACGCCGCTTGTTCGGGCGAACCATGAATATATAAATTATCGCAAATACGACCACGCAATACATCGCCATGTAAAGCCAATCGCCCTGCTGGGCTGCATTGGCGGCAACAACCGCATTGTCGGCAACAACAGTTTCTACTGCCATAACTTCTCCTTACCTTATTATAAATGCAGAATAGTAAAAAAAGGTGGCGCTTGTAAAGGCAAAAAACGCGCAAAACTACACGCGTTCAAACCATGCATCCATGTCCGAAATGGGTATTATTTTATAAACCGGGCGCCCATGATTGCACTGGCCTGCGCGTTCGGTTCGTTCAATATCCCGCAACAAAGCGTCCATCTGCTCTATGCTTAATTTCTGGCCGGCACGCACGGAATGATGGCACGCATAATTAGCCATTTTTAAGTGCAGCCGTTCGCCCAGACCTGACGAATAACCGTTTGCACGCACCTCGTCCGCAATCGTGCGCAGTAAATCCGCCCAATTCAAATCCCAATCGGCCGGCTTTTCAAATATGGCAACGGCATCTTCACCAAACGCGTCCAGACGCAGCCCCGCATTCGCCATTTCATTTGCAACTGTCAAAACTGCATTCACCTCTTCAGCGCGCAACGCGATGACAATCGGGGTCAGTAACGGCTGCGTCTTTATCGCATGGCGTCGTATCTTCTCGTACGTGATGCGTTCATGGGCGGCATGCTGGTCAACCACGACAAGGCCGTCACCACGCGCCGCCAATATATATTTGTTGCCAACCTGGCCGACGACACGCCCCAATGGCAATTCTTCAAAAGAATTTTGCGGCACAGATTCCCGCTTTAAATCGGCACACGCGTCTGTCCGTTGAATTTCATCAGATGCATTTGCAGCGTTTCGGCGCGTCACCACCGGCGATGCGCCGAACATGTTGCTCACGCGGGTCTGGACAGTATCGCAAACGCGCGATGCCGCACCGCGCGCATTAAAATAATTCGGCGAAACGAAAGTCATTGGGGTTGCCACCGCTGATGCCGGCGCTGCGGCGGGCGATGAATATGACTCATCAACCATTGTCTGCGCCAGCGCATCACGCAGACTTTTTATCATAAAAGACCGCACGTGTGCAGGTTCTAAAAAGTGCACCTCCGTCTTGGCGGGCGAAACATTCACGTCCACGTTCTGCGGCGCCAACGTCAAGTGCAACGCGCAAAGCGGAAATTCACGCGCATGCATAACATCCATGTATGCAGCACGCAGCGCACCGACCAGCACCTTGTCCTTGACGGGTCGGCCATTAACAAACAAATACTGGTCTATAGATGACGCACGACGCAGCGTTGGCTCCGACACAAATCCGGTCAGACGCATTTTTGCAGTTGATATGCTCTCGCTGTCTATTTCCAGCATACGACCCGCCACGTCATCCCCCATAACAGCCACAATTCGGTCACGCATATCCTGATTTTTTGGGAACCGCCATTTGTTGTTCAACGTAAATCCGACATCGGGTCGCGCCATCGCCAGACATTTTACAACCTCCAACACAGACATCATTTCAGCCCGGTCGCCCCGCAAAAATTTCAACCGGGCGGGCGTTTTTGAAAACAGGTTTTGAACGCGCACACGGGTGCCACTTTCCCAGTCGGATGGCCGCACATCGCCGGTATTGGCATCAAGGCACCACCCGTTATCCTCACCATGCCGACATGTATCTATTGTCATATCGGCAACACTGGCGATTGACGGCAGCGCCTCGCCACGAAAACCCATAAAATTTATATTCAGCAAATCATCGTCCGGCAATTTTGACGTTGCGTGCCTGGTGACGCTTTTCTCCAAATCGTCACGTGACATTCCCGACCCATTGTCGATAATTGAAATCATTGTACGACCGCCGTCCACCACATCAACAACAATCTGATCTGCACCCGCGTCCAGGGCATTTTCAATCAATTCTTTTACAACGCTGGCTGGACGTTCAACCACCTCGCCGGCGGCAATTTGATTGATAAGATAATCCGGTAAAATACGTACGGTCATGAGCTATTAAATTCCACTATTGTCTGAACGTTACATTCAGAATTTCATATTCTTTCTCGCCACCGGGCAATTTAACAATGCATGTGTCGCCGACGCACTTTCCAATCATTGCACGCCCAACCGGCGATGTACATGAAATAACGGTACGACCATCGGATTCTATATCAGACAAAATCCGGCATTGCATTTGGTTGCCATCCTCGTCTTCGGCTGTAACAATGGCGCCAAACACGACCCGGTCGCCGGACAAAGATTCCACATCTATCACGGCGGCGTTTTCTATAACACCTTCGATAAATCCGATACGTTTGTCAATCTGGCGCTGTTTTTCCTTGGCGGCGCTATAATCGGCATTTTCAGACAAATCGCCCAATGAACGCGCCCACTGCACTGTTTTTAATATTTCTGGGCGCTGAACTTCCTTCAAATCACGTAATTCCTTGACAAGGGCGTCAAACCCGGCACGTGAAATCGGCTTCTTTTCCATTTTTATCAACCTTGTTTTTTATCAAAATTATATCCATTCATTTTAATTTTGCAATTGCCAAATTAACAGGCTATACTTTTCCTGATACACATATAATATATTGTAAGGCATCATGTTCAAATTTAATATTTTAAATAGATTTCTAATGCGCCGTTTTTTTGGCGGTGTGGGGCTTGTCATGCTGGTTGTGTGTGGAATTATTGTCGCGGTCACATTTGTAGAACGACTGCCGTCAAATCCAACAATTGGTGCAGCGCTTATGGAATCATGGATACGCCTTTTGGAATATATGCCGTTATTTTTGCCGATGGCGGTGTTTATGGGAACCTTGCTGGCCTCGTACAATCTGACCAAATCAACTGAAAAGATAATAATTGCCAGTGCGGGTTTATCGCCATACCAATCAGCGCGGCCATTTTTACTGGGGGCGGCGTTAATCGGATTTTTTGCGACAATGGTGGTAAACCCCTACTCTGTTAATTTAAGCGAAAAAAATATAACCTCGCATAATTTGAAACTTATCGACGACGCCGTCTGGCTGCGCGAGGCGGGGGAAAACGGATTCATAACCATGCGGGCGGGAAAAATGCTGGCCGCATCAAAGGATGAAATGACGTTTGCAAACGCAACTGTATATATCCAGAATTCACAGTTTCGCCCCGTCCAGCAGGTTCAGGCGAATAAAATAACCCTGACAGATGACGGATTAAATGCAGCGCGTGCACGTGTATGGGACGCAAACGGCGCCTTGAAAACAGAAAAGTGGTCTATTAAAACCCGCCTGACGCCACGCACGGTTTTGGACAGATATCTTCAGCCGGATCAGATTTCATTTTGGGATTTGCCTGCGTTTATAAAAAAGATGAGTGCAATCGGAATTCCTATGCGCGGCCATTTAGTTCAGTTTTGGACACTGCTGTTTTTGCCATTGACCATGATTGCGATGGCGACATTGGGGGTTGCGTTTTCACAAACACGCCAACGCAGAAATTACAGTTTCGGCGTAAAATTTAGTTCCGGTGTCATAACTTGCTTTGCGCTGTATTTTCTAACAAATTTGTTTAACGCGCTGGGGGCGACGGGCGCGCTGCCGCCAATGCTGTCAGTTGTTGCACCGCCACTGATTATAATCGCGGCGGCAGGAATGTTCATAGCCAGTTTTGACTCTATATAAAAACCAAAGGAAAACCAACATGCCGTTGCGTAAAAAGAACACTTTACGGAATAACATAATAATATGGACACTGATTGCAGTGCTGGTTCTGCTGATGATAATATCATTCGCCCCACATGCGCAAATGACCGAAATTGTACTGTTTCCATGAATTATATAGATATATTTTTAGAGGCATTAACCGCTGAAAAAGGACGCAGTGAAAACACAATATATAACTATTCGGCGGATTTATACGCGGCCGACGCGGCGATTGCGGGAGGTTTAATATCAGCCAGCGCAAAAGACCTGCAAAATTACATATCGTCACTAAAAGCAAAACCGTCATCCATTGCGCGCAAGGCTAGTTGTCTGCGGTCTTTCTATAAATTTCTGATGTTGGAAAAAATAATATCGAAAAACCCGGCAATGGCGCTGGAACTGCCGCGGCGGGCGCGTACATTGCCGAAACTTTTAAGCGTGGATGAAATAAACCTGCTAATATCATCGGCCGGCGATACGCGAAACGTTGTAAGACTGCGGGCAATGATTGAACTGACGTACGCATCGGGGCTGCGCGTATCTGAATTGTGCGAACTGCCCGTGCGGGCGATACTTGGGGACAAGCTGCTTATTCATGGCAAAGGCGCCAAGGAAAGAATCGTCCCGATGCATCCGGGCGCGGTGCACGCCCTGGAAAAGTGGATGGAGGTGCGCGGCCCAGACCAATCAAAATTCGTATTCCCAGGGATTGGCAAGGAGGGTCACATAACACGCGACGGTTTTTTCAAAATAATAAAAAAATGCGCGGTACTGGCCGGCATATCACCAGACAGAGTAAGTCCGCACGTACTGCGTCATTCGTTTGCATCACACCTGCTGGCGGGCGGGGCTAATCTGCGCGCGATACAAACCCTACTGGGGCACGAAGATATTTCAACAACCCAGATTTACACCCATGTCATGCCGGAAAAACTGATTGATGCGGTGGCGATGCATCACCCGCTGGGGGACAAGACAAAGGTAACAGAGAAATGATAAAAAAATGCGACCATTCCGGATGCACCAAGGCCGGAACATGTCGCGCGCCCAAAACGCGCGACCTTAAGGAATACTGGTTCTTTTGCCAAGAACATGCCGCAGAATACAACAAAAATTGGAACTATTACGCCAATATGACCCCCGGCGAGATTGAGGCGGAATGGGAACGCGAAACATTCGGGGCGCCGCTGAAAGATAAAAATAGCGCCAATGCAGATGCGGCCGATTACGCAAAATTTATAAATGATTTTTTAACAGGCCGCGCATCATTTGATAACGCATCGACGCGACGCACACTGCCCGGCCCGGTTATGACGGCGTTAAAAACATTGGATTTGCCAGTAACGGCGACATTACGCGAAGTTGGTGCACGTTACAGGGCACTTGCCAAGAAATACCATCCGGACACGGCGGCCGACAAAAAATCCGCGGCCGATAAATTTGCAAAAATCGCCGACGCATACGAAACATTAAAAAAGCATTTTGCTAAAAAATAATCTGCGCCCAATTCCTAGTTATATGTGCATTGCGCCGACATATTATAAGTTCCGGTATTATCATTGTACGTTCCGGCCGGCAGTTTACATTGCGTGACAGACGTGCTGCCGGCCGCGCTGGTACCATACGTCGTCGTGCCCGCAGAATTTAATTCACCGGGACAACGCGTGCACTTAAGCGACGATGTCGTACCAACGCCGTAATAGCCCGCCGCACATCTATATTCATTCGTCGCCGTCTCATCACCAGTTTTTCCGCATCCGGAAACAACATTATATTTTCTTTCGCGACCAGTGCCGGACGGGCGCCATTCATTTGTGGTGCGCATTAAGCATCCGCAACCTATAAGGTTCGGGGGGTTATCGCTATCAACAACCGCCGTGGCACCGTTAAACACCTCTCCACACATGGATTCACAATCTTCAACATTTCCCGAATATCCATCATCATAATAGCAAAGATTTGACCCATAGTCATAACACTCGTCAACATCATTACATTCGCCGGGTGATATGGGCTCACTCACACCACCAAAAGTATAAAGCATATCCACTCCTGGATCATCACTATATAAATAAGCATTTGCCGCAAGCGGAAACACTAGAAACAATGCGATAACAATGCTTTTCATTTAACCCCTCTTTTTATTACAAAAAAACCACTAAAAATCAGTGGTTGGAGGTTCGAAACAATTATCAGGAATTGTGGGCTTATTTAGTTATATCGCCACCCTCCAACCCATGGTTGGGGGAAAGTTTTTTCCTGATAAGGGGTTTCGACACCCCGTCCGCGCAACACCCGCCGACAAATTCATTATAAATAAAATAAGAAATAATGTAAAATAAAATATGATTATGCAATCCAAACTTGACGCTATAAAAAAGCCGGCATATGCCGGCTTTTTCCCTACTCTTTGCGTATAGGGTATTGCCCGTCAATCAAGTTTTGCCGCACAACATGGTGTTTCACCTTTTGCGTGCTGGTGGTTGGCAAATCATCGGTTGTCATTGCAAAATGCGTGACCCATTTATAACTTGCAACCTTTTTATTGGCATTGGCGACGGCTGCCGATAGTTTTTCTAGCGTCATGTCATCTTCAACACTAAACACACCATAAGTAACTGTTTTTCCCTTTACCTTGTGTTCAAAAACAGCGACGTTTTTTACCCCCGGAATTTCGATGAACATTCCTTCTAATTCATCGGGATAAACATTCTTGCCCGAATCCAGAACAATCACCTGCTTTTTACGACCCGCAAAGTGCAATTCGCCATTCTTGTCCATGGAAACCATATCGCCCGTGTTAAAGAACCCACGTTCATCAAACACTTCTTCGTTAACACCTGGGTTGTTAAGATAGCCACCAAACACCTGATGGCCACGCAACCACAGAACACCGACACCATCTTCATTCATGTCGCGAATTTCGCATTCGTTGTTTGTTGTGGGCGCCCCAAAGGCAAATGGCATACGCTTTTTATTATGCTTTGAAATGCAGATTGGACCGACGGTTTCGGTCAAACCATATCCCTGAATAAAGCGCATTCCCAGACGTTCATAGAAAATCTCAACCTCCGGCTTGGTGGCGGCACCACCTGCAATCAGCAACGACACACGGCCGCCGAATATTGCGCGCACAGGATTCTGCACTTTCTTTACCAGAAAACCAAGACCGATTTTATTCAAGATTTTTCCATATTTTAGCACCAACCGCGCAATCCACCATTTATGCTGCGCCTTTAGCGTATCTATTATTCGGTTACGAATTACCTCAAACAAACGCGGAACCGCCGGAATTGCATGCGGCCGGTATTTCTTGAAGTCTTCCATAATTTCCTTTGGATTGACCGTCGGCTGCAACAGAACGCCCGCACCATAATGCAGCGTCGCCAGAATTTCAACCGCGAACCCAAAGATATGATACATCGGCAAGAAACCGTACATAATTTCGCCGGCATGAAAATATTCACGCATGTCATCCAGCGAATTTGCACACTCAATCAAATTAAAGTGTGTCAGTGGTACAACCTTTGGCGTGCCGGTTGAACCGGATGTGAACGACAATGTCGCAACGTCCAGCGTTTCCAGCGCGGCTGGTTTTAAGGCCGGGTTTATTTTGCCGTCTTTCTTATTAATGTCATAAAACTTGAATTTATTGGTCTTATAAAAGAAAGACTTTTCCGCACACACAATGTGACAATCCGTTGTGGATGTCATGTTATCGTATTCAAACGGTGTTAGATTAGTATCCAGCAGCAACACCGTGCCCCCCAGATACCATATTGCGAACAAAGTTATCGGAAATTCGGGAATATTGTGCGACAACAGCCCCACGATATTTCCGCGCTTAACACCCGCCGCGGCAAGTGATGCGGCACGTGCCTTTACCATATCTTGGAAAGCGGAAAATGTGACATTTTCACGAACCAAGAAAATATTATCCGGCCATGTTGCAACCGCTTTTTCCAGCAATTGATACATATTCATCTTAAAAAATCCTTGTTGTTTTTATATTGGACAGTGTGTATTATAATCCCAATAAAAAGGATTGCAATCATGAAAATTTTGACATTAAATATAAATTCAATTCGTGCGCATGCCGAAAGTTTTATCGATGTACTTAAATCCGGCGTATACGACACAATCCTGGTTCAAGAATTAAAGGTGGAAAATGCGGCATTTCCACACAACCTGTTTGACGATTATGGATATAACATCAAGGTGTTCGGGCAAAAAAGTTGGAACGGCGTTGCGGTATTTTCAAAATTTTCAATCGAAGACGTGACACGCGGGCTACCAAACTATGCGGACACAAACGCTAGATTTATTGAATGCGTAATAGATGGGCGCGTACGCGTAATATGCGTATACATGCCAAACGGCGATACGGTTCAGTCACCGAAATTTCCATACAAACTGGAATGGATGCGCGCGTTCACCGATTACATTTCACAATATACCGCGTCACCGGAACCGGTCGTTATCGCGGGTGACTTTAATGTCGCAATCGAAGACCGGGATGTATGGAAACCCGCAAATTATGTCGGCATAGCCATCGCCGCACCCGAGGCGCGCGAAATAATGCGCGGGTGGCTGAACGCCGGCTGGATTGACGCATGGCGCACCTTGCATCCAGATACGATTGATTATACATGGTACGGATATCGCGGTGGCGACACAGTTGGCAAGAAAATGGGGTTGCGTCTGGATTATTTCCTGTGTAATCCGGCCGCAATGGCGCATATCACATCATGCGAAATAGATATGTCTCCGCGCATGGCGCAAAAGCCCACAGACCACACCGGCCTTGCATTAGAAATGGACTAAAAACACGCGCCGCACAAAAACAGATTGCGACGTGAAATATTTTCTCATATAATAAAAAATGATATGGGGTGTTCCCATATCGGGGTGTCAGAGCCTATGTCACGGCGTCCTTTGTTGGACGATAAATCTCCTGCCGGTCGGCAGGAGGGTTGATGTTATATATTGAAGACATCACACAATTTCCGTGAAATTGCTCTGAACCTCCTGCCACTCTAATAGAGTGGTTTTATTTTGATACGAGGGGTGAGTAAAAATGAAATTCAAAAAAATATCATATGCACTTGTTGCAATTATATGTACCATTGACGCATATGGCAAGGATATGCCTTCAAATATAAAAGAAGCATGGGGCAGCCCTACACTAATTTCTGAATCTTGGAGTCGCGGCAAAGGCCACGACAGCAGCACAAACATGCCAGACCAGACATTCTGGATGAGTAAAAAGGTTCGCGCCGATAACGCAAACGACGAAGCGATTGTAATTGTATACATGGCGCGCCAAGTTGTAGAACACGGTGGATACTTTTGCGCGACGCAACTGCGTTCACGAAACAGCGGAAAATCCGGATGCCCGAACATTTGGACCCAATATCAAAATCCAACCGGCGATTTTGAACGCACATGCTTTTGGTTATGCGAACCGGGATACACCGGCGAAAATTGTGTCAGTGGTAAGGCAAAATCCGCAGACGCATGCAAATACACAAATTTATCCGCGGCCACACTATTAAAAGATATAGGGTTTCAACAAATGGGTGGCTATGACACCGCAACGGTGGAAAGCGCCATACATGATGCCGGCGCACGATTTTTTTATAGCAATACAACTCGCAAATCCGACGAATCTGATGTCATCCTTTTGGCAAAAGAATATCTTGAAAACGGCCACGGAATTGTTGCATCACCCGCAACATTTTCCGCGCACGGTGGCATGTGGAATGCAGAGAATTATTCCGATGAATGGCTGGATTGCAAATATGGCGATTCTAATTTAACCGTGACCGCTAATGGCGGCGGGTACACAACAAAAAAACTGTGCATGCCGGGATTTGACGGCGAAGATTGCACAACGACATATTGCAAAACATGCGACGATACGCTTGCCAAATACAATGATAAAACAGGTTCCTGCAGTGACTGTATTGAAAACCATATCCGCAACAAAGAAGGCAAATGCGAAAAGTGCCCGGCCGGAACAACTGCGGTACAGGATAAAAAAATCTGCCTAGAGTGCAAGAAAACCGAATATGTAAAGGATGGCGAATGTGTGCCACGTGATGTAATTGAAAAAAGCGTGCTTTATAACTGCTATCCGAATGAAAACGCAAATGATTTCAAGGCATGTGTATCAAGTACATGTACAAATGACGCAAAGGTAAAATGTGTAACCGCGCAAAAACAAATTGGCACCAAAAAATGCACCGGCGGTAAATGGGGTACATGCACAAAATAATGGCAAATTAATCCGCAATACGTGCTAAATCGTCGTATGCGCGGTATTTTGCATCCGTCGTCGCGCGGTATTCATATGGCGCGGTGCCTGCTGAATACATGTTAAAAAGTGCCGCCACCTTATCCACTGCTGCACGCATCATCTGCGCGGTTGTCACCGCATCATATTTAATGGCACGCGCATCATTTGCGCGCAGTTGCAAAAATGTCATGACGGGTGTTGCCGGTGCGGTGACATCCGAAAATCCGCCCGATTGCAGTATATACGCCTCAAGCGGTAATTGCGGCATGTTTCCGTCCATCAATTGTTTTGCCGACGGTGCGGCTCCTGTTTTTATATCCAGTACGCCCGCCGACCACACCAAATCGGCACGCGCACGAACGCGCCTGCCGGCAATATCGACCGCGCCGTCAATTTCTGAAAACGCGCCCGGCAATGCGTTCAACTCATTTGAAATAACCGGGGCAATTTCCAAAAAGCGTCGGTGCCAGAAATGAAACAGCACATTGTCCGCGCCCAATATTTCGACCGCGCGCCTATCCATGTCCGCGACAAGCGCCGCGGGCGCAAAATTACGTGCATCACTCACCGCATAATGAACCAAATTTCCAAACATGCGCGCATCAACCCCCATCCAGTAATCGTCAATCGGCCGCAGCCGCAGGATATGACGCACGTAAAACGCATACGGATTATGTATCAATAATTCCAGTTCAGTTACAAAAACATCCGACCAGTCCGCCGGTGGGCACGGCGCTGAATAATCCAACGGGCATGGCGACACATTATCGCGCGTGCGCACTGCGCCCAATATATCTGATGCAATGGCATCATTGATATCCGCACCACGCACCACGCACCGCGACAAAAATCTGGATTCGGTCGTGGTGGCGCCACCGGCCGTTCTGCTACGCGTCCAGTACACATCCGCCCCACATGACAGGTTCATAAAGTCCAGTGACATTAATGACACTTTTCTATCAGCGGGCGGTAACCCTATCTTTTCCGCAAGCGCACGCGGCAACCATGAATTTTCATATCCACGCGCCGGAAACATACCGTCGTTAAGCCCGGTCAAAATCACGACATCGGCGGTTTGCATTCTAGATTCAATTGTACCCAAAACAGTTATGGCAGCGCAATCTGGCATTATGCCACGCACCGACACAGTAGACAGCGCGTCGCTTACAAATGCGCGCGCATCTGCCACAGAAAGTTTCAAGCCCACGCGTCCCACACAATCAGACAAATTTTTTATTGCCATAAAAACAGCCATCGATGACGCATCATCCAATAAAAACTGCGGCGCAAATTCATATAACTTTTCATCGACCGTGCGGGCAATTATTTCAAACAAATCACCACCGCATGCAGCGTATAATTTTTCAAACGCGCCGTCATCCTTTTCAATCCACGCATCAAACATGTTAAGTATCGCACGCCCCGCCGCCGTCATTGCGCCCGGCACGCCGCCAGAAAAATCGGCCGACAGTCCACGCGCCGCAAACGCGGTTGCAATACGCTGATTTGCGGCGGCATCGGGGGTTATTATTAAAACACTTTTGCCCGCATCCGCCGCACGTGATGCAATCTCTGCAACGGCAAGGGCTTCTTCTGACTCACGCGCGCATTCAATCAAACGACAATTTGAAAGTCCATATTGCCCACAATCGGTGCCGTCATTTCCAAATGCCACATTCATAAAGTCAATTGCAGACGGGCCAACATCAATCTGGATGACATCTGACGGCGACACGCCAACGCGTCGTAAAAACTTATATTCGCAATGATATGGATTTGTCGGCAGTTCAAAATCAGACGTGCGCCCGGAAATTTTCCCCGGCAATATAATGCGGCCATTGGGCGCACTTGCCACGGCCGCCATCAAATCGGCCGTTGCAGGGACACTGGCGGTGGACGCGCACACAACAACCAGTTCATATTCACCGATATAATCTATCCATGCACGTATCGTGCGATTACGCACAGCAGTTGTTGTTGGCCGCCCCCCGCGATACGCCGGCATTGCCGTTGACAATATGTTTAAAATTGCTGCTTTATGCTGAAAATGTGCGGCATATTTTTCATCAACCAATGTCGCCCAATCTATGGATGAAATATCAATCCCTTCATTTTCCAGATATGACGACATACGCACCAAATCACGTGCAATCGGCAAAGCCGTAGACAGGTTTCCAATATCTGCATCCGCCGCAAGAAGCCCAGACAGAGCCGCAACCTGCTCTGTATCGGAAACGGCGTCGGATGCGTCAAAATCATCATCGGGGTCAAATTCATCTGCGCCCTCGCCTAGCGCCACAAGACGCGGCAGCATGCATGCACCGCCGGCGCGTGCCACAATTGCCCGTTCCACGGTACGCACGGCGCGACGGCTGGGTAAAAATATCAAAACATGGGATAAATCAACCCCCGATGCGTCCAGCACTCCGATTAATGCATCCGTCATTCGCGCCGGATTTGTCACACAAAAAATGTTTTTATTTGATACCAATCACAGCCCTTAATTTATCAAGACCCGTTTTCTTTTCCGCAGATGTTTCCAAAATTTCAGCCACCATTGCACCGTGCGAATCATGAGATAATTTTAGTTGCTCGGCCTCTCGCACTTTTTTATCTTTCTTTGTATACACGATTTGATACGGCACGGCATGCGCATCGCAAAAATCCATCAGTTCCAAATCCGCATTACGCGGCCCGATGCGTGAATCAATTAAAATAAACAAACGTCTCAATTGGCGCCGCGATAACAGATATTCCTCTAGCCGCTCCAGCCAGCGCAACGCATCTGTTTTAGATACACGCGCATATCCATAACCCGGCAAATCAACAATCATTACGCGGTCATCTACATTGAATAAATTTAGCGACTGCGTGCGCCCCGGCGTGTTTGATGTACGCGCCACCGGCGCACCAAGCACCGCATTTATTAACGAGGATTTGCCCACATTACTGCGCCCAACAAAGGCGTATTCTGAAAACAGTGTATTCGGTAAATCTGCCACCCGTTCAAAACTGCCAACAAATTTTATCATTCGTCCCCCTTTTCCAACAGGCGCTTGTAAGCTTCTTTCTTTGAAATTCCGGTTCGCGCGGCCAAGTCTGCCGCCGCCGATTTTGTGGATGCGTTTGACACGACATCATTCACGATTTCTGATATCTGTGCGTCCGTCATAACGCGATCGGGGGCCGGCGCGACAACAATCACGATTTCACCACGCGGCGGCGTTATGTTCACCAAATCCGCCGGATATCCGATTATGCATTCCTCGTGCAACTTGGTTATTTCACGAACTATTGCAATCTGGCGTTCCGGCATAACGCGAGCCATGGCGGCAACAGTCGCCATGATGCGGTTCGGACTTTCATAGTAAATTATGGTGTGGCGTATTTTATTGTCGGCGGATAATTTCTTTTCATCAAAAAATCCGCAAAATGTGAATCTGTCGGTTGGAAATCCCGACAACACCAACGCAGAAATCGCCGCCGTGGGTCCTGGTACGACAAACACCGGCAACCCGGCTGCACGCGCAGCTCGCACCAGACGAAAGCCCGGGTCACTGATGCCGGGCATGCCGGCATCGGACACGGCTGCCACCGCCGCGCCAGACGCAATCTTTTCAATAATTTCAGGAACCGCGTCACGTTCATTATGCTCGTGACAGGAAACACGTGGTGTCTTTATATCAAAATGCGTGGCCAGCTTGCCAAAAACCCGCGTATCTTCGGCCGCGATTAAATCCGCGCCACGCAATACGTCAATCGCACGCGGCGACATATCGGATAAGTTTCCAATTGGTGTTCCGACAATATAAAGCCCTGTTTGCATTCGTAATCCTTTTGTAGTAAAATGATACAAAATAAAATGGATTTTGCAATGTATATGAACAGATTTTTGATTTTTGGTGCTTTTGGGGCGATACTGGCGGGGTGTGCACAAAATTCGCAAAAACGTGACTGGTTTTCCGAATACGGTGAAATTCCGACCGGCACACCGGTTCAGATGCAATACGGCACAACGCCCACATCTGCGGTAGATGTTGATACCCCACGACGCATGGCGGTAATGCTGCCATTATCAGGCGACGCGGCCACTGCGGGCAACGCGATACAATCGGCAATAGAAATCGCCGTACTACAGAACGCGCCAAAAAACCTGTCTGTTTCGTTTTATGACACGGCGATTGATGCACCACGACAAATCGCGACCGCATTGGCGACAAATCCCGAAATAATTATCGGGCCGCTGTTCGCGCGCGATGCCAACATGGTTCGCACACAAAAGGGAATGGAAACCCCAGTTTTATCCTTTACATCAGACGCGACCGCGGTGGGTGGCGGCGTTATGACAATGGCACTTATGCCCACCAATAGTGTCGAGGCAATTATCAACGAAATGGCTGCGGATCGCGTTGATAATTTCATAATAATTTCCCCAGACAATGAATCAGGGCGACTAATGGCGGGTGTCGCGACACAGGCTGCAAAATTACAACAGATTAAGATAAGTGGCATATTCTACTATACGGAAAATGATACGGAATCTATAAAAAATGCGACGATTGATGCAACCATGAATAAGGCACGAACCGCCGCCAACACCCGTGCACGCGAAATACTGTCGGACATACTGACAACGGAACGGCTAACAGCGATTGAAAAATCCGATTTGACTATGCAATTGGAAAAAATATCAAAGACCGACACAATCGGCAATCTGCCCTATAATGCGGTTCTGTTTTTGGGGTCGGGCGACGACACAAAAAGTCTGGCATCCTTTATGCGCTATTACGGGTTGGGCGCGCGCGACGCACGTTTCTATGGAACGGCCGTATGGGATGGTGCGGACATAATGTACGACCTTACTATGTCTGGGGCTAAATTTGCGACATTACCGGTGGCAGATGCAGAATTTTCATTACTTTATGAACAGGTAACGGGCGCGCAACCGTCCAGACTTGCCACATTTGGGTTTGATGCCGCACGCATGGCAATAGGCATGATAAATTCCGAAAAATCCAATGCGGCATACCTGCTGGATCCGAGTGGATACATTGGCACAGATGGGCTGTTGCGACTGCGCCCCAATGGTGAAAATGAACGCGCATTGCGCATAGTGCAATTAAACGGAACGGCCACACCACGTGAAATAAAACCAGCACCGCAAAATTTCATGAGCCCGATTTATAACATTGAACAGCGTCATATCTCGGCCGCGGACGCAATGGAATTGGAAACACCGGGGATTAACCCTATGGACTATATCAAAATACCAGACCGTTTGCGTGACAGATATAATGAGGAAACATACGGAATGCATTTGACAGTTACACCGATTGAGGCCAACACAATTGACAATGTTGTAACCATACTGCCCGAAGACGACAGCGACGTAATTGTCACGCCGGATTTTCAACCCGTAAATTTGGAATCGGTAAACCGAAAATATATAGAAGATGTTGAAATAACCGAATAAAAAACCGGCATATGCCGGTTTTTTTATTGTTTTTATCAGTCTTACATTAGCGAATTTTGCCGCCATAGCATTTTTCCAAAAAAGCCTTATTTGCACGTTCCTGCTCTTTTGTAAATTCATCTGCCAAGCGTAATAATTCATATCGCGACGACACCACATCTACAACTTCATATAGCCAATGTTCCTTCTGTGCGTCTAAATCATAATCTGTTCGCTCGTTTTGCTTGTCCAGCAGTACACGCATTTTTATACGATCCTGTTTTTCCAATTCGGCAACAACAGAATCCAACCATTCCTGCGCAGGCGAAATCGCCGGCTGAAAATAATTATAGATATTCGCGCGGTAATTGCGGCGTTCAACACAGCGCCAGCCGCCCTGTACGCGCGATTTTATCTTTGATTTTTTGACCTTGCACTCTTTTACGTCTGTTTTAAAATCTTTCTTTTGCAAAAGCGGTATTTCATTTGGTCGTGGCGTTGCATGCACCTTCTTTACCGCAGCCACGTTACGCGATACTGCTTTCGGATTTTTTGAATTCAAAACAGAGCCATGCACATCAAAGAAAAAATGCGTCGGCTTAAATTTATATTTATTTTTCATTATATTTTCTTTTTTTAACACTTTCATAAAATCTCCTTATGGGGTTGCAATAATATACAAAAGAACAAAAACATTCAACAAAAAAATTTTTGGTCAAAAATTATTTTCCAAGACACAACTGGGAAAAAGTAGCATCCATAACCTCGGCCGCGGTGATTGTCCCCAAAATCTTGCCAATGGCGTCGGATGCACGGCGCGTGTGTTCGGCAAAAATATCATAATCGTCCCGGGGTGACAATACGGCTGATTTCAATTCATCAGCCGCCATCTCCAGCAGGCCACGCGTACGCACATTTATGGCAAGCGCACCATCTGCCCCATCCAACATTTCATGCATCCGATCCGCTATCGCGCATAATAAATCATCAATTCCCGCACCAGTTTTAGCGGAAACGTAAACGGCGCCTGGAATATTGTTTTCCGAAATTAAATCCGATTTATTAATAACCAGCATTTCATTCGTACCAACGCACACATCAACATTTTCATCATAAACACGCAATACCAAATCCGCGTTTTCAATCTCGTCATGCGTTTTTTCAATCCCTATTTTCTCAATCGCATCCGACGCGTCATCACGCAGACCGGCCGTATCCGAAATATTTACCATGAATCCGTCAATATCAATTGTGGCACCAACAACGTCGCGCGTGGTCCCAGGCGTGTCCGACACAATTGCGCGATTTGCACCGACAATGCGATTAAATATTGATGATTTTCCCACATTTGGCCGCCCCGCAAGCGTTATATTAAAACCGCCGCGCACCGCACGAACCGCCGCATAGCGCGACAATGCCGTATTTATTTCATCACACAGCGCGGATGCGGCGACGCGAATTTTTTCACCAATATTTGCCGGTAATTCATCGTCCGCATAGTCAGTCATCGCGGCCGCGTATGCCGAAATTTCAATCATACGGGCACGCCATGCATCATAAATTTTTGCGTCCCCACCCATCATTGAACGCAGTGCGGATTTTCGTTGCGCATCAGTTTTGGCATCCAACAATGCCGCCAAACCGTCAACATCCGTCAAATCCATTTTATCATTGTAAAACGCGCGACGGGAAAATTCACCTGGCACGGCCATACGGGAGCCGCGTGCGCGTAAATCATCAAATATCTTTTCAATTACGGCCGCCGCACCGTGACAATGAATTTCAATTACATCTTCGCCGGTAAATGAATTTGGTGCCGAAAAATAAAGCATCAACACCTGGTCTATTACATCACCATGCACATCGCGCAAATTTGCAAGATATGCGTGGCGTGCCCCTATTGATGCACGGCCGGTCATAGATAAAAACGCATCACGCAAATTGTCACCCGACACGCGGATAACTGCAACCCCGGATTTACCATGGCCGCTGCTTAATGCAAAAATGGTGTCCGCATTCATTTTGATATTTCCTTTAGCGCGCGCGGCACCAGTGCCGCAACATCCATCCCCGGATTTTCCGATACCAATTTTTGCGCCATATCAACAACATCTATGCGCCGGTACCCCAACGCCTCTAACGCAGATAGCAAATCCGGCAACGCGCCGCCGGGCGCCTCCATTACATCAAATGACGCGCCACCAACCTTGGACTTTAATTCCAAAATTATTTTTTCTGCGACCTTTTTCCCGACACCGGGCGCCGTCGCAATTGTTTTTGCGTCACCAGTTGCAATCGCAGACATTAACGTTTCGACCTTTATCGTAGATAGAATTGCCATTGCAACTTTGGGGCCGACCCCAGAAACGCCGGTCAACTGATTAAACAAATTCTGTGCACCAAGCGATGAAAAGCCGAACAAACGAATGGAATCTTCACGAACGACGGTTTCAATCCACAATGTCACGGCCGCCCCCGGCGTCAGATATTCAGGGGTAAAAACCTTGTACCCCACAGGTCCCGCCATAACAATTGCGTAACCATCACCTAAAAAATCAACAATGCCTTGCAATTTGCCAATCATTTGCTATCCTTTTGGGGTAATTGTAAACTAATAAAATTAAAAGGTCAAATATGAGTGGACACAGCAAATGGCACAATATACAGCATAAAAAGGGTGCCGTGGACGCCGCCCGCAGCGGTTTGTTCACAAAACTGGCACGTGAAATAACGATGGCTGCAAAACTGGGCGACAAGAACCCGGACAATAATCCGAGATTGCGTCTGGCAATTTTACAGGCACGTAAAAATTCCATGCCCAACGATAATATCAAACGCGCAATTGACAAGGCATCGGGTTCAAACACCGAAAACTATGTCGCCGTCCGATACGAAGGATATGGTCCTAACGCCGTCCCAGTTATTGTTGAGGCGTTGACCGACAACCCGCGCCGCACCGTACCTGAAATTCGAAACATATTTGCCAAGAATGGTGGAAATATGGGCGAAGAAGGAAGTGTTGTTTTCATGTTTACACGTGCAGGACAAATCATGTACCCAGCGTCTATCGGCAAGACCGAAGATGAAATGATGGAAATTGTCATGGATGCGGGCGCAGACAATCTGGAATCATCACCGGAAGGATTTATTATCACAACCAAACCTGATGATTTTATTACCGTGCAAAAGACACTGTCAGACAAGTTGGGCGAACCGGAAAACGCGGAACTGACCTGGTTGGCAAACATGCCGGTTGATTTGGATGACGAAGCATACGCCAAGGTTGAAAAACTGGTTGATAGCCTGGACGACAATGACGACGTTCAAAAAGTGTTTACAGCGGCGGCATAAAACCGTCTATGTACAAGAAAACGGGGCATTGCCCCGTTTTTACTTTAATTCAAACAAATGCATTATTATATCACCACCTTCATATGTTGCCTCGTCTGCCAAGCCGGTAACATTGGTGTTATTAGTATTTGTATTCCATTGACCCACGGGGGCATATGATGTCGTCGCGGACACATATTTTTCATGTGCTGTGTCGATAAAAAATTGAACAATATTATTCCCCAAAATCCCAGCATAACCCACCGGTTGATCAAACACTGCCATATACGCATATGACACGGATGCGGATCGCCCATCCAATGCATCAATTAGATTTGGTTTGTCTGAAATCCCAGGCCCCTTGTAACGTGCAACAAACAGGTATGTTCCCGGTCCTATGGTTCCACCCATACACATTTCATCAACCGAAAAATCATCTATGTTTGAACTGTTTATATTCTGATTTATTTTCGCACAGGATTTTACCCGACGCCATACGCTTATGTCTGATTTCGGAATAAATTTTTCAACCGCGGACAATGTCATAAATTTATTTACATTGCCAAGCCCATCTGGCTGTGCATTGGCATTGCGACTAAAATTAACTTCCGGACAACCTATTGCGCCATATGTGCATACCGCGCGATGAAGCCCACCCGTACAGTAATGACCCATGCCGCAATTGACACATTCACTGTTATTCATCAAGTACTGGCCAGGCTCGCACCACTTGCCCACCCAATAATCTTTCGCCCCCACCCGCAGGCGCAGCGCCCCGGTCGGCGCAGCGGATGAATACATTGCACCATACCATTTCTCGTCTGCAATAGAAACCGCCAACGCAGGCGAAGTATTTCGCGTGGAATTAAGTGGCACTGACCGGTCGCCAAAATGCAACATGCGCGCATAACATGCGGCATTAAAAAATAATGTAAAAAATAAAACTATATATCTCATCTACCGTTACGACGTAATAAATGCCGTCATATAAATCAGACGGCTGGAGGTTAGAAACTATAAAACGGTATAGTGTCGTTTATTCAGTATATTCACGAGCCCTCCAACCGAATGTTGGAGTTTTTTTCGTCCACACGGACGCCGTTTTAAAGGTTTCTACACCCCACAGCATTTATCTTATGCTGCGAAGGAATTATAACATAAAATATTCTTTATATGCCACAGATAATTTCTTATAATAATCACATGACCAGAATACTTGGGATTGATCCCGGACTTTTGCATACGGGTTGGGCTGTGATAGAAAGTAAAGGTTCAACACGTAAATATGTCGCAAGTGGCGTTATTTTGCCGCCGGCGAAACTCCCGTTTGCACAAAGACTGGCCATAATTTTTCGCGGTGTGGATGAATTATGCGAACAATTTCAACCAGACTGTTGCAGCATAGAAGTCATATTCGTTAACGTAAACCCCAAGACAACATTGATTCTGGGTCAGGCACGCAGTGCGGCAATCGTCGCGGTTGCAAACCGAGATATACCGGTTTATGAGTATGAGCCAAATAAAATAAAAAAGGCGCTTACCGGTGCGGGACATGCGGACAAATCACAGATTGATAAAATGGTGCGAATATTGATGCCGGCAGCACACCCAAAAACACCAGACGAAGCTGATGCAATCGCAATCGCATTGGCGCACAGCAATATGAATAAATTCGTTTTATAACAATTCCTTATTTTGTGTTATAATGACAAAAACAACAAAAGGGGAAAATCATGAAAAAAGAATTTATTGAAGCAGAATCAGAAAAACTACGCCAGCGCCAGCGGATACTGTTTCGCACATTTGGTGTGAATGTAATTTTGGGCGTTATTGCATGGGCGCTGACTATGGTGCCGGGAATACTTTATTTCGGCGTATGGATGACAGGATTTTCAGCAATGCTGATGTATTATTCCGCAATAAGCGCGATTGCCCTGTGGCAGATATTGAACGTTGCGTTCTTCTTTGCACCGGCCATCGCCACATGGTGGGAAAGAAAAATGATGAAATAATAAAAAACGGCGGGTCACCCGCCGTCTTTTATTAAACGCACATCGCGCCTATTGCATTGAATTTAGATATGCGATTGCATCCATGGCTGCCTCGCACCCGGTACCGACCGCGGTTGCAATTTGCATCTTTATCCCCGAATGCACATCGCCCGCCACAAACAGACCCGCCGGCATTTCACCCGGCATCAGACGCCCCATGTTGTCGCGCGCTACATCTTCGCTTAAATAATCCGTATTCGCCTCATGCCCGATTGCAACAAACAGACCGTCAACAATTATTTCCTTGTCATCAGTTGTTGTCACAACAAGCCTGTCATCATCGCGCTTTGCAATTTTTTTCAAATCCGTGTTGAACAGGCATTCAATATTTTCACGTTCCGCAACGCGGTTGCGTAATACGGCCTCGGCTCTGGTAAAGGCACCCTTGCGGTAAATAATTTTCACCGACCGCGCCTGATCCGCCAGATAAAGCGCATCGTTTAGCGCGCTGTTTCCGCCCCCCAGTACGATGACATCTTTGTTCATATAAAAGAACCCATCGCATGTAGCGCAGTATGATACACCCTTGCCCATAAGTTCGCGCGCACCTTCAATTTCCAGTCTGCGCGGTGACGCACCGGTTGCGATAATCACTGTGCGTCCGACATAGCGGTTGCCATCATCGCCCAGTACATTAAACCCGGACGCAGCATCGCCCGAAATGGATTTAGCGCCGACAAATTTTATTTCCGCACCAAATGATTCGGCCTGTCGCTTCATAAATTCCGCCAAATCCGTACCTGACCCCAAAAATCCCGGATAATTTTCCAATTTGGCGATACCGGCCATCTGGCCCCCCAGTCTGTCACCACCCAGAACCAGCGTCTTTTTCCCGGCGCGCCCCGCATACAAAGCCGCCGTCAATCCCGCAGGACCTGAACCCAAAATGATAACATCATGCATAACAATGTCGTTCATGTTATTCTTCCTTTTATTATATTTCACGGCACACCATACCATAATGGATAACGACGCGCAAATTAAAATATAGGCGTTATGAAAATATTGATTTTCCAATATAAATGAACTATATTTTATTGGAAATCAAAGGATTGCAATATCATGCTGGATATAAAATTTATTCGTGAAAACCCGGAAATAGTCAAAAATGCCTGCCGGGTTAAGGGGTTTGACGATAATGTCGACGAAATATTGGCGTTGGACGCGCGGGTGCGCGAACTTAAAACCGCAACCCAGACAATGACCGCCGAAAAAAACCGAATAACGCGTGAAATACCCATGGCATCGGACAAGGCGCCGCTGATTGCACGATCCAAAGAAATAGGCAATGAAATTGCCGCAGATATGGCGGAGTTGGCCGAAAAAGAGGATGCGCTTAATGATTTAATGCACCGCGTGCCACAAATCCCCAGCCAAAGCGCCCCAATCGGTCCCGACGACACATCAAATGTAGAGGTAAAGCGCGTCGGCACGCCACGCAAATTTGATTTTACACCCCGCGCCCAGTGGGATTTGTTGGACATGAACAATTGGTGGATGCCGGAAAAAATTGGCCAAATTTGCGGTACGCGCACATATGCACTAAAGGGCGAGGCCGCCGAACTGCAACTGGCGATTGAAACATATGTTATTCAAAAACTGATTCAAAAGGGATTTGTATTCGTTGAGTGTCCGTCAATTACAAAACCCCAGACAATATTCAACGCCGGCCACTTTATGGGGGCAAACCCGGCGGTTATGGAAAACGATGTATTTATGCTGGCGGGAACTGACCGGTGTCTGGCCGGAACGGCTGAAATTATTCTAAATTCACTGCACGGGGGCGAAGTTTTGAATGAATCCGATTTGCCGATAAAGTATGCCGGGTTTTCACCATGCTTTCGTAAAGAGGCGGGCGCGGCCGGCCGTGATACACGCGGACTTGCCCGCTTTCACCAGTTTAACAAGGTTGAACAATACATTTACTGTACCCCGGCGCAATCGGACGAAATGCATGAACATATTCTGCAAAATCTGTGCGAAGTCATGGAAGATTTGGAATTGCCATACCGCGTGATTGCAAATTCGACAGGCGACATGGGATTTAACAAAGTAAAGATGAATGATGTTGAGGCATGGGTGCCGTCGGAAAACGGCTACAAAGAACTTGGCAGCTGTTCATCAATCGGCACATTCCAGGCACGCCGCACAAACACACGATACCGTGCAAACGACGGTTCAATGCAATTTTGCGCGACACTGAACAACACAGGAATTGCCGTACCACGCGCATTGGTACCGGTATTGGAAAATCATCAAAATCCGGATGGCAGTGTTAACATACCGAAAAAGTTGCAACCACTTATGGGCGGACGCACAAAAATCGGTGGCAAGCATTAAAAAACGGGGCGACGCCCCGTTTTTATTATCGCTGAAAAGAATACATCAATCTTTTCAATGGCCGCATCAACGGATTAGACTGCTGAATATCAACCATGGACTGTAACTGCCGTGACTGGGTGATAATGTCATGTGCAAACTTAAATGATTGCATACGAAAAGTATCGCTGCTGGATGTGCGGTCATATTCCCAGTTCTGAACAGATTTACAAAAATTATAATACGCCTGACACAAGTCATCGTTTTCATACATTGCCGCATCGGACGCATTAATAACAAAATCCATCGGGCTTTGAACAATATAATATGCCATTGTGGTTTCTTTTGCATTTTTTTCTTCCGTCCATTTGTCGACGCGCGAACGCCACATACCCAAAGTATACGCACGCGAAAAATAAATTTCCGGATTTTGCGCAACCCCGTTTATATATACCAACGCACGACCTGCCAAATAACGCGATTTAATCGGCATCTTGCCCCAGCGCCGGGACAACGATTCCCTGGCCAAAATTTTGAAACAGGCAAAACCAGATTTTATCGCATTATAAACCTGAATATCTGACACTTTTTTTTGCATAACTAAACGCCCTCTGTTATCTCTTACAGTATAAGACAAAAAACACAAAATGTCAACATATTAAATTCAAATTTAATCCAGGGCATGCGAACGAAGTCTTTCCAAATATTTTATTATTTCGACAAAAAAATCAATTTTTATATACATAACTTGTTGAAAATTTGGATTTATTGTATAAACTTAAAAAAATTAAAATCTTAAAGGCACAAAAATGAAAATTCGTAATATTGCAATTATCGCGCACGTTGACCACGGAAAAACAACATTGGTTGATAACATGCTAAAACAAGCTGGAACATTCCGTGAAAACGAACGTGTTGAGGAACGCGTCATGGACAGTGGTGATATCGAACGCGAACGCGGAATCACCATTTCGGCAAAACCGACATCAATCCAGTGGGGCGAATATAAAATAAACATCGTTGACACCCCGGGGCACGCCGATTTTGGTGGCGAAGTGGAACGTATTTTATCAATGGTTGATGGCGTCGTTTTGCTGGTCGATAGCGCCGAAGGCCCCCTGCCCCAGACAAAGTTTGTATTAAGCAAGGCATTGAAACTGGGCTTGCGGCCAATTGTGTGCATTAACAAGGTAGATAGAAGCGACGCCCGTCCGGACGAAGTTCTGACCGAAACATTTGATTTGTTTGATAAATTGGGTGCGACGGATTCGCAACTTGATTTCCCATATCTGTATTCCGTCGGACGCGACGGTTGGGCCGTTCGTGATTTAAATGACGAACACAAAGACCTGACACCGCTGTTCCAATTGATTGTAGACCATGTGCCGGCACCAGACTGCAACGGTGACAGATGCCAAATTGACGCACCGTTCCGCATGTTGGCCACAACGTTAGAGGCAGATCCCTATGTTGGCCGAATTCTGACTGGAAAAATTGAATCTGGGACGGTAAAGGTCGGACAATCGGTCAAAGCAATAAATATGAAGGGCGAATTTATCGAAAACGCCAAAATAACAAAAATTATTGAACATCGCGGCGTTGAAAAAATCTCGAGAGAGAGTGCCTCGGCCGGCGATATTGTCGTGCTTGCCGGATTTTCCAAGGCAACTGTGGCGGATACCCTGTGCGACACGTCTGTTACCGAACCGATTCCCGCCATGCCGATTGACCCGCCGACACTAACCATGACATTCTTTGTTAATACATCACCTTTGGCGGGGAAATCCGGAAAGAAGCTGACGTCACGAATGATTGGCGAAAGACTTTTCAAAGAGGCAGAAACAAATATCGCCCTGCGTGTAACACAGAGTGCAAACAACGAAGCATTCGAGGTATCCGGGCGCGGTGAACTGCAACTGGGTATTTTGATTGAAACCATGCGCCGCGAAGGATTTGAACTGTCCGTGTCACGTCCGCGCGTTGTTATGATTGAAGGGCCAAACGGCGAACAACTGGAACCGATTGAAGATGTCGTAATTGACGTTGACGATGAATTCTCGGGTGTGGTCATAGAAAAAATGACCAAACGCAAGGCAACAATTACCGAAATGAAATCGTCCGGCGCCGGCAAAACACGCATAGTTTTTTCCGCACCATCACGCGGTTTAATTGGCTACCTGTCGGAATTTAGAACGGATACACGTGGCACAGGTATCATGAACCGCGTATTTTCCGAATACAGTGAATACCGCGGTCCGATAATGCAATACCGACCGGGCGTGCTGGTATCTATGGAAAACGGTTCGGCCGCAACGTATGCATTATTCAATCTGCAGCCGCGCGGGACCTTGTTCATCGGCCCACAAACAGAAGTTTATTCCGGCATGATAATCGGCGAACACAGCAAGGAAAACGATTTGGAGGTAAACCCCATAAAGGGCAAGGAACTGACCAACATGCGTTCCGTTACGGCCGATGAAAAACTGTTTCTGGCACCGCCACGGCGCATATCGCTGGAAGAAGCGCTGTCATATATCCAGGACGATGAATTGGTTGAAATAACACCGGCGACTATACGCCTGCGAAAAAAGGAACTGGATAGTAACATGCGCAAAAAGATGCACAAAAACACGGGGGCATAAACCCCGTGTTTTTTTATTCATAACATCGGCTAAATCCAGCATATATTCATTTGTTGAAAATGCGATTAAAAACATATATTATTCATATATGAAGATAAAAAGACTTTTCCTATTTGCCGGTTACGACCCAAAGGGTATAATTGACGAAGCACTGCTGTACTACGTTCGCGCATTATCTAAATTGGGCGACGTGGTTCTTTTTATGGACAGTGACTGCAGCGCAGCGCAACTAAAAAAACTGGCACCGTACGTTATATGGGCAGGTGCCACGCGACACGGCGAATACGACTTTGGCTCGTACAAGCGTGCATATGAATACGCGGTGGATAAAAAAATTTTAAATAAATATGATTTCGTATACTTGGTAAACGATTCTGTATACGGACCGATGCGCCCGCTTAAACCAATAATCACCGGATTAGAGGCACGAAAGCTGGACGCATTCGGCATGATTAAGAATCCGAACCATAATGCGCCGCATATCGGGTCATGGTTTATCGGCATGCGACCACGAGTATTTTTGTCACCTATGTTTGATAAATTTATGCGCAGTATAACACGCCAACCAGACAAGGGCACGGTCGCCACTTTATACGAGCATGGATTTACCGCAATGATAGAACGCGCCGGATTTTCATGGGGATGTAAAAAGACCATATTTAATCGCGGCGTATACAATCGGGTAAAGGCGCAATTTAAATCCAATGTGCCGTTCATAAAAAAATTATCATTTACGCGACATAACGGCTCACTTGGTCGACAAATAAATTATGTTCTGAAACATGCGGATGCACCCGCACGCATCGCAACGCTTGCGTCGGCACGGCGCACAATGGGCACGGAATATATCGACTGGTTGCTCCATGGCAGTAAAATGACGATGATTGTGCGTTTCCTGAAATATATGTGGAAAAAATACAAGAACGGATAAAAAATGCAAAAACAAAAGCGCATTGCCGCAATAACCATGGCTCGAAATGACGACTTCTTTCTGGGGCGATGGATTAAATATTATGGAAATGAAATAGGACGTGAAAACCTGTACGTTTATCTGGACGGACTAGACCAATCTGCACCACGCGATGCGCGTGATGTAAACATAACAAAACTGCCCCATGTGGAAGAAGCCGTACAACGTGGTGACAAACGCAGAATACTGCTGCTATCGGATTTGGCTAAAAAACTTTTTAATAATGGATACGACATTGTCATAGGATGCGACTGCGACGAATTTTTGATTGTAGATCCGGCGAAAAACAAAACTCTTGCCGAATATTTATCCGGGATACGAAATGTAACATCGGTATCGGGCCTTGGGTTAGATGTGGGCATGGATTTAAATACCGAATCCGCATTAGATATGCGCGCCCCATTTCTAACACAGCGTAGATATGCCCTGTTGTCGACGCGCTATACAAAACCCGTCGTAATGTTCCGCCCGGCAACCTGGGGCAGCGGGTTTCACAGTGTAAAGGGTAAAAATTTTCACATTGATAAAAATCTGTATCTGTTGCACTTTGGCGGCGTTGACTATAACATGATAAAAAATAAAATCGGCGACCGAAACCCATCATGGGAAAAACACCTAAAAAAACGCGCACGAACAATTGAAACAATCACAAAAGTGCATCGCCGAAATGCATCACTTAAAATCGCGCGTACGCTGCAAACCTTACTGCGCCCTGTATACGACTGGAACAAGCCTGCGATGCTGGGGCTAAAAATGGTCACAACAATACCAGAACGCTTCAAGAAAATCGGTATATAAAAATGGGGTGCATCCCCCATTTTTTATTTCCGGTCAATCAATTTCAAAATGCGCCGCCGATATTTTCGTGCGCGCATTGTTTGCACAAAATCCAGCGCACCGTCACGATACATTTTATCAAAATATATCCGTGCCGCATCCATGCCACCTGGAAACCCGCGTGCAGCGCGCATAACAATTATGAAAAATGGCCATAAAAATTCACGTGACCATGTCCTTAATTGTTTTGTATTGGAATGTTTTTTTGCATACAAGTATGATGCCGCCGTCGCACGTGATATATTTTCAAAAACGTTACGTGATGTTGCGGCATTTAATGCCGACGACATATTCGGCACATAATAGTACAGTGGCGTCCGCAAAATAACCGCATGTGGCCGACGCAGCAAAATCTCGGTCCACCAGAGAAAATCTTCAGCAATTTTTATGGACGTGTCAAATTTCATTCCAGAAATAAATTTGCGGCGCATTAAATGCATCCATGGATAGCAATGCCGAATGCGAAACAATCCAAACGAATGGTTTCGTTCCGTTGAATACCCCAGCAAATTATCCGTCACGACACCCGTCACGCACGCCGGATTATAAACATGCGCCAAGGATTTTGGCACAAAATCCGCCGTATCAAGACCCGAACGCAACAGACGACGCATCCCCATTTGTGCACGCGCGTCAAAGCGAAAAGAAACAGTGTCGGCATTATTCTTATCCGCCAGGCATGTTGTTATTTCAAACAATTGCGGATGTATAAAATCATCGCTGTCTATAAATATCACATATTGCCCACGGGCAAGCTTTATACCGTCATTTCGCGCCGCAGATACACCCCCATTTTCTTTGTGGATTACACGTATACGCTTGTCACGACGCGCATATTCATCCAGTATTTTTCCACTGTTGTCCGGACTGCCGTCGTCGACACATATCGCCTCCCAGTCCGTTAATGTCTGACTCATCACACTGTCTAGACATCTGCGCACATATCTTTCAACTTTATATACTGGTATTATTACACTTACTTTGGGCATAGCTTATCCCCTAAAAAATTTTCCAACATACGGCAATTTCTGCAGTTTACGCATACGCCACAACCATATCAATCCGTGTTCACGCGCAAACGTGCGTCGAAACTTTTTACTGGCCTTGTAATCCAGTTTCATTTTTTTTCTTTTTTCCACATCACGCGAATTCAACAACGACAAATCGTTGAACATATAGTGATATAGCACATCGGGCACAACCACCAAAAGGCGCATACGCGTCAAAATCCGCAGCAGGAAATCCATATCCTCCATTGTCATCATGCCAACCGGAAAAGAAATTCCGCAATCGGATAAAAACTTACGCGAGAAAACATACCGCCACACATACCCATCCGACAATGCATTTGTTCGTTTAAAAATTCCAAATGTAGTACGCACAACGCGCATACGGTTGTACAACAATCCTTTTGTATATTTAACATTTGTGACAAATCCGCTTACCGCGGCATCCGCACCGGTACTAACCAGTGCATCAATCATTTTCTCATAATAATCTGGGTCGATAAAATCATCACTGTCCATGAAATGCACATATTGCCCACGGGCAAGCTTTATACCGTCATTTCGCGCCGCAGATACACCCCCATTTTCTTTGTGGATTACACGTATACGCTTGTCACGACGCGCATATTCATCCAGTATTTTTCCACTGTTGTCCGGACTGCCGTCGTCGACACATATCGCCTCCCAGTCCGTTAATGTCTGACTCATCACACTGTCTAGACATCTGCGCACATATCTTTCAACTTTATATACTGGTATTATTACACTTACTTTGGGCATTTTTACTGTCATGGTTATTTATTTCGGGGTCGAATAAAATCATATATTTTTGCACGAACTTTGGCAGCCCACTTGAACGGCGGATTGTCCAACGCGCCAATTTTATTCATTTCTACAAAGCATTCACGCGCCGCATTCAAATCATGCGCATTGTCTATGTATTTTATCTTGCTGAACGCCTTTTTTATAAAAAACCATTTAAAATTGTCGGTCCAGCACCGTGTCTGATATTCATTGGCACTTTTATGATACAACATGTACGCGTCATTGATTCCGATGCACAATCCCTGCAGTATATGCAATGCCTTGGCCGACAAAACAATTCCACCAAAATTCGGGCGATAAAAAACCAAGGGCATGCGCGTAATTGTAGTTCGCGGCTGCTTAAGCAAAAGTGCCGACCACCACGGAACATCCTCAAACAAAATACCTTTTATAAACGCGATATCTTGAATCATTTCGCGCCGATACAGGTTTTTCCAAACCTGGCAATGCTTTACCAGCCATTTTCTTTTCAAATTAAAGGGGTTGTGCGTACGTTCGGTCGCATATTTAAATATATCGTCCGTTACACGTGTTTTTATTTTTGCCGCATCATACCGGCGCCGTATACTTTTCGGTACGACATTATCTGTGTCCAAACCCAATTTATGCCGTATCATCATTTTCGGCCGATACGAACGGTCGTACGTAAACGCCACCATATCTGAATTGTCGCGGCGCGCCAGGGTATATGTCACCTCCATCGCCTGGGGATGCAAAAAGTCATCACTGTCCAGATACATGACATAATCGCCGCGTGCATGCTTCATTCCAGTATTTCGCGCAACGGACAGTCCCATATTTTCCTGCGTAAAGACCTTGAAGCGTTTATCGCGCGCGGCATATTCTGCCAAAATCTTGCCACTATTGTCTGGGCTGCCGTCGTCGACGCATATCGCCTCCCAGTCGGTAAATGTCTGCGCAATCACACTGTCTAGGCATGCCCGCAGATATTTTTCAACCTTAAAAACAGGTATAATTATTGAAATTGCTGGCATGCCCGCCCCTTTTTATTTATTCATCTTGTTTATCATGACATCAGCAACACTGCCCGGAATCTGGCGCTTTGCCCACGGGCTTTTGTACGCCGTTTTCTGGAAAAACGCACCTGATGTGTATTTATCGAACAATTCCTGACTAAATGGTTCATTTGCAATTGACCACCACAGGGCATGCGTCGGATCTTGATCTACATGCGGCATCTTTTCAAAATACTTGGCGGCCAATGGGTCGTTTTGAACCAGCGCCTTAAACATCAATTGATGCATGAAGTAATCAAATTCGCGTGGCTCGTTCAACCAGAAATTATGAATCACTGCACGCCATGCCTCTAATAGATATGCCCCCTTGCGGCCACGTATAAAACAGTTCTGAATAAAACTGTACGGGCTGCCAACATTTTCACCGGCCATAAATACAAAGAAATCTTGGTCTACGATATATTGCGGTATGGGCGATGTCACAAACCCCGTCGAATCCAGCCAGAATCCCCCGTGATTATGCAACAGTTCAACCCGGCAAATATCCAAGAAATGCGCGACCGCGATTTTGCCCTCATGAAACTTGTCCATAATTACGCCAGGCAAGTCTATGTAATTGAACAAAGTCTTTTCATCAAGCAACAATACTTTTTGTGTCAGGTTCTTTTCCGCACTGCGCATGCATGCCTTGACCAAATCGGGCATCGGGTTGTACCCCCAGAAAACGAACACGTTTTCATTTGCGTCGTTTTTTACCGCTGGCTTTTCTGCGACAGTACCCGGCGCCGGAACGTAACGCGCCAGATAGCGCGGTATCGCAACGGTTGCAACGGCACACCGATGGGCGCGGCGCTTATCACGCGGCCACCACAGCGGGTTTAATACGTGCGCGCGCAACGCAATGTCCGTCAATGCTAATGTTCTGCTTAATTTCATAAGGCACCCCTTTTAGTTATAAATTACAATAATATAAATGTTTTTACCATTCGTCTAAATCATGTAGCATTGTTTCCTCCTTATTCTTCTGTGACTGACATTTCATCCGCATCATCTTCGGCGGGGCCGGTTGTCATCTCTTCGGCAATACCCGACGCACGTGCCATGATTTTTTCTAGCAATTCTTTCTGAACATCTTCGCGGTCACGCAGCCATTGGCGTGCATTTGCCTCGCCCTGCCCCATGCGCTCACTATTATATGAATAAAAGCTACCCGCCTTTTCAATCAGGTCGTATTTCACACCCATATCCAGAATTTCACTAACGCGACTTATACCTTCGCCGTACATGATTTTGAAATCAACCGTCCGGAATGGCGGTGCGACTTTGTTTTTAACAACCTTAACACGTGTTTCGTTACCAACAATGTTTTCCTTGTCCTTTATTTGACCGGTGCGGCGAATATCCAGACGTACCGACGCATAGAACTTTAACGCATTACCACCAGATGTCGTTTCCGGGTTTCCAAACATAACACCGATTTTCATACGTATTTGGTTGATAAAGATAAGAAGAGTGTTACTGCGCGAAACAGAACCAGCAAGTTTTTTCAAACTCTGACTCATCAATCGCGCTGTGGTACCGACAAATGAATCGCCGATATTTCCCTCTAATTCCGCACGCGGAACCAGCGCCGCCACACTGTCAATTACAACAACATCAACCGCACCAGATTTTACCAACGTATCTGTGATTTCCAATGCCTGTTCACCGGAATCGGGCTGCGATATAATCAGATTTGATACATCAACACCCAGTTTTTTCGCGTAACTTGGATCCAGTGCATTTTCCGCATCAATATACGCACATGTGCCGCCTTTTTTCTGTGCCTCTGCAACCGCATGCAGGGCAAGCGTTGTTTTACCCGAACTTTCCGGTCCATAAATTTCAATTATACGACCACGCGGATATCCGCCAATACCCAGCGCAATATCCAAACCCAAGGAACCACTTGATATTGCCTCAATATTCTGCTGGGTGCCGTCACCCATTTTCATAATGGCTTCCTTGCCAAATTGCTTTTGAATTTGCGCCAAGGCAGATTCCAATGCCGGATTTTTTGCGGCCGCACCTGTTTCTTTCACAGATTCTTTCTTTGCCATAAATTTCCCCTTTTTTCTTTTGTTTTAATGATACAAGGAAATTTACCCGCGCGCAATTAAATAATATTTTAAGAATCACCGCGCCCTATTAGAACCAAGGCCGCCATAACACCTATTGCCGACGTTACAATCCAAACTGCGCTTGTTGCGCCAAACACCGCGATACATGCCGCCCCCAGCATTGGTGCCACAACATTAGGAAGGTTTACACTGGTGCGGAACACACCATAGAAACGGTTCTGTTGGGATTTTGTTGCATTGTCAAAAAACATCAAATCATGCACTGATTCCATCAATGCGCCCGACACCTGCCACAAGATGAATACAGACAACAACGTATACCCTGATGCAAATGTTGCGATTGCGGAAAATACGGAAAACGACACAAATCCCAGCATTAGCCATAATTTCTTGCCAAAGCGACGCACGGCGCGTCCCATAAATTCACTCAACAACAAATACGGAACAATCCCCAGCGTCAGAACCAGCCCCAGTGTATCTTTGGAAAAACCGTTTTCAATAACCACAATCGGCACATAGAGATAACGCATCGCCCGCAGCGAATAATATCCAAAATTAACCAAATATGCCCGCAGCATGCCCGGCGTACGGAAAAACGCATGCGTATTTCGCATAAGCGCGCGCATGGTTTTACGCGGGTCGGTGGCACGCCTTTTTTTCTCTTCCTGTACGATACCAAAATACTTAAAGAACATCCATCCGGCCAGATATATAACGGCCGATGCGAAAAACGCGGCACGTGTTCCGAATATATTTGCAATCTGAACCGCAATCATTGGTGCAAAAAACGCCCCAATATTCAACCACAGATGATAGCGCGCGTTTAACTTTGCCATACCGATATTTTTGGAAAAGTCCGCCATAAAAAGTGGAATTAGCACACCAACCAATGTAATCGCGATACCCGTCGTGTAGTCAAGAATGATAAATGTTGATGGACTAATTGAAAAACTCATCATCGCATAGCACAACGCTAGCGCTAACATTGAAAAATAAAACAACCGCGCCTTGGAAAACATGCGCAGCAGTTCGTTCGCAAACAGTCCCACAATCATGCAAAATGCCGAATAAAACGCGACATAGACACCAACCACCGCCGACGACAGGAATATCTCTAAAATAACCAGCGAATAAACCGCGTTGTAAATACCGTCCGCAAAACCTGTAAACAGCCCCAGATTCGAAAACGAAAATCCACTTACATTTTCCCTTACCGAAATATACTTGTCCTTTGCCATATGCGTATCCCAAATATTGTGTGGGCAAATATTAACATAATGCGACGCGCAAAAACATCCGATTATTTTCTGAAGCTGATTTTTTCAACAACGCTGCGCCCGAAATAGCGGTTTATCTTTTCGACAATTTCGTCCGACATGTATGACAATTGCAATGCGAACGCCGGATTCGCAGGTCGAATTGCAATATTATACCCCCCGTTGCGTGTTTTTTTAATGGCGGCCAATTTTGCAATCTTTGCTATTTCGCCCCCCATAATTTCATCCCATCGCGCAGACAAATCCGCGTCCGACGCACGAACGCCGAACATACGTATCAGCCCACCCAACGCCCCCGCGATTGTCATCGGGCGCGATGCGCGCGTCGTTATGTTTTTATTTTGCTGGTTTGACATAATCGTATTCTTTCGGCATCAGGATAAACATCTGACCCTGGGCATGCTGACCATGGGCGAACTGATACGCTTCTTGCCCCTTGCCAAAAAATATATCTGCACGTATCCAGCCGCGTATTGCACTACCTGTATCTTGTGCAATCATAAGACGGCGGAATTTGCGCCCGTCGGACAAATTTGTGCTGATATACACAGGCATACCAAGGGTATAAATACTATCATCCATGGCAACAGAACGAATTTTCGATAATGGCGTTCCCAGTTTCCCAATTACATCTGGCGGAACAGACTCATAAAAATAAACATAGCGCGGATTCGTGTAAATAACATCTTTAGCTAATGACGGATTTTTTTTCAAATGCGACCATACCGCATCTGCGGAATAGCCTCCGTCCGGTCGAATGCCGCGACGACGCAATTCTTCGCCAATTGATTTGAACGGCATATCATTGACGGCCGCAAAATTTAATTTCACCATCTTACCGTCATCTAATTGCAACATACCGCTTCCCTGAATCTGAATATTTTGAACATCAACAATATTCGCCCAATACAAAACGCGACCTATCTGTTGTTCAACAATATCCTTTTTCGCCACCCCTTTGTAATTACGTCCGTCAGTTGGTACCCCCATCAGCGGTTCATTACATTGTGCCGTTTTGGTGCGGCACCCTGGAATAATGGGGGAATAATATCCCGTGTATGTACCGGTATCACGACCGTTATCATCATAAATTTGATACGGTTGGAAATTTGATTCAAACCATGCGCGCACTGTCGCCACATCTGCGGACGCACTGGGTAATGAATTGCACTTTTCTTCAACCAATGCGCGGTCGGGAATTACACGGCCGGTGTATTGAATCTTGGCACGGCACGAATTACGAAACGCCTGCAGGGCATATCTGACATCATCATCACGCCAGCCCGGCAAATCAGAATACGACACGCGCCGCAGATTACCCGGCACGACGGAATCGTCACCCGAATGACGCGACGGCGACAAATCGCACCCGGCAATCACCACAAGACACACCGCCGCCAAAACAGCGCGCATAAACCGATTGTTTTCCCAAATCTTCATTTTTATCGTCTCCCCCACTTGTAAAACAACTTCTTTCATGCTATATTAACATAAAATATGGGGTTAAGTCCAGACCGGGTTTGCCCCGGAAAACAAGGAGCAAACAAAAAATGGCAAACTTTAATATCATTTCCCAGTTCTTAAAGGACATTTCCTTTGAAAGTCCGAATGTTCCGGAATTGTTCTTTAAGCAGGACAATAGCCCGGCCAAAATGGAAATTAACATCGATATGCAGGTAAAGGGTGCGGAAAACAACTTGTTTATGGTTGATTTGATTATCAAGGCGCATTCCAAACTGGAAGCGGATGACAAATCAATATTCATGATTGATTCGACATATTCCAGCCTGGTTCAAATGGACGAAAACGTCAAGGATGAAGAAACTAAAAAACGCACATTGTTGATTGATGTGCCGACACTGCTGTTCCCGGCGGTGCGCGCGCTGATTGTGCGTCTGACGGCAGAATCCGGATTCCCGCCGTTCGCGATGCAACCGGTTGATTTCGAGGCATTGTATAACCAGAAACAAAGTACTACGGCCAACAAATAATCTGATTATGATAAAATATTACCCCGGAAATTCCGGGGTTTTGTTTTGCCGTACACGCATCCGCGACTATTTTTCATTTGCCATTTGATTAAGATAATATGAAATAGATTCCCCGATAAAATATGAACTTTTTTCAGTCGGGTTAACCTGGTATTGCGTAAAATCTTGTTCGGACAGCATATAAATTAACCGACTATCCCATATTTTTTGACATCCCACTGCGCCATAATTTGCGACTGTATAATCTATGAAATGCGCAAATTCATGAAAAAAAGAGCCGCAATATTTATTAAACAATTCTGAATCTGTTTTACCGTGATTTAATTTTATAATGTTTGCACGATTTATAACTATAAAGCGATAAGTATTACCGGCTTTGTCATTATGACGTAAATATACGCCACACAAATTGTTATCAAAATTTCTAACGTAATTATCATGTTCTTTTATAGAACTCGGCAGATTTTTCCAAGAATCGATTACCAAAACTTTCAAACCTATTTCCGTAAGCCCTATATTCGCTTTTAATACATCCGCCAATTTTTGAAAAAATTGTTCAAGCATAATCCTATCGCCATGGACCGCATTGGCACGTGCCTCTTTATAAACATCAGGATTTTCCGCAATAAACTTTTTAAACTCGCGAATATAGTACAGTGCCACTTCCGGCAAATTATAAACCTTATCTGAAATCTGATGTCGTAATTGTGCCGCGTCCGAGCCTTTCTTTTTCATTTTTGCAATTTCCACATCAAATGTTGAAAACGCGCCCCCGACATCAAATAAATCCGGGCTGCGTACAAACTGATAAATAGAAATGTCACGCGGTCGATTCCTATCCATTTCAATCGCGCGCCGCATACGTTCAATTGTTCCGATAATACCAAATTCTGCAATCAACGATTTAATTGCCGGAGATAATTTTTCATGCAGCGCGGCTTTGCGTGATATATCCGCCTCAATATATTCTGTTAATCGCGACAACAAAATCTGTGCGTCACGCACGGTCCAGCTGACTTCATTTGCATCATTTTGACCCGCAACCAATTTTTTGGCCGCATTATTAAAATCTTTATCTTTTGCCATTTTTGTTACCGTTTTAATAAATATTATATCATAAAAGATAATAAAATAAAAACAGCCAGCAACCGCCCAGAATTTTCCACAGGCGTATTTATTTAACGCAGATTTTTTATCAGAAATTTCCCTGCCTTATCAGATGGATATCTGACTATCCGTCACCATATAAACTAACAACAAAAAATGATATATACATCAAAATATCAGTTTTTATCAACCGCAAATTGAATATAATAATTAATTCTATTTAATTAAATTTGGTTAAAAACGAATATAAGGCAAAAGGATAATTGATACCGAAACAAAACGGCAGTGCCGTCGTGGCTTATGCACGATTGACTATACAGGAATAAAAACATAAAATTTATCTAATTACAGATTAATGGCTGCGACTAAATCAATATAGCTTTATCAACACCAAGATTTATTAAATATGTCTATCCACCGCAAACCTTGCATGGCCGCCCACCACGACGGATTACATCGCGACTGTCTATATGTACACAATTTTTAGGCACAAGATTAAAATGATATAATTCTACATGCCTATTTACTACACATACCAAAATCAATCAAAAGATGATTTTACTCGATAAAACAACCGTTTTAAGAAATAATTTTTCAAACACCAAAATAAATTACAAGATTATATAAAATCAGATTTTACTCCGGCATAGAGGTATGAGAGTGGCTGATTCCCTCGGCGCGGTGCGCCTGTGGGGAAACCGTAATGGCTCGACTGTGCTGTCGCTTGTCTCGCCCACTTGTTTTCGAACCTGCGACTAATAGTCGGATGAACCCATGCCATAAACTACAATCCCCAAAATAAAAACACCCGATAAACGGATGTTTTTATTTTGGTGGGAGTGGCTGGATTCGAACCAGCTCAGGCTTAAGCCAACAGATTTACAGTCTGCCCCGGCTCTCCAACTCCGGCGCACGCCCAATCTGAACCAAGATTTTTAATCTTGGTGCGGGCAGCGGGAATCGAACCCGCATTTCAAGCTTGGAAGGCTTGCATACTAGCCTTTGTACTATGCCCGCACAAATTGTAAGCGTCGTTATTATATACCAATTTTCCCAGAACGCAAGCCATTATTTTTGACCCGCGATTTCATAACTGGCCGAAAGCAGCCGGCAAATATCACGCGTTGCCATGCGCCCATCCAAAACAACGGTCACCCAATGGCGCTTGTTCATATGATAGCCTGGAAATATCTTCTTTTTATCCACAATAAAATCCGTCACATCCGGGGCGCATCTAACATCCAAAATTTCCACAGCGTCATCCCCTGCATCGGGTATTATTTTGTTCCCCGCAACCGTCAGCAATACGCCAAACCATTTTTCGTTGTCAGCGCGACGCCATACGGCATTACCCGGCGAACGCACCCACAAAAATTCTAATTCGCGATTATAATTTTTGCGAACATATTCAATAATTTCATGTGCTTGATTTGTTTTAAACGTATTCATGGCGCTATTCAATAGGCGGAAAACATTCGCCATCATCGCGGCAGCATGCAAACACCAAATTTCCCAAATCCTTGAACTTTTCACCCGTACAACACCCAAATCTATTCGGCCGCGTCCCGTCCGCGCACAAACCCGCATTTATGTTTGCGGCAATTTCTTCGGCAGACAAAGATTTAGGCGCCGGTTCCTCAACAGGTTCTGCAACAACATCATCCGGCGCATCCGGCGTCTCAATCGGCAACGTGTCCGCAACAGGTGCCGCAACCTCATCCGCACGACCGGAACCGCGGCGCTTAACACTGCGCACAACGCAGTCACGCCGATACATAATCTGCAATTGTGCAAGACGTGCCGCATCCTCGTCAGTGGGATTGGAAAGCGCACTTAATTTCGAAATTTCTGCATTTACCGCAACGCAGTCTGTTCGTTGCGCAACCGTCGATGCGGTATCGTCCGCGAGCCCTGCTGACATTGCCAACATGCCGGAAATCATGCACATACAAAGTTTTTTACAAATATTATTCATTGACTATCTTTTCCAGATCCAAAATAAAATCTATTGCCGGGTCCGTTATTTTTTGAACCTTGTTAATAACATCCTGCGCGGCAGATTTCATTTGCAAACGCTTATAGGTTTCAACAACTTCAACGGTATCTTCCGGGGGCATTTTATCATCGGATATACCGCGGGCGATTTCCAATTCACGTGCCGCAAGACGCGTATATTTTTTTGCGTTTTCCGAACAACCCCGTTCAGCCAATTGGGCATAAATTTTTGCACACTCTATATGATTATCATTGCAATCCTGAATACGCCAATTCAATGAATCTTCTACAACTTCACATGGGCGCTTATTTTTATACCCCCCAAGCGATGTTATGATTTCTTTTTCGCGATTAATCAATCCTTGATATTTTTCCTTGTTTTCGGCACATCCGTTTTCAATTAAATTCTGATAAATGCTAATATTATAATCATGCGCATAAAGGTTAGTATCTGTTTCTTCATACAAATTGCCAATCTGCATCATTTCAATAACTTCGCACGCGCGCATGTCGGCGGTATCTATTTTTTTGGGTTTCTTATCAGGCTCTTGTTCGGGTATTACGCGCCCTATACAATTTACCGAATAAATTTGATTTAATTCACGCAGTTTTGATACGCACTCGTCTGAACGGCATCCGTAACCATTACCAGCATCGACAATACGTTGTGAAATCTGGTCGCATTGAGATTTGCTCATTCCAATAACACTGCCCGAACGCGACATATTACCATTAAATGTCATCCCAACCATCAATCCGCACGCAAACAAACCACCCAGCGCAATAACGCCCATTATCCGTTGACGTGACACAACATTGGCACTGCGTCCCGCTGATGTGACAATTAAATTTTTATCCTGCTGTTTCATGTTCTCTCTCCTGTTAAAAAATCTATTTTACGATGCCGTCTTTTATAGTAATCGTTCTATCCGCACGCGATGCCAGATTCATGTCATGCGTAACAAACAGCATGGCCATCTTGTTCCTGCGCACCAAATCCAACAACAGTTCAAATACAGACGCCGCGTGCGCCGGATCCAGACTTCCAGTTGGTTCGTCCGCCAACAGTATGTCAGGCTTATTTGCCAACGCACGTGCGACGGCGGTGCGCTGCTGTTCGCCGCCGGACATTTGTCCGGGCATATGTGACGCACGGTGTGCAACATTTGCGGCACGCATCAATTTCATCGCACGCGATGCGGACACATCGCCATCCACACCAGCCGCCATCATAGGCAGCATGACATTTTCCAATGCGGTAAAGTCAGACAGCAGATTATGACGCTGATAAACAAAGCCGATTTTGTCACGCCGCAAATCCGTACGCATTTCCTCACTCATTTTTTGCACGGGGTGGCCGGCGATTAAAATACTACCTGCGGTTGGCCTATCAAGAAGCCCCACGCACTGCAACAATGTTGACTTTCCAGAACCCGATGGTCCAACAAGTGCCACAATTTCGCCGCGATGCAAATCAAATCCGCCGCCACGTAGAATATGCAGTGGCTGGCCACCTTCCATAAATGTCTTTTTTATGTCACGCACAGACATCACCACATCCGGTGCCTGCATTTTAGATAAAGATTTCAATATGTTCGCCATTTATATCACCTATTCATTACGCAGTACATCAACGGGGTCTGTGGAAGATGCCTTCCATGCGGGATAAAGCGTCGCCAAAAACGACAATGCGATTGCCAGCACAGCAATACCTGCAACAGTTGTCCAAACAAGCTTTGACGGCAGTTCAGATAGATAATAAAGTTCGGCCGGAAACAAATCACGCCCGGTAATAAACTGTACACCACGGCGTATCGGTTCTATGTATATTGCCATCAGCACGCCAATAATCGTTCCGGCCGCCGCCCCTATTGCACCGATGCTGGTACCGGAGAGAATAAAAATCTTCATCATTGACCGGCGCGACACACCAAAAGTGCGCAGCACCGCAATATCCTTTGACTTATCCTTGACCAGCATAACCAGACTGGACACTATGTTAAACGCAGCGACTATTACAATCAGCATCAGTATCAAAAACATGACATTTGATTCCACCTGAAGCGCGCCAACAAATCCGCGGTTAAGTTCACGCCAATCACGAACAACAAACCCATCCGGCAACAGCCGCCCCAGGGCAGAAGCCACCGCGGTAGTATCTTCTGGATTTTTTAGGAACAAATCTATATGCGTAACCGCATCACCAATATTTAAGTATTTTTGCGCCGTCGCAAGCGGCATAAATATGTAGCCTGAATCATATTCATACATTCCCATAAAGAACGAGGACATAACCGGATATGCCATTATTCGTGGCATCGTTCCAAATGGCGTAGGCGTTGCACCATTTGCGGAAACTAGCGATATGTTATCGCCCATTGTCACCCCCAGCGCACGCGTCAGAGAATTACCGGCAACCAATTGGCCGTCCTTAATTTTATCCAGAGCTGTTCCGTAAATTTTTGTTCCGTTTGCCACTTTTGCCGCCAAGTCGCGCATACGTATGCCGCGTATCATGGCGCCTGTGCTGTTACCGTTCGCTGTTGCCATCGCCTGCCCCTCGGCAACGGGAACAATTGATGTTACGCGCGACACCACAACCTTGTTTGATTGCATTTTTTCAACCAAGTAATCATAATCTGAAATCGCGCCATCCTGGTGGTAAACGACGACATGACCATTCATACCGACGATACGCGACAACAGCGTGTCGTGAAATCCCCCCATTACCGACATAACCACAATCAGGGTCGCAACCCCCAACATTATTCCAATCAACGATACCCACGAAATTACGGAGCCAAACCCCCGCTTTTTAGCCCACATATATCTATAGGCAACCTTTCGCTCCAATTTTGAGAACAGCATTTTCCACCTTTCCCTTATTCACTTAAAAATGCACGCAGCGCGTCACCGGCCAGCGGCGTCATCGCATTGTTCGGAACATCGGCCGGATCAACAATAGATATTATGCGCGGACTCATGAACACGACCAATTCTGCGAACGGCGAAATCAAAGTCTCGGGCGTCGTCACAAACGCGTGCGTCGGTATTCCGATAATCACATAATTATCCCCGACATTTGACGGAATGTTAAATGACGACAATTCACCGCCACTGGTTCGCAAGACTATTTTTGCATCAATCTTCTTGTATCCGCCGTAATCACCATATTTTCCGGTGGCTCCTATAATCAAATCTGTTTCCAGGCGTTCTTCCTTGCCACACTGACCAATGTCAAAGCGCGACTGCCACCCATTTGGAATTACAAACGTCCCCTGGGAAATAAGAACCACGTTCGCCTGCTGGTTCAAGAATTCCTGCAACGTTTTGGTGTTTATTTCTGGACTTACAACCAATGCGCGGCCAACAACACCCGGGATTGACATTTTTACATTATTTTCCCCAAATGCCGGCAACAGATTCATCCAAACAATCGGATTGTCCGTACGTGGATAAACACGGTAAACGTCAATATCCCACGCCAGCATGTATTTTTTTGAAGAAACATCGGATATTATGCGCGCTACTTCGCGTTCAGTCTGGTAATTACCCTCAAACACGACTGTCTTGTCCTGCCAGTTAACAAGAAGATTACGCATGTCTGCGCCGTGCATCGCATCCAGCAACGCCATTATAATGCTTTCGTCACGCGGCATTTTTATCATCCACTTTGCGCGGTGGTCCAGATGAATTTCACCGGCATCGGCATCATAGTAATAATACACGCGCCCCATTTTTGACATCAATTCCACCGCATCGGACAGCGTGCCACTTGATATAGTGCCGGAAATTTTTTCATACAACTCCTCATCTTCTATCACTGAAATATCCGTCCCATCCAGCAACTTGTCCAACGCCTGCTTTACCGTTTGTTCGGAAAAATCATAATCCGACACCTGCAGTTCGGGCATATCATCACCCGTTCCCAGACGTACAATTTCGATTCTTTCCTCTGGAACAACGGAAACAACACTTTGATTGTTCCAGTCAACCTCGCAACGCTTTGGCAGGTCAATGGAAAACCGGCGTGCCGTATCAGTTGTCAATGCCGCCTTTTTCGGAAAAATCGGAACGGAATTTTCATCAATAACCAAACTGTCGACAACAGTCACAGTGTCGTAATTTTGCACCGGAGTATTGCTTTGCGTGCATGCCACCAAAGCCGTCGCAATAAATATTCCAAAAATCTCTTTTATTTTCATGATTAAACCTGTGCTTAAATGTTCATTATTTTCTCAAATTCTTCCAATGTCATTTCATAAAACGGTCTCTGGGTCGGCGTTGCCAAATCGCGCACGCGTTCAAATTGTTCTGCGAACCGTTTAATCAATGCATCTATCTCTGGCGGTATGGGCGCCCCGGACGATATTAAACGACGCCCGTATTCCGTAATATATTCCAGCGCATCCGCCGCAAAGAAACGCCCAACATAATTTTCCATGGCAATTGCGCCCTTTTGCACACAAATTGCAGACATTACCATCATAGTCTGGTTGTAATAATTTGCCAGTTTGATAAAATTTTGAACAGTTATGGCCATGCGCGGTGTCCCTTCCCTTTTTATGCATTATAAAAACTATTGCCCCGGTAAGGCAATTAAATTATAATAAAAAACATGAGAATAAAATTCTTGGCATTATTTTTGGTTCTTTCGGCATGTGCGTCCCCAAACCGCGGCAGCATTGATAACGCGACTGTCCTAAACTGGGAGAATGAGGCCGTAACCACCGAACAGTTTGTCCGTGACCACAAGGCCTGCCTGGGGATAACCAAGCCGTCATATATACCACGTTCACGGATTGCAAAACTGCTTGCCCCGAACCAGAGCGGCATTATGCCGGATTGGGACGGTCTTTGGGTGACGTTCCAATCAAATGAATACAAGGATGTCGGCCAGCGCAATCTAATGAGTGTCCCACGCAACACGACATCGAAATCGGTCGGTGCATATAGAAAATGCATGTTCCGCCGCGGGTATTTGTTACGCGCAATGTAAAATTTATAGCCTCCCCCCTTTTAACTTTCATGATTTTGTGATATAATTTATGACATGAAACGTTCTATATTGTTTTGGTTATATTTTATTGTTGCCATATTATTGGCGATTTACATGTCGGTGCGCCTAATTACACTGGGCGGTGCGCGCCACGGTCCCGTTTTTGTCCGAAATATTTCAATTTCCGCCGACGCCCCGGGCAAGGATTTGTCTGCCTTGGCGGCCAGTGCCGCCATCGCGCCAGGTACGCGCACATATGCGGTTGATTTAAATTCGCTGGCCATGCGTATTGGGGCGGTGCCCAGCGTTCGTGCGGTGGCGGTGCGACGTCTGCCGAACGGAAATCTTTCGGTACATGTGAAATTGCATCACGTTGTTGCACAATGGACCGACGGCGAAAAATTTTTCCCACTGTCCGTTGATGGAACTATTGTTAACACCCCCGGACAAACACGCGACAACGACGGCATTTTATTCCGTGGCGACCTGCCCGAAGATGTTTCGCAGATAACAAACGCGGTACAACGCATTGCCGGCGACATAGATTATATGGAATGGATTGAAAACCGACGCTGGAATCTGGTGACACAGGGCGGTATAACGGTTATGCTGCCGGAAAAGAATGCGGCAGACGCGATTGGCGCATTGATTGTTATGAATACAAACCATGGCATTTTGAACAAACAAATTAGCGTCATTGACATGCGCGACAGTGCACGCATACTAGTAAAATAAAAACGAAATGAACCTGTTTGATTCATCTTTTCTGTGTCTTGACATCGGGACAAGCGGCGTTCGCGGCATTGCACACCGAATAAAATCGGGTCAGATTGACAAGTCCGCGGTATTTTCAATACAAAGCCCGGACATCGCATTCGCATTGATGTCAGTGGTTGACGAATTGGAACGCCAAATCGGGGTTCATTTTGATTCTGCCTTTGTTACCGGAAATTTTGGAAATGCCGCATTTGACATATCGTTAAAAAGCATACGCTGGTCTGGGGAACATAAAATAACACCCGCCGACATTAAAATGCAGGCTTCACAAATAACACCACCGGACGGTTTTTTCCCCATGCACATAATACCGCTGCGATATGATACGCCCGGGGCACGAAACATGGACAGTCCAATTGGCCACACGGATAGACAACTGATGTCTATATTTTCATCAATATCATATGCACACGCCAGACTGGACAAAATCCAGGCGGCATTGCGCCGCGCGCATATCCAGGCCAACGGATTCTATGACCCGCAATTTTTAATGAACGCCACCATACGTCAAAAAAAGCAGGTTGCAATGTTCATTGATTTTGGCAATGAATTCGTATCTGCATCCATCTGGACGGATCGCGGACCTGTGTGGCTTGAAAAATTTCCAAATGGCGGCGGTGAAATCACAACCGCAATTTCAGAAAAAATGCAAATAGACCCGACAGAGGCCACACGCATCAAACACGCCAGCATCAGCATGATACCACGCGAAATGGATAGGTTCACACCGGCCGATACCGCGTATGAATTTTCACGCGCTGACATTTGCGAAATTGCGGTTCCGCATATCATGAACACAATCGCCGCCATACTTGAGGCGGCCAGCAGCGTTCTGGAAAAATACAAACCGTCCCTAATAACAATATGCGGTGGCGGCGCAGAAATCGACGGTATTTCAGACGTAATTGAAAGCGCCTTTGGAATAAAAGTTGACGTCGCACCGCCGGATGCGGTTGTACGTGCATTGTCAAATTACATATGGAATTGCGAAGAGGCACACCGCCAAGCCTATTCGGCCAGGCGCGAAAAATTAGCGCGTTATAAAGAAAAAATAACAAAATTATTTCACCGCCGCCGTATCAAAAAACGCACACGTTTCATCCCGATTTTGCCAAGCACACTGTGCTTTAACATGAAAAGTCCGGTAACATATTCACTGTTTCAGTCGGGCGGAATATCTATGATTCATGTCGATATAATGGATGGCCTTTATGTTGACCGCATTGCGGGCGGAATTGATGAACTAAAATATATTCGGGCACACACACGTGCACATCTTCATGTCCATTTAATGACCGAAAGCCCGGGTGTCTGGGCGGCGGACGCGGCGGCGGCGGGCGCGAACACAATAATATTATCGACAAACACATCGGGATTGCGCGCCGCGCTGCGCGCAGTGCGTGCGGGCGGCCGACGGGCGGGCGTCGCACTTAACCCCGATTCACCTGTTTCATTATTAAAACCGATTTTACGTGATGTGGATGAAATAATGGTGATGACTGTCGCCCCTGGTGCGGCAGGTCAGGCGTTTCATCCCGAATGCCTACATAAAATATCTGTACTGGCGGCGACACGCAAAAAATATGGATTAAAATTTACAATATCCGTGGACGGCGGAATAAACGACAAAACGGCGCCCCTATGCTGGGAGGCTGGTGCCGACCTGCTGGTTAGCGGTTCATACCTGGCACGCAGTTCTGATTTTCCACTTGCGGTCCAAAGCCTGCTAAAGAAAAGCGGTGATTAAAAATCCCGGGTAAACCCGGGATTTTCGAACAATGCTCTTTTCTGAACTCATCTGAATTCAAATGAATCCATAGGGATGTGGGTTCGGGACTATAAAAGCCCTCGATTAGGCAGTGCTCGCATGCGTTATTTATCCGCACGGTTGCATTCGCAACAAAAGCACTATGACCCATATTTAATGAAAATATAACAAGTACCTTTTCCCAGGAAACATTGCAACGCTTGTATTTTTTTATTCGTTCTGATAGCATAACAATGAAACCAAATGGGATATGGTTTTAGGACCGTTAGAAAGTCCTTGATTCGACGGCGCATTGCGCGCTGGTTTTTGCGTCGGTGTTTTTTAACGCCGATGGTTCCTGACATTTATCCTGGTCAGGAAGCTGCTGTCATACAACAGGGATTACCCGAAAGCAGCAGGGTCATTTCGAATCATGATTTTCTAAACTTCCTGACCGCCGATTCCCATGGCGGTTTCTTCGTTAAACCAAGGAAGATATCATGAAAAAAACTGTTACATTTTCGTTATTGTTACTAGGCACCATTTCAACAAACGCATTTGCTATCGTACGGCCCGATTGCAATGATAATACAACATGTTTTGATATAACAAATGGTCAAAGATGTACTACAGTATGCCCGACCTGTGACCAAGTAACACTTGGATGCCCATGCTGCATCGAATACGATACCACCGTATCCTGTACCTGCAATTCCGGGTATCATTCGGCGACAAATGCCACATATGGATGCGAATGCAAAAAAAATTGCGCCGCCGGATATTATGGTGATGGCACAACGTGCACAAAATGTCCAACACCCGGCACAACAACCGGATATGCACAAACCATCACAGATTGCTATGTACCACAAAACACATCGGTAACAGATTCAAGCGGCACATATAACTATTCTAGCAATTGTAAGTACAATCTATGACACGATAATTTTTCGACCGTCATTATGTGCCGTAATATAAATATGGGTTGTATCGGCCGGTAACATATCCGCCGCAATTTCCGGCCATTCTATCAATGTTATATCATTACGCATCGCGTGGTTAAGTCCGATTTCAATCAATTCCGACGGGTCTTCGACCCGGTACAGGTCAAAGTGCGATATCCCATCATACGATTGCACGATTGTAAATGTCGGGCTGGGGACGACTGTATCAGCCCCGCGCAGCGTTTGAATTATTGTGCGTGCGATTTCGGATTTGCCCATTCCCAAATCACCGTGCAGCGCAACCACCACCGGCGCGGTCAATCGCCCGGCAAAATCCGCCGCAAACTTACGCGTTTGTTCCAGATTTTCGGTTATTATTTCCATATGCATCATATCGCCTTTTATTCTAATAACAGTAAATCATCCTCTAATTTATGTATCGCGTCACGCAGTTCGGCGGCCGTTTCAAATTCCAAATCCTCGGCCGCACGGCGCATCTTCTTTTGCAGGTCTTTGATTTCCTTTCTGATGGAAACCGCATCCATGACACCACCTGATTTGTCGTAAACAAAGCGACGCTTTTTATCAGCCTTTTCTTCCTTGTCGCCAACCTCGGCAAAGACCGCCTTGGCCACAGTTTTAGGCGTAATGCCGTGCGCCGCGTTGTACGCCATTTGTTTTTCACGACGACGCGCCGTTTCACCCAGCGCAGCGCGCATAGAATCAGTTATGCGGTCGGCATACAGTATCACGCGACCATTCGCGTTTCGTGCCGCGCGCCCAATTGTCTGGATAAGCGAACGCGTCGAACGCAGGAATCCCTCCTTGTCGGCGTCCATAATCGCAACCAGTTCGCATTCTGGAACATCCAACCCCTCGCGCAGCAAATTAATCCCGACCAAAACGTCAAATTTACCCAACCTTAAATCACGCAACAATTCTATACGTTCCAGTGTTTCTATATCGCTGTGCAGGTATCTGGCACGCACCCCGTTTTCATTGAAATAATCAGTCAGTTGCTCGGCCATTTTTTTGGTCAGCGTTGTAACCAGTACGCGCCCTTTTATCCCCTTTACCTCTGCCAGCAGGTCATCAACCTGATGTTCGGTGGGTCTAACCTCGCACACAGGGTCGAGCAGACCCGTCGGTCGTATAACCTGTTCAGACACAATCCCGCCCGACTGTTCCAATTCCCACGCGGCGGGCGTTGCCGACACAAATACGGTTTGTGGACGCAATGCGTCCCATTCCTCAAACGTCAATGGGCGGTTATCAATACACGCCGGCAATCGGAATCCGTATTGTGATAAAGTTTCCTTGCGCGCGCGGTCACCACGGCTCATTGCGCCGATTTGCGGAACGGTTACATGGCTTTCATCAATAAACAATACGGCGTCACGCGGCAAATATTCAAACAATGTCGGTGGCGGCTGTCCCGGGGCGCGACCCGACAAATAACGCGAATAATTTTCAATACCGCGACATGTCCCCGTGGATTCCATCATTTCAATGTCAAAATTAACACGTTCGCGCAGACGCTGCTCTTCTATATACTTCATGTTTTCGTGAAAGTATTTTAACCGTTCGTCCAAGTCATCACGGATTTGGCTGATTGCCTGCAAAATACTGGGCATCGGGGTTGCATAGTGCGTGTTCGGATATATCGCAATTCGATCAAGTTTATGTAGCTTTGCCCCGGTCAGTGTGTCAAATTCCCATATATCCTCTATCTCGTCACCAAAGAACGATATTTTCCATGCCCTGTCCAGGGAATGCGACGGGAACACATCCAGCGTATCGCCACGCACACGAAAATCACCGCGCTCAAAAGCTGTGTCATTTCGCTTGTACTGAATATCAACCAATGCCCGCATCACATCTTTTTGGCCGATTTTATCCCCAGAATTTAGAACCAATTTCATGCCCGAATACTGTTCCGGCGAACCCATACCGTAAATTGATGACACAGATGATACGACAACGACATCCTTTTCCTCTAGCATGGCGCGCGTGGCACTGTGACGCATACGATCCAACTGTTCGTTTATGGACGCATCCTTGTCGATATACGTATCGGTTGTCGGCATGTACGCCTCGGGCTGATAATAATCATAATATGATACGAAATATTCGACATGATTGTTTGGAAAGAAATATTTCATTTCCGTATACAACTGCGCCGCCAAAATTTTGTTCGGCGCCATAATCAACGCGGGGCGCCCCAATTCGGCGATAACGTTCGCCATGGTGAACGTCTTGCCGGATCCGGTCACGCCCAACAACACCTGCGAACGGCGCCCTTCGTTTATCCCAGACACCAATTCGGATATAGCCGTGGGCTGATCACCCATGGGTTTGTAATCACTCTGAAGATCAAAGATTTTTTTATTCACAAGGTTTAGTATAATTCATTATAATCAAAATACAAGAGGGAGAATACATGGCATTAAAACCTAGGTATAAGCGCAGAATATTGTGGACGGTTATTTCGGCAATCGGATTGCTGGCCGTGGCGATTGTGCTGGTGCCTCCCCTTATCACATTAAATTATATGAAACCCAAAATAGAGGCCGCCATCACGGCGCAAACAGGCGTTACGGCAAAAATCAATGGGAACGTGCATTTTAGTCTGCTGGGGCATGCGACAATCGTTGCACACGATGTTGTGATTCCAATGGGCACAATAAACTCTGCCGTGTTTAGGGTGCCGCTTTCATCCATACTTGATGCGGGTAACACATCGCTTACGGGTAATATCGTTGTATACGGCGCAAACCTGCACATTGAACGATTGGAACCACAATCATTTAATTATAATATTGAAATAAAAAACTCGCAGATAATGTTTATGGGCAAACCGTATTATATATTAAACGGAACTGTCTTTGATGGAAAGTTCACAGGACTTGTCCGCACAGACGACCATAAATATGAAATCGAATTTCAAGGTGACGCATTCCACGTGCGCAACCGCGACAATGCATTGAATCTGACGGGGTATCTGTTTTCAGACGGTGCGGCACGCGGTAAAATCGCGCTGGCGACCGATGACATAAACCGCTGGTTTGAATTTGATACGCCGCGAATTGACCGCCCGATACAAATGACGGCAAACTTTGAATGGGACGGTGCAAACGGCGTTAAATTCCAAGACATACATGCAAATTCCTTTACTGGGAACATTGACTTGAACGGCGACGGTTCACGCCGCGTTCAGTTGGCGTCAAAAAACATGGACTTTGATTTTTCATTCCTGTTAAAACCCAATGACGTTTTATACCGCACCGCGTTTGATTTGGATTTTTATGGCAATATGAAATTAGGGTCGAAAAAAATACACCATCTAAAAGTATTAGCAAACGGTGCCCGCGACAAAATACAAATCCGGGAAATCGTTGCGGACGACACGACCATATCTGGTGGGTACATTGATGCAAACGGTGCCCATAATATTATGATACGCACCCCGTTTGATGGTGTCACGGTCACATGCCTGTTTTCAGGGACGCCGGATAAATGGCAATGCGGCGAATTTTCTTATAACCACATAACAGGCCAAATATCTGTTGACGGCGACAAATTTAACATATATGTACAGAGCCCAAAAAACATACCCGGCGACGATGAAATACGCCGGATGGCACTGCGTTTTGGAAAACATGGGACGGTTGAATTTAAATTTAACGACGCCGCCGGCCGCATGGAAATAAGCGAAAAGGAAATGTCACGCGAATACACCTTTGCCAGAAATAGGAGCCTTGAATGGTTTGGTGGTGACATAAAATTTATGCCGGAATTTATGCGGCGCGCCACTGGTGATTTCACATGGTCTGGCGACAAAATGCATTTCAAGCCGAAATCAGAACAATGGATTCTCACCGTGCAGGGGGGCAAATTTACAATTCGCGGAAAAAACGCCAAGCAGTGGTTACCAGGTATTGATTTACAGGCACTTAATGATTTGCCATATGAAATATCCGGCACATATGCAGGCGACGCGATTGACAATTTAAACATAATAATCGCCGGCCAAGAATTTTCTGGCACCGCAACGGCTGGCGCAATAACATTGAAAACAAACCTGCTGGATATGGATGCATTCACGAACCAATCATTTGTCGATAACTTTGAAGAACTAGAATTCACGACTATGCATCCGCTGATGATACCGTTTGATGTCGGTACAAATATTTCGATTTCGGCGGCGCACGTTATATACAACGGTAATGAATATAGCAACTTTGTATATTCAATGCGCGGAAATACCCAGACATTCTCTATCACAGACGACGCACGGGGCGGAATTTTGATGACTGTGCGCCGCGACAAAAACAAATACGACATTTCCGCGGCATTGTCGCGTTTCAAGATTGCCGGATTTTTACTAAACAATGTGATGCCACTAAATGTTAGCGACACACTGATTACGGGCGAAATTGAAATAACCACGTTCGGCAAAGTCGCGCACGACATACTTTACAATATGGCAGGTGAAATTGACACAACATTTGACGGCGGAATGATAACGGGTATTGGGGTTGACGGTTTTTATCAGTCTGCCGAAAATATAACAAAACTAAACGCTGAATATGCATTGAGCGCTGCATTGACAAGTGGCGAAACCGCGTTAAAGAGCATGCGCGTCATCGGTCACTATGAAAACGGCAACTTTGAAACAACGCGCCCACTGGAAATATCAATGCGTCATTCGACAGCCACGGGGCAAATGCAAATTATAGATGGCCGCATGTCAGCAAATCTGAAAATCGTAATGCGTGGCGTCGCGCCGGCACCATCTCCAATCGAACTGCAAATAAATCCAAATGGGACGCGTAATTATTCGCTGTCCCAGATAATGATGGATTTGGACACGGGATATATGCGTGAATTTGTGAAAACACATGCAAAGTTCTAGCGTGATTCATCCTTGATTGCACGTCGGAATGCATCGCGCGATATAGCGCGTCCGCTGGCATCGGCATAATACTTGTTTCGTCCGACAGTAATGCAATGAAATCCGCCCGCACAGAATTTTAATCCGCGCACCGCGCGCAGCATGGTTTTATCAGGCCCAATAAGGTCGGCCGTCTTTCCAAACAGCAGACGTGAAATTCCGCGTATAAAGCCGTTCGCTGCATGCGGCGCGTAAAGGACGCCACCACGCTTTACCAAACCATTAACATCATATTTGCCCGCACCCGATGTGATTGTCTGTGTCTGATACGGCGTCAGATTCATTGTATAGCAAATTTTGTTTATATCAGTTGTCATGCGAAATCCCCCCATACGCTTTTTATAAAAATTATATATGGAAAAAATTCTGCTGTAATAGGTATGATTTCCGAATAAAAACGGGGCCGCAAATTGCGGCCCCATGTAACGCGCGCGGGCATTAATTTTTCTTGCGAACAGTGATGTGCACCTCGCGCAGTTGGGTTTCGGTCACCTCTCGTGGCGCCCCCAGCATCAAATCCTGGCCGCGCTGGTTCGTTGGGAACAGCACAACTTCGCGCAAATTTGGTTCGGCACGCATGATTTGAACCAAACGGTCGATTCCGAACGCGCATCCACCGTGGGGCGGTGCACCGTACTGGAATGCCGCATACATTCCGCCGAATTTTTCACGAACAACCTCTTCGCCGTAACCCGCAATTGCAAAGGCCTTTACCATTGTTTCCGGGTTATAGTTGCGCAGACCCCCACTGCAGATTTCCGCACCATTTAACACCATATCAAACTGGTTCGCTTTTATCTTTAATGGGTCGCCATCTAATTCACCCTTGGGCAGTGAAAACGGATTATGTCCGAAATCAATTGCGCCCGTTTCTTCGTTTAGCTCGTACATTGGGAAATCTTCTATCCAGCAAAGACGGAATTCGGTCGGGTCAATCAGATTCAAATCTTCACCCAGCTTGATACGCAGTTTACCCGCAGCCTTGGCCGCGGCATCGGGCGCATCACAAACAAAGAATAAAGATGAATTGTCACCAGATATTTCACGCAGCTTTGCAATACGCGCCTCGTCCAGTTTTTTGGCGACCGGTCCCTTGGCCTCGTCCGCAAAGACAATGTAGCCAAGTCCACCCAGCCCCAATTCTTTTACCGCATAATCGCCCAGTTTATCAAACCATGAACGCGGCCGGTCGGCGGAATTGGGCGCCGGTATGGCACGCACAACAGAGCCATTTTCAATTGCGGACGCAAAGATTCCAAAATCCGACCCGCGGAAAACATCTGTCACATCATGAATGATAATAGGGTTACGCAAATCTGGCTTGTCGCACCCATATTTCAGCATGGCTTCTTCAAATGGTATATGCGGGATTTCCGGATGTATTTTTGCATTCGGTACAAATTCGCGAATCATCGCCGGCATCAGTTCGTCGCCAACCGCCTGAATGTCACGCAAATCGACAAACGACATTTCCAAATCCAACTGATAAAATTCCAGCAACCGGTCGGCGCGCAAATCTTCGTCACGAAAGCATGGTGCAATCTGGAAATAGCGGTCAAATCCAGAAATCTGAACCAATTGCTTGAACTGCTGCGGTGCCTGGGGCAATGCATAGAACATGCCATGATGATTGCGGCTGGGGACGATAAAGTCACGCGCACCCTCCGGGCTAGAGACAGTCAAAATCGGGGTTTGGAATTCGGAAAAGCCCATATCCCACATTTTATCGCGCATGAATTTTATCACGCGGTTGCGGAACAGAATGTTGTTGTGAAGACTTTCACGACGCAAATCGATATAACGGTATTTCAAGCGCAAATCTTCGGAAACATTGCCGTCATCACCGAACACCTGGAACGGCAGAACATCCGAATTAGTCAATACAGACCAGGATGTGACCTGAACCTCAATCGCGCCGGTGGGTAATTTGTCGTTCACGGCGGACGCGTCGCGGGCAACCACGGTGCCTGTAACCATTATAACGGATTCGGGGCGGACTTTTTCCAAGGCTTCATTTCCGCCGTCAAATACAATTTGCGTCATGCCATAGTTGTCGCGCAGGTCAATAAATAACAACGAGCCATGGTCACGCTTTCTATGTACCCAGCCCGACAGTGTAACGGTTTCGCCGACGTTTTTTGCGTTTAATTCACCGCATGTGTGCGTTCTGTATTTTGATTTAAGTGTTAACATTTCGGTCCCTTTTTTTATTGCCGGGACGCATCAAATTGCGGCACCGGTATTGTTTATGCACGGGGGCGCAAAATTTTATTCGCGCGGTGCCACCCCGAATTTATAACTTTTGGTTATGGGTTTTGAACATTCCGCGGTTGTCAGTCGCATCACCACATTCGCGCCCGAAAAATCTGTATCGGATTTTAACGCCCGTCCACCCAAAATGCAAGAAATTATTATTTTGTACCACGCACATCAGATTTACCAGATTGCCACGCTACGATCGCAATGACAAGTTCGTTATTAAGTTCTTAATCTCTTTACTTTATCATTGCGAGCAAGTGCATCTGCACACAGCGAAGCAATCCAACATATAATAAATTATTTCCCGCGATACGCATCGGCGTCATCGCCCCAATACCACGCGGGGATGCCGTATGTAAATATAAATATTAAAAATACTGTCGGAAATGGGGCACAGCCGGATTCTATATCCCGCAATTTTTCGACCGTTATACCAATGTCACGCGCAAACTGTTCCAACGATATTTGTGAATTTTCACGTATACTGCGGAAAAGTTCACCCGGCGGCATCCCGGTATCTTCTAGTGATACCAGTTTTTTTATCCCCGCCATTATATCGGCATTGTTGGTCATGTTTATACCCCCGTTGTGCAAAAACAAAAACCACCGAAAAATTTCAAGTGGTTGGAGGTTCACGACTATGTAAGAAATAGTGTATGTGTATTCAATATATTTTCACATACCCTCCAACCTAGGATTGGAGAGATAGTTTTTTGTCTTATCTAGACATCTTACGCGGAGTCGTGAAACTCCGTGATGGAATTACCATCAATGATTATTATAGTATATTAGGGAAAAATATCAATAAAAAAACCGCTTTATTGCGGTTGGAGGTTCACAACTATCGTAAGAAATAGTGTCGTTTATTCATATATATCACGACCCTCCAACCATGGTTGAAGTTTCTCTTACGAGGGGTTGTGACACCCCACCGATGGAATACCCTTCGGCACAATTATTATATCAACACAAAAATCAAATTGCAAATTTATTTACCAGATTGCCACGCTACGATCGCAATGACAAAGCAATCCAGTTAATAATAAAATTTAATAAAGCGCATAATAATATACATCAAAAAACCCGGTGATTTCCGGGTTTTTATTAACATTATGCCGCCACATTACAACTTGGCGCGAACTTCCTCCACCTCATAACATTCGACGCGGTCACCCTCTTTCAAGTCGTTGTACTTGTCAAACGACATACCGAATTCAACGCCGCCAGATACTTCCTTGACTTCGTTCTTTTCGCGACGCAGTTCACCGATTTTACCATCGTATATAACAACGTTGTTGCGCAACAGGCGTACAAATGCATCCTTTTTTATCATACCCTCGGTCATGCGGCAACCGGCAACACGCGTGCCCTTGCCCACCGTAAACAATTGGATAACGTCGGCGTATCCAATAAAGTTCTCGCGACGTTCCGGCGCCAGTTTTCCAGACAATATTTCCTTTACCTCGTCCGTGATACGGTAGACTACACTGTGGTATCTGATGTCGACATTCGCACCGCGTGCCATGTCGCGTACGGCCGCATCTGCACGAACATTAAACGCAATTATAACCGCGTTTGATGCCGACGCCAGGCGTATGTCGCCCTCTGTAATCTGTCCAACGCCAGATGACAAGATTTCAACCCCAGCTTTGTCCGTATTAATTTCGCGCAGCATGTCGGAAATCGCCTCTACACTGCCCTGAACATCAGCGCGCAAAATTATCGGCAAAATCAGCTTCTTATTTTCGTCACGCTTGGCAAACAGTTCTTCTAGCGATGAACGCTTTACCGCATTTGCCTTATCGCGCGCCTTTTGTGCGCGGTATGCGGCAACTTCACGGGTTTGTGCCTCGGTCTCCATAACACGCAGGTCGTCACCCGCGGCCGGTACCGCATCAAGGCCAAGTACCACAACTGGTTGACCCGGTTTTACCGATTTAACGCGTTCGCCCGACGAATTTATAAGCCCGCGCACGCGCCCGAATGTTTCGCCGACAACAAACACATCGCCAATCTTTAGCGTTCCCTGACGCATCAAGACGGTTGCAACCGCGCCCAGCCCCTTTTCCATTTTTGCCTCAACCACGTATGCGATGGCCGGCATTTCCGGGTCGGCTTTCAAATCCATCATTTCCGCCTGCAGCAAAATGGCCTCTTCCAACTTATCCAGATTGATTTTTTTCGTCGCAGAAATTTCAACGCATTGAATATCACCACCCATTTCTTCAACCTGAACTTCCTGTTGCAACAGGTCTGTTTTTACGCGTTGGGCGTTTGCCTCTGGCAAATCAATTTTGTTAATCGCAACAATAAACGGAACGTTCGCGGCGCGAATGTGATTAATCGCCTCAATCGTTTGGGGCATTATGGAATCGTTTGCCGCAACAACCAAGACAACAATGTCCGCCATTTGGGCACCGCGGGCGCGCATGGCCGTAAATGTTTCGTGCCCCGGTGTGTCCAAGAATGTTATTACGGCGCCAGATTTGGTCTTTACCTCGTAGGAAGATACATGCTGGGTGATACCGCCTGCCTCTGATGCAACAACGTTTGCATTGCGAAACGCGTCCAATAATGATGTTTTACCATGGTCAACGTGTCCAACAACGGTTACAACGGGTGCGCGCGGCTGTAATTTTGTCGCATCCGGTTCACGTTCCAAAATATCCGCATAAGGCTTCATATCAACGCGCTTTACCGTTGCACCGAATTCGGTCGCAACCAGTTCGGCCGTATCAGCATCAATCGACTGATTTACAGACGCCATCATGCCCATTTCCATCAATTTCTTGATAACATTTCCGACCTTTTCTGCCATTGCCGCCGCCAGGTCTTTAACCGTTATCGTATCTCCCAGTTGAACAACACGTTCAACCTTTTGTGGGGCGGCAAACATTGCGCGCGCCTTTTCCCGGAAACGTTTAAGTGACGCCTCTGATCTGCGGCGGTTCGCACCACGCAGACCGATTTCGTCATCATCGTCATCACCGCCACCCATTACGATGTCGTGCAGTGATATTTTTCCGGACTTTTTAAAATCACGATTTTTCCCATTGTTAAACTTTGACGGACGGGCGTCATCCTCTTCGCCGCGAGCCGTGCGTCTCGTAGCCGGCTGCATATTATTTTGGAATTTCTTTGACACCGGTGCGGGTTCAACCGTATCGGCCGCGGGCGCGCCTTCACGTGCAGCCAACTGCTCTTTTACCTGTTCGTATTCACGCGTCTCTCTGGCAATTTCCGCTTCACGCGCTAGGCGCTGCGCCTCTTCGGCGGCCTCGCGGGCTTTGCGTTCTTCTTCTCTCGCGCGGGCGGCCTCTAAAACGGCGCGCAGTTTTTCATCGGCCGCATTTCGCGCCGGGGTGGGTGACGCGGGTTCGTCGCGCAATTCACGCGCGCCGGGTGCCACAACGCGACGACGGCGTTCAACAAAAACCGCGTCGCCCTTCTTACTTGCAACCTGGTCTATGGTCACAGATTTTCCCAGTGTCAATGTTGCCATTTAATCTACTCCGTTCAGTTATGTGTTCGGGTTTGTACTTTATTCCTCGTCTTGAGTAATGTTATAAACCACCTCGCGAGCCTTCATAATTATACGCGCAGCCAACCGCGGTGACATTGCGTCTTCGCCCAGAATTTCAATCAGTTCATCAGACGCCAAATCCGCCAGGTCTTCCAGGGACTTTATTCCAGCACGCCCCAGCGCCATAATTGTGGGCCGCTTTATAAAATCAAACTCCAGCAAATCGTCCTTCATCCCCATCGCATGGCCTTCGTCTTTGTAATCCTGCTCGATTTTGGCCAGATAATCCTTGGCACGCTTTTGCAGTTCTGATGCCAGTTCCGCATTGAATCCCTCAATCGCGGTAAGTTCTGCCTCATCAACAAATGCGATTTCTTCGATTGTGCGGAACCCTTCGGTAATCAGCAGGTGCGCAATCATTTCATCAACATCCAATCCCTTTATAAACAGTTCTGTCTTTTCCTTGAATTCATTGGCGCGGCGTTCCTGTTCGGTCTGTTCGTTCATGACGTCAATGTTCCATCCCGTCAGTTGGGACGCCAATCGCACGTTCTGCCCGCGACGACCGATGGCCAATGATTGCTGGTCATCATTTACAACAACGGCCGCTGTGCGTGTGTCTTCATCGACGATAATTTTTGCAACTTTGGCCGGCTGCATCGCATTTACAATGAACACCGCCGGGTCTTCGGAATATAAAATAACGTCGATTTTTTCACCATGACATTCGTTAATAACCGGCTGAATACGTGTACCCTTGATACCGACCGTCATGCCGACTGCATCAATTGACGGATCCTGGGTTTCAACGGCGATTTTCGCGTGCGAACCCGGTGCACGTGCAACAGATTTGATTTTGATTATGCCCTCGTAAATTTCGGGTACTTCCTGAACAAACAGTTTTTCCATAAACATAGGATGCGTACGGGTCAGGAAAATCTGCGGACCGGAATTGGAACGCGCAACATCCATAATCAGCGCGCGCACACGGTCACCCACCGCTAGGCGTTCGCCCGGTATCAATTCAGTGCCCTTGATATACCCTTCGGCCTTGCCGTTAATGTCAACAAATATATTGCCGAATTCTACACGCTTTACAACACCGGATACAATATCACCGATATTATCTTTGAATTCTTCGTACTGGCGCCCCTTTTCTGCGTCGCGCACGCGTGCTGTCATTATCTGGCGCGCGGTCTGGAACGCCATACGGCCAAATTCTGGTTCCGGCAACGGATCTTCAACAAATTCACCAATAATTGGGTTTTTAGAATACTTTTTAGCCTGCGCAACCGTCAACATTGTGTTAGCATCATATTCTTCAACAGATTGCGGGGATTCAATAACCTCGAACAAGCGTTTAACATAAATCGCACCGTTTTTACGGTCAATATGCGCCGTGATATTGAACTCTTCGCCATACTTGTGCTTGGCGATTTTGGCGATTGCCGCCTCTAATGATTCTATAACAATTTCACGGTCTATCAGTTTTTCCTGGGCCAGGGAATCGATAGCCAGCAGCAAATCCTGACGGGGCATTGAAACAAAAGACATTTGTTTTTCTCCTTGCTTGTATTAAACGCCTTTATGATTAAGGGCGAGGTTTTTTAACCCCGCCCTTAAAAAATTATTTTTTAAGAACAATTAGATTATACATCCCGATTACGCAAATGCAAGGAAAAAGTCAAAAAAAACATTAAATTATTTGACGGTCGGGCTTTTGGGCTTTATACTGCAAAATATGAAAATTATTAATCGATATTTTTTGCGCCAATTGGTGACCATTTTTATAATGCTGCTGATGGTTCTGACGGGGCTGGCCTGGATGGTGCAGATTATGGCACTGATGAAATTCCTGCTGAACTATGGCGTTAATGTGACAAGTTTCCTGGGGCTAACCATTTTAATGGTGCCGTTTATCGTGTCTATTATAGTTCCGTTCGTAACATTTATCGCCGTTATTTTCGTATACAATAAAATGATTGCCGATAACGAGATAACCGTCATGGCGGCATCAACCCTGTCACCGGCACAGATTGCGCGCCCGGCACTAAAATTGGCAACGGTACTGACGGTGATAAATTTCATTTTAAACCTGTGGGTGGTTCCGGCATCCCAACGACAATTTTATAACACACAATGGAATCTGCGATATGGTCTGGCGCATATGAAATTACAGGAATCGGCCTTTACGCAATTATCGCGCGGACTGGTGGTATATGTGGACAAAGTGTCCGGGCACGATTTGTCACAGGTAATGCTGTCCGACATGCGCGACGAAAAATCGACAATGACGATATTTGCAGAAAAGGGAAAACTAGTTTCAACCAGCCGCGGTCTGTCAATCATAATGGACAATGGTTCCATTCAATCAACGGGCGACACCGTGGCAATCGGAACGTTTGAATCATTTGACATGGATTTAAACGTTGCAGAAAAGAATATTGATGACGCGTTCCGTGTTCGGCGGGTGCCGACGGGCGCGTTGCTGTCTTCGGTTCTGGATTCACCGACCGCCAAACGTCACAAAGTTGTTGTAGGTGAACTGGCGAACCGCTTTATCATGCCGTTTATGAATCTGCTGCTGGTGGCGTTGTGTACATTAATTTTACTGCGTACATCATTGTTGCGTCGCCGTGCCAGTTTTGCGCCCGTATTGGCCGTTGGCGCAATGGCCAGCACAATGGGACTGTTCATGGCCGCATCCAGTATGATTGAAAATTTGACGCAGTTAGGGTTGCTGGCCTTAACAGTGGCAATAGCGATAACTGTTGTATTTGGTGTATTATATAAGAAATGAAAATCAGTATCGCCTTTTTTGCCATATTGCCGATTTGCGCGAACGCCATAGCCGCGCCCATGGATTTCAATACCCCAAAAACAATAACTGCCGATAAAATAGAATATGACATAAAGTCCGAATCCATAAAAACCAGCGGCACAACAGAAATCGTAAATGCCGGCGGCGGACGCGTAACACTTACGGATTCATACCTGTCACAACGGGGCGCCGAACTGTCCGGTGACGATATAAAAATATGGCTGGGGCAGCATATTTATCTTGAATCAGATAACATAACGCGCGAAAACAATAAAACAATTGCACGCGACGCACTATTTACGGCATGCGATGGTTGCAATCCGATTGGCAACGCATGGGAAATCAGTGCAACCAAAATAATATATGATGAAACCGATGAAATGATGCGGTTTCACAATCCGGTATTCTGGATATACAACGCACCGATTATCTGGATTCCATACTATGAAATGCCCGGCCCCGGCGTAAAATATAAAAGCGGTTTGTTAATGCCGGGCTTTGAATCAACCAATAACATGGGCAGCCAGATTAACCTGCCGATTTACATAAACTTTTCCGATACACATGACGCAACACTTACACTGTCATATTTGACCAAGGAAAATCCCCTGTTTCAGTTGCAGCATCGGTTAAACCTGCCACATTCGGAATTCCGAACAAAGGGCTCTTTTACGCGCAATCGCCAAGGCGAAAACCGTTGGCACATATTTAACAATGATGTTATAGAAATGGGGCCATATGCGCGGGCATCAATATTCCTGGAACGCGCATCGGATAAAACATACCTGCAAAAATATGGATTCTATGACGATCAGCCATATTTGGATTCTGGTGCAAAGTTGGAATTGTTTGGCGTGTCCAGCTATATCGTTGCAGATGCGCATATCTTCCAGGAACTGCGCAGTACGTCTGTAAATTATTCAACGCCGTCTGGTAACATTTTGCCCAATGTGCGCGCCGTATATCAGACCAAGCCGATATACAAGGAAACCTATGCCACTTTTGGTGGCGACGTTCTGGGAATATACGACGACGGCACAACCAGCCAACGCTTAATCGGCGAAGCGCGCATTGTATCACCATGGACGCTATGGGGCGGCAACCGCATAACGGCAAGCGTTGCCACACGATATGATATATATAATTTTAGCAACACGGACATGATTGATGGCGACAAGTTCACGGGGCTAAAGACAAGGTTCCTGCCCAGTGGATATGTGGAATGGGGGTTGCCAATGTTTCGCCCAACATCAACATGGACACAAATTCTGGAACCGCGCGCAAGACTGACGATAATGCGCCATACAGATAAAGACCAATTTGCACTGAACAATGATTCGGCGGGCGCGTTTTTATCGGACACCACATTGTTTTCAGATAATCGGTTTGCGGGTCTTGATTTATGGGAAAACGGAACCTTTGCCGATTACGGTGTGCGTTGGGCGGCGTTCAACGACAAGGGGCATAATTTCGAATTGTTTTTTGGGCAAACATATGACTTCACCGATCGTGCCGCCACAGATTCAAACAGCGGATTTTTTAACGGTCAATCTGACTATGTCGGGCGAATCAATTATTCAAATTCAAAGTGGGTTGATTTATCAACAAGATTCCGCTTTGGGCGGGACAATTTTGCACTGCGCCACATGGAAACAAGCGCGGTTATCGGAACCCAGCGAAACTATTTCAACATAGGCCATATCTGGTCACAGCGTTTCATAGACGAACAAACACTGGGTGACGATATAAACGAAGCAATAACAGGGATTGGTATCCAATTGACTGGGCGATGGTCTGTGCGCTTTAATGCGGCATATAACTTTGAGGAAGGAATGTTCCAGCGCCACACGGGCGAACTGCATTATGATCACCCGTGCTATTATCTGATATTCGGATATCGCCGGGACAATGCATCCAAGGAAGACTATGTAGGAAATACAACCTACCAGTTCCGTTTTGGTATGAGCATAGAGGGGCAGCGCTATTAAACGCTGCACCACAAAAGGAAGAGAAAAATGAAAAAAATATTAATACTGATTGCGGCATTGTTTATTGCGCCAGCGCATGCCGCCAGCATTATCGCAACGGTTGCCGGCACCCCCATAACAGATGCGGATGTGACCGCACGCACAAAACTTATGGCACGCCAAGGCAATGCACCCGCCGATAATCGCCGGGTGGCGCTGCAAAACATCATTGACGATTACATAAAAACCTCCTATGCGTCAAATTTTGATGCGGTTCCAGACGACAAGACAGTTGAACAAGAATTAAAGAAAATGAACATGGACGGCATGTCGGCGACAGAATTGGAAATGACACGACGCGCGTTAAAGGCGGATATCGCATGGCAGATTGTGGTTGCACGCACCATTTTGCCGACGATTGAAACATCTTCGGACGAGATAAACGCAGAAAAACGTGCCCTGGCGGCAGAGCATGGATTGCCCCTGGAAATGACGATAATCCGCCTGATTGACATACCGGCCAGCGCGGCAGATAAACTAACCAAACCTAAAAGTTGCGATGATGCGTTGAAAATGGCGGAAAGTTTGGGTGGGGCCCCGCAAAAATTCACTGCGATGCAGTATGAATTGTCACGTGACATTCGTGAACGCGTCGCGGGATTACCTAATCTTGTATGGTCGCCGCGTATTGATGATTCTGTTTTACTGGTGTGCAGTTCCAAAAAGACGGCCGAATATGGAAAAATAGACGAGATAATAAAACAGAACACAATGTTCAAGCGCGCTATGTTTATCGCCGACCAGCAATTAAAACAACTGCGCCGCAAAGCGGTTATAGTAATAAATGACGACAGATACAAATTATAAATAAGGGGCATAATATGAAACCAACAGATAAAAAAACAAATACTACGCGGGCAAATAAAGCCATACTTACCCTATCTCTGGCGCTATCTTGTTTGGTTGCAGCGGACTTGGTAACATCGGCTGAACGTACACGGGATATTATGAGAAAAATGAACTCTCTGCAGGAACAAAGGGATTATCTGCGCACAATGATAAGTATTTCTGATACACTCATAACACGATACAATTCAACCGCAGCGCGCAAGGCAGCACGGGACGCATCCTATGAATTACAGAAAATTGACAGCGCATATAATCGGGCTGTAATGGAATATGATGCAAACAAAATGTATCTTCAGCGCATAATTGATAAAATCCAATCAAAAGAAAAATAATTATAATGTCAAACAAACCCATTTTGTTTAACATGACCGGCGGCGAATTGGAAAAGTTTGTCACCGACATGGGACAGCCGCGTTTTCGTGCGACGCAAATAAGCCAATGGTTGCAACGTGGTGCGCCAAATGCGGCGGCGATGAAAAATCTGCCGGAAACTTTGCGGCACGATTTGGATGCGGTGGCGCAAACACTGCCCGTACAGATTGTAAAAAAACTGCAATCGGCAGACGGCGAAACAACTAAATTTTTGCTGCAACTGCAGGACGGCGAACAAATCGAATGTGTTCTGATGCGTACAACATACGGCAACAGCGTATGCGTCAGTTCCCAGGCTGGATGCGCCATGGGTTGCAAATTCTGTGCCAGTACACTGCTGGGGCTGAAACGAAATCTGTCCGTAAACGAAATACTTGCCCAGGTATTGATTGCACAATGGGAACTGCGCAGCGCGCATGCAACAAAATGCAACAGCCGCCCAAACGGCGATGCGAACAACGGCGATGTGTCACATATAGTGATAATGGGCACGGGTGAACCACTGCAAAACACCGAAAATGTAATCGGTTTTATTGAACGGGCAAATGCAGACCTTGGCATCGGGTGGCGGCGAATAACATTATCCACATGCGGCGTCGTTCCCGGCATACGCGATTTGATAAACTGGGGCCGGCCAATAAATTTGGCAATATCACTGCATGCGCCAACCGATGAATTACGCAGTCAAATTATGCCAATAAACAATCGCTATAAACTAAACGAAGTGTTGGCGGCGGCGGATGATTTTGCCGCACTGCATAATCGGCAATTGATGATAGAATACATACTGCTGGGGCGTCGTGATGAAAATGGTGACACAGTTTTATATAATTCATCGCCCGAACATGCGGAACAATTGTCAAAATTACTGGCGGGAAAAAATTGCATGGTAAACTTGATACCATGGAACGCGGTTGATGAGCGTGATTTCGCATCCATTTCGGGTAATGCGGTACACCGTTTTCAGGACACGCTGATTAAAAACGGAATTCATACGCGCATTCGCCGGGAACGCGGCACAGACATCGGCAGTGCATGCGGGCAACTGCGACTGAACAGCGCCCGAAAAAAAGATTAATCCGCCATATGGCGGATTTTTATTTCTCTTTAATCTTTGCCTGCGCTCTTAAATATTTAGAAACAATAAAAAATTGTTGCGCACATGGAACATGTTCCTTGCGTTTCTTGCGGTTTATGCAATCACCCCCGCGATGTCCACATCCCCATCCGCATGACATAATATATTTGCCCGGCACAACATCAATATTCGACGAAATTTCATCGGGACGAACCGTCATCAACATATTGTCCAACACCCCGCGTGTTATACAGCACTTCGGATATTGAAACTACCTCTGTCTTGAATCAACTAATTTAAATTTCACGCCGTGCCACATTGTATCGACATTTCCACAAGGAAAAACGTTTAATTTACATTCAGTTTGACTAATATCTGATTTCGGTGCCGTAATAACACGCGCCGATGCCGACGGGTCACCAAAAATCACATGAGTATATTTCGCGGACACCATGCACAACATTGAAATACATGCTAAAATAATCGTCGCAGAACGTTCCGGATATTTATCCAGGGCGCGACTTGTCAACCTATCAAAATTTACCAAAATTCTATTCATTTTTTGCAAACACTTATCAGTCTATATTTTTCATACACAAAAATATAGACAAAATTTGCAAAATGTCGACTATTTTATATAAAAATTATTAATATTTTGATTTTTTGCGGTTTTCGCGCGCCATTTCTTTGGCTTCACGGGCATCACGCGCTTCCTGTATAAGTTTAATTTTATCGCGCTTTATGTTTTCAATATATGTTTGTTGGTACAATTCCTGATATACATTACGGAAAAATCGGTCAAAGACGGGCGCCAATTCATCCGGATAACAGGTCAAAGGAATCTTTTTAGATCTGTTAGATTCCCTATCAATGTATAATTCCTTGCACGGCTTGCGCTTTGCATATAATTCGGGGTAATTTTTCCGTGCCTCGCTGTTAAAACGGCGGCTAACTGACAAATCGGGACGAATTCCGACAACATCGCCCAACTTGTTGTCGATAATGTCTGATAACAACGGGTCAATACGTTCAAACGCAACAAAATATCCATCCGGAACGCGCGTTAAATCTATATTGCTGCGCCGGGCGATATCCGCAGCCATACCCGGATCATGCTGAATTTCATTTAGCATCTTTGGCGTCAAATTTATATCTATTTTACATGTTTTGCATGATTTTTCCTGAACTTCGGTTTGTGTTCTGGACGCAATTATATGTGTAAGTGTAACAAACCCCAGCACCATTACAACCAATATTAATAATACAACTTTTCCCGATACCCCGTGACTGTTATTGATGTTTGTTTCAGTTATGGAATTATTATTGCCACGTTGAATAACGGTTTTACCAGATTTTGGTTTTATGAAACTGATAAGCCAAGATAATATCTTCGTCATGAAAACAATCCCTTCCGCATTTTTATAATATAGGATTTATTTCCTTTGGGCAAGTCAGATTTAATTTTATCCCAATGCGGTGGTTATTTGGTCTTGCATCTGGAATGTTCCCAGAACAACCCATGCGATTATAGCGGACACCAGCAAAATACCAAGACTGTTCATCGTACTGGAAATTGATTCCATTTTTCGGATGGATTCATCCAAATAATCATTTGCCACCGCAGACAAATTCGCGTCAAATCCGTTCATATCTGCATATATCGTCAAATCCCCGATTATTTCACGACTTGGAAAATCGCGGTCTGCATGATTAAGCGCCATTCCCAGATTGTCACCGTTTGCGATAAACCCCAGTGTTCTATCCAATATACCGCCCAAATACCTGTTTGCATTATCGGCCAACATACGCATAGCAGCAGGTATTGTCACGCCCGCCGACACCATTGATGCCAAACTCATCAACCATGTGACGGAAACTTGAATCTTGTATATGCTCCATGGGGGAATTTCATCAAATTTAGAACGCAGCCATCCGGACCAGTTGGAAAGACTCAACCATATAACCAGCACGGACAGCAAAAATCCAATTACAATTGCAAACCAATAATTTATCGCAAAATCAGACATCCATATCAGTCCACGCGCAGTTCCGCGCCAAACAACATCATCACCCGCAACAGATGCCAACGGTGGCACCAGATAAACACCTACCATGATGATTATTCCAAATGTCAGCGCCAATAAGAACAACGGGTACGCAATTGCGCTGCGCATGGCGCGCTTTATACGTTGTGTACCATCGACAACACGACCGACATTTTCCAGCGCAACCACCAAATTGGACAAATTCCCCGACGTCACCAGCAACGTTTCATCCATCGGCACCCAGCCGCGCGTTGCATCGGAAAAGCTCATTCCGCGTTCCAGGTTTTTTTGCCATTCACGCATAACAATTGCAAAGGGTTCGTTTGGCTTTTTTCCGTTGTCGCTTTCTATCATTTCCAGACGACCCAGCGCATCCATCAATGTAAAATCATTGCGCAGCAACGATGCCAATTTGCGCGCTGTCGCCATTCGCTTTTGTGTATTGAGCCGGAATACCATTTTGGCATAAAGTTTTTCGAGCGCTTCCATATCAATACACCCCCGGTCTATCCAACAGACCAACCCATCTTTCCAACTCGTCTACACCGATTATTCCGCGCAGCATTAATTCCATGGCCGATTCTTTTAATGTACGGCCATCCATTTCTTCTAGCCAATAACGTATCGCACCGTCTGTATTCCCGGACAAGGCTAAACCCAAAAATTCACTATTTGTGATAATGATTTCGCCGGCCTTGATACGCCCCAACGTTCCCGTTCCGTTGCATTCCGTACATCCAGCACCACGAATATAAACTTGACGCAGTCCAATTTCTCCAAATGCGTCCAAAACACGCTGATACGCCGGATTTTCTGGATGGTCCGCCAAACGTTCCCGGCAATATGGACATAATTTTTTAAAAAGACGCATGGAAACCAAACCGCGCATCATCGTTTCTTCTTTAAGTTTGAAACCTTCTATGCCTAAATCCAGCAATCGCGTCAAAGCCGCGATGGCAGAATTGGCGTGCAGCGTTGTCCAAACATTATGTCCAGACAACGCGCCACGTATAGTCAACTGCGCCGCGGCCAGAGTTCTGATTTCCCCCACCATCAGCGTATCAGGGTCGCTGCGTAATGCCGCGGCCAGTGCCTCGGTATACTTTTCGTCACGCTGTTCTTCGGTCGTAGTGTTTACAACCGGCATTTGATGGGCGCCGAATATTTTTTGTTCGACCGGATTTTCAACCGTTATCATGTTTATTTCATAATGCCGCTCTTTTAGCATAAGCGACATGTTCCGCGCCAATGTTGTCGATTTTCCGGAACTGGTGGGACCTGCGACAATCACCAGCCCCGTCGGGAATGCTCGCAGACGCATCAACAACCTTTGTTCATATTCACCAAATTCCTGCTCGGTTTTTATACCTTCTGATGGATTATCATACAGTAGGCGCATAACAACGTAACGACTGCCGAAGGCAATGGGATTGAACTGCATACGAATGCTTAATATCCCCGCTGGCAGATATAAATCCTTGGTTCCGCGCAATGGTGTGCGCCCATCTTTCTGTGCGGACTGATATTCATTCTGCGCATAGTTAGCGTTTGACATGTCGGACGACGCAAATGCCGCGCGAACAAAAGATTCACCCCACCCAGAGTTATATTCCAAAACCGGCTGCATACTTCCGTCGATACGGAAATAAATCGTTGTCTGGTCTGCAACCTCTATGTGAATATCGGAAACTTTTTGTGCAGCGGCCTTGGCAATTATATCGACAAAATCCTTTTGCATTTGGTTGTCGAAATCGCGGGTTGCGCGGCCACTGCCCAATTTTAATTCATAAGACTTGTATATCGCGGAAACCAAGCCCAAATCAGAATAGAACGGGCGGCGCATAGCGCGTCCCCGCTTTTCCAACAAATCCAGAAACGCCAGTACGCGCCCGTCATATCTATGCGTACGTGAAATTATAATCTCGCCGCCGGAAAAATACGCAATCAAACTCTGTGTATCTTTGGGCAATTCCAGTTCCGCCCCGGTCGCCGTCAGCAGTCGGTTCCCATTTGCAAATAGATAGTCAACCACGTCTTTTATTTCGGCGTTTTCCAACCCCGTTGGCACGGAATCTGTTTGCACCAGAGAAATATTTTCCAAAGAATCGTTGTTCTGCTTTTTCATTTACTGCGCTTATATTTTGGTTTAGCGGTTTGCACTGATGTTTAGGTTTTGCGTCATACCATCTTTGATAAATTCAACCCCGTCGTACAATGATATTGATTTGACCGTGAACCCGTCCAACGTCTTGCCAACAGAAATCCGTTTATTTTGACCGGTCTGTAAATCCGTGACTGTTGCCTGTAATTGGGAACCTGCACCAAAAACATTAACCAGGCGATATTTTTCACCTAAATCAATATCAGTTTCAATCGGTTCATTGGCAACTTGCACCGGCGCGGTTGCAGATGCAGCTTCTGCCTGGGCTTGCAGTCGCTCCTTTTCACGGGCAAGACGGGCGGCCTCTGCCTCTAATTTCGCCTTTTCAGTTTCTATTTCCTGCTTTTGCGCCTCGGCACGCCCGGACAGCGTGTCTATTTCCATATGCAGTTTTATTTTTTCTGCCGCCAGCCGGTCTAACTCCAAATCCAACTGTGCACGTTCTTTTTCCAGCTGCATTAAAACCTTTTCCTGCTCCAATGTAGTTATCTGTTGAAAAAGGGAACCATCCGCGTTATACGCCGCAACCGCATCCGCGGTAAGTGAATCTAATTCATCATCTGTGTACCCCATATCCGGCGTCTGTGCAACCATCATCGGTTCGCTTTGAAAATCGGACGTGTCCATTTCTGCGAATGCCGGTGCGATACATGTCGCGACAAAAACAGACATTATGAAAAAATTTATCTTATTTGGCATATATTATCACCTCATAGTTCCATATCCGACGTGATGCATCCCAAGCGCATCGCGTCATATAAACACCGCCGAATTCATCGAATATACGCATAAATTGCGACGGTACAAGTTTTGATTCAACCGCAATTTCCACAATGTTTAGTGACATCGTGTCAACCCCATTCGACAAAACATCAACAACAATCTGGGATTCAATTGGCGTTCCGATTGACTGAAAAGCAGACTGAACATCGCGCAAGAGTGTTTCCGCATCGCGTTCATCTTGACTTGCCACCGATTGAACCGCAGGCAACGGCACACTAACCCGCAGCATATCCTCGTTTTGCTTTGTAACGATAGCACCCGGCATTAATTCTGTTGCCATTACGTAAAAATCATCGAGAGTTCCAAAATCACGTTGAAATTCGGCGACGGCGTTCAATTCTGTGCACTCAACAGACGTCTGGTTCCATCCGGTTACATTCTGCATTACAAATGCCATCGCACGAAAACACATATCCGCCCGCGCGGAGACATCCGGTAAACTGTCATATGGCGGTACAATCGGTTCCGGTTCTGGTTCCTTTTCAATATTAAACTCTGCGTCTAGTTCACGATTTTTTTCTTCTATTTGTCGCTTGTACTCGGCCGCCAGTTCCGGATTTATCTGTGAAATCTGGGGGCGCGGCATCATCATTTGATGCAGCGGTTCGCGAAATATTGACCCGATAAGAGCCAAAAACAAAACAATTATTACCAATGGCCCAAGAGCCGCACGAACACGGCTAATAGAACGTAAAACCGCGCGTGCGCCACCGGAAACAACCTCGGAAATAGTTCGTTCAACCGCGCGCGGCATACCCCATGTACCGGGTGCGACAAACGTCCCCCAATCTGGTATCTGGGATAATTTTGAATATTCAGCGCGAGCTTCGCTTTCCGTTGCAAATAATTTGTCTTCTAAAATGACACCGTTTCGCATCGCAACCAGGTAATAACCCTTGTCTACCTGAAACACGGCTAAAAAAGATGAAAATTCCGGGAATGAATCCACAATGGAGGCCGCCGCGGATGGCATTGCGGTTCGATGTCCAAATTTTCGCGCCCCCAAGCCAACCATTGAACGATATTCTGTAAACAGGTTAAGTTTTTTATCAACGCCACGTGCAAGACTGCGTGCATAATTACGTGCAAAAAAGCCCGTTGCAACCGGCTGCCAAAACAGACCGACCGCGTATTTTTTTCTGTTAACAGATATGACTTGGTTTGCCAATTTCTCCCTCTTACGATAAATTATAGCACAAAAAGATAAACCTTGGCAAATATAGAATGAAAAATACCCGATGAAAATATCGCCGGGTATTCAAACTTTTTTTATCTGCGTATTACTTGCATCCGTATACCGGGTCACACACAGGTCCCACACCATACACCGCGGTCGAACCTGCACCATTGGCCGCCGTGTGAACACGGTTCGGATACGGACAATCATAAACGTTTGCCGCCAATACGAATGCGCGTTCAGGGCCAAATATCACCCATTCATTTGGACGCGTGCGCTGGCTGGTTATCCAGTATGCATTTCCGCCACGCGCCTGATCGACGATACGGTTTTCTAAATAACGACGGGCATCATCCGCGTCATATACAGAAACTTCTGATTCTATTTTGTACAAATACGTACAACCCATTGGCTCTGCATTAAGTTGTGTCAAATATTCGCTGCCGTTTTCATTCTTTATAAGTCCGCCGCACGCCGTCAGTGTTGTGAGCATTACGACCGCAAAAATCTTTTTCATTTTTTGTTCCTTTTTTATTATGCGTCTACACCAATTTTAAGCCCTTTTCTGTCTACTTTCAACTATATCATAATTTGCCGGGTCGCTAAACAATTTTTTCAGCACTAGATTGTTCATCGCGTGGCTACCCTTGTATGATTCGACGCAACCGCACACAAATCCGCCACTTGTCGCCATGTCACCGATTACATCTATGATTTTATGCCTAACAAATTCATCGGGCCAGATTACCGAATTCAATGTCCCGTCGCCGGCATCATTCAATGCGATAACATTTGTCGCGTCCGCGCCACGACCCATGCCGCGCGCCTTTAGATATTCCCATTCGGAATATTTTCCAAATGTACGCGCGCGCGATATGTTCTTAACAAAATTAGCAACTGATTTTTTCGAACCATCAAAAGAATATTCAAAAGTCTGTGTCCCGATTATTTTTTCCGGATAAACCAATGTTGCCCGCACATCCAGCGTTTTGCCACCATTTGGCGACAGTTTCACAAAACCATTTGACCGGCGCCCAGAAACAATGTTAAAAAAATAAATTTTCATGCGCGTCAAAAACGGCAATTCGCGTAAAATTTCATGCGCCCTTGCAATAACGGTACGCTTTACAATGACGCGACGCGTGAACGCGCCCACCGGTTGTGCGACCGCTGAAATTTTGGAATAAAATTCGGCTGCACTACCGTCCAATATCGGTGTTTCTGGCCCATCAATTTCAACAATGGCGCTATCTATGCCCGACAAAAACAACGCGGCCATCAAATGCTCAATCGTTTGAACGTGCGCACCATGAACACTGCCAATTGTGGTGTTACGCATTTTTGTTTCACCGACATTATCATATCGCGCCATAATTAAATCAGAAGCCTTTATATCCGTGCGGCGAAAAAATATGCCATATTTTTTAGAAGGCTTTATAACCATGTTAACCGGCAATCCGGAATGTATACCTACACCAGAAATTTTAATTTGTTTTTCAACTGTTCTCATTTTATCTTATCCCCCAACCATTCAAAAAACGCGTCATCTATTTTGGTGACAAGTTTTGCATATTTTATTTTATCGCGCACCCCATCCGGCAGACGAACCCAATCTTTTTCTGTGGTGACAAGTTTTGCCCCCTTCTTCTTGGCCAGCGCAAACAAAGAATCCAAATCTGCAAATGTGTACTGATAATGGTCTGCAAACGCGCGCGTTGCCACAATATTCGGCAATGATGCAAAGAACTTTTTCGGAAATCCGATACCGGCGAACGCAACCAATTTTTCATTCCCTTCATACGGGTTCAGCGTTTCATTTTCTGCATAAAACACCGGCACCCCGCGTGGCAGGACAAAATCTTTTCTGGGGCGATTGGCACGGATAACAATTATTGCATCGGCACGGCGCGCGGCACGCTTTGGCTCGCGCAGAGGGCCGGCCGGCAGTAAAAAACCGTTGCCATATCCGATTCCTTCATCAAAGACAGCAATCGTCACATTCTTTTTTATCGACGGATTTTGCATTCCGTCATCCATTATAATTGGGCGACGGTCACCTTTTTGCCGGTTAAGCAATATTATATTGCTTTTTCTGTCACCTGTATGCACCTGCAATCCATCGCGAGACATCATTGTCGCCTCGTCCCCGGCATTTCCGGTTTGTGCACTTTTTTTATACCCGCGCATAACAACAGGGGCATCAAAATAATTTGCAATTGCGCGAACAACCGGTGTTTTACCAACACCGCCCGCCAATATGTTGCCGACACACACTATTGGCCGGCGTGATGACATCGCGAACATGCGCCGCCATAGCCATACAATACGACCAATAATATAATACATCACGCCCACCGGCAGTAATAAAAACGATACCGGATTTTTATGCATAAACCACCAAGGTGTTTTCATAACATATCCTTATTTTTTTGAACGCTGTTGCGATTTTTTCTGCCGCTTTTGTGTTTTCTTTTGTTTTTTTGCGTCTCGCATACTTTGCTTGAATTCGCCTGCATTCAAATCCTGTTCAACTTTGAACAAATTAAATTCGGCATCCATTTCACGAACCTGTTTTACCATTTCGTCCTCTATACGGCGGCGAATAGATTCAAACTGTTCGGGTGACGCCTTGGCGTCAATGAAGACGGGTTCTGATACTTTGCATGTTATTTTTGAAAATGGCAATGCGACCAAATACCTGTCCCAGCGTTTCTGAAACCATGCATGCGATGCGGAAAAACACACTGGAATAATCGGCGCACCTGTCATTTTTGCAAAATACAGGGCACCATCTTGAACACGCATAGACGGGCCACCGGGGCCGTCTGGCGAAATACATATGCCGTAACCGCCCGCGCGTAATATACGCACCCCCTGGCGCAAAACAGATATTCCACCATCAGACGTACTGCCATAAATGGGCTTTAATCCGAACAATCTTTGCAATTTTGCCATCATACGTCCATCACTGTGGCGCGACGCAACAGCGTACGCGTGCATGCCGCCCAATGCAATAATCGGCGACAGCATCATACTGCGCCCATGCCAAAATACAAAGACGGCCGGTTTGCGGCGATATTTCTTGAATATTTCATATCCCGTTATGCGTTTGCGCGATGTGAAGTATATAAACCAAATGCACAACGCCATAATCCCGGCAATAGTCCACTGAATAATTGGACAGTGCAAAATTGGCTGCCAGAATTTTTTCCAAATCTTTCTAAAAGTTTTATTATTCATAAATATTCCTTTAACACAAATTCATATGAATATTAGCAAGAATAAATTCATATTTCAAGACGGACGCTAAAAACCTTATATTTTAATTTTTTTTATGGTAAAATGCCTATTATGACCAAAGCGATTACAATATGGCAGCCCTATGCGGCGGCAATTGCATGCGGATTAAAGCGGTATGAAACGCGCGGTTGGGCAACAAAATACCGCGGCCCGCTGATTATTCATGCATCAATGCGGCGATTAAATTCTGTGGGGCGTGAACTGGCCGAAAAATATAATATATTGTCGAACGCGCATCACACCGGCGAATTTATTGCAATATGCGACATTGTTGATTGTATTGAAATTACTGCGGAATTTATCGAAAAACAAAGCGAAACCGAAAAAATTTTTGGAATCTGGGCCATTGGGCGATATGCATGGAAACTTGAAAACGTTCGTCCTTTGCCACATGGCATAAAATCACGCGGATATCAGGGATTATGGAACGCACCAAATTTTAATTGACATGTAATATATTTAATATATAATACACATACTTTATCGCGGAGTAGAGCAGTCCGGTAGCTCGTCAGGCTCATAACCTGAAGGTCTGTGGTTCAAATCCACACTCCGCAACCAAGATTCATCTCCGTCCCCAAAAAGTACTTTGGGGATTTTTTATAAACCTATACCTCGCCCGTCTTCATATCTACGCCGATATAATATTTGTATTTTTCCGGCATGAATCGCATCAATATAAAATTTTCAACATCTGGGCCGCCATATCCGAACCTTTGATACTCGTCGCGCCAATATTTATTTCGTGTAGCGGCATCTGTTACAAATTCAATAAATCCAAACAATCGCAGCGCATGACGCGTTTCGGGGTATCCATCCGCCCCATTTGTAGACAAGTGCACATATGTACACGCACGAACTATTTGCATTATATAGTCATTCATTATTCCCCCACCGTTTATTGAAATAAATATACCAAAACATATTTTTAATTTCACCCGGAATAAAACCTTGCACACGGCGGATAAATTCATACAATAACCGGCATGCGGGCACATAATCTATCATTATCATTTGGCACAACCGTAATTTACGACGGGGCGGAATTTAACCTGGCGCCGCGTGATAAATGCGGGATAGTCGGCGTAAACGGTGCTGGAAAAACCACATTGTTTCGAATAATAACCGGTGAAATATCGCCCGATGCCGGCTTTGTCGATACAGGTGGCCGACGTATAGGATATCTGCCACAGGTTATAAAAATCCAAGACCAAAACCAAACCGTGTGGGATTTTTTATTATCAGGCCGCCCCATTGAAAGGCTAGAGGCGCAGATGCGCAGCCTCTACAACCAACTGGCACAAAATCCAGAGGATGAAAATTTATCGACACAAATTGCCAACACGCAACATGAACTGGATTATTACGAGGTGTACACCGCCGAAGATGAATTGCTGCGACTGATTGAAAGTATGAAGATTGATTCCCAATGGCTGGATATGAAATTATCCGAACTGTCCGGTGGTCAAAAATCCAAGGTAGCGTTTACGCGAATGTTGTATTCCATGCCAGAAATATTGTTACTAGACGAACCGACAAATCATCTGGACGCCCAGACGCGCGAATTTATCGCATCATATCTGAACAAATACCGCGGATGCATTTTAGTAATCAGCCATGACCGCGATTTTCTAAACGCCGTAGCTGGCAAAATCATGCTGATTGATAAGCGGGATAAAAAAATATCTGTATTTGACGGTAACTATGACGCGTATTTGAACAAGGCCGCCGAATTAAAGCGTGCGCGTGCACAACAAATAGAAGCAGAAAACAGAAAAATTGAACACCTGTCTGATTTTGTAAAGCGTGCCGATGCCGCCAGCCCCACACGCCATGCAATGAAACGCGCGGGCAAGGTTCGCGCCGCAATTTTGGAAAAAATCATTGCAAACCGAACAGAACGTGAAGCGATATATAAAAAAGTTCGAATGAATCTGGCACCAAAAAGCGACGGTGCAAAATTCCCGATTACGGTTCAAGACCTGTGGTTCCGATATCCTGGCGCGCGGTTACTGTACCGGAAACTGTCTTTTTACATAACAGGTGGCGAAAGGTTTTTAATTGTTGGTGAAAACGGCGCGGGGAAATCTACACTTTTAAAACTGATAATGGGGATGCTGTCACCGGAACGGGGAAAAATTGAAATCAATCCAAAGACTGACATTGCATACTACGCCCAAGAACTAGAGCAACTGGATTTATCAAAAACAATTTTGGAAAATGTTGCATCCGATGAATACACAGACGACCAATTACGCGCAGCGCTGGGGAATTTTTTATTTTCTGGCACCGACGTATTTAAAAAATTAGACACATTATCACCGGGTGAACGGGCGCGTGTCGCATTATGCAGGGTTTTGTTACGGCGTGCCAATATGTTAATACTGGACGAGCCGACAAACCATTTAGATCCGGAAACCCAGCGCATAATCGGCGACAACTTTCGCGACTTTGTTGGTACAATTATCGTCGTAAGCCATAACCCGGATTTTGTTGAACAAATTGGAATAACGCGCATGCTGGTACTGCCCGACGGACGCATAGAAGATTATGACCACGACAAACTGGAATATTACTATGAATTAAACAGTGAAAAATAAAAAAACACCGGCAAATTCCGGTATTTTTATATAATTTAATATGAATTTGTGGCAAATTCAGCCAGTGCCTTTTTCAAGCTGTCGCGCCAATGCGGAACCGAAACACCAAAGTCACGAACAATATCATCCTTGTCAAGAACACTATAGTGCGGACGCTTCGCGGGCGTTGGATATTGCGCCGTATTTATCGGATTTACTTTACATTTCAAACCAGATAATTCCATTATGCTGTGCGCAAAATCATACCAAGAGCACGCGCCGGCATTTGAATAATGATATATTGCCTGCATTCCCGGCTTTATTTCGCCAGCAATTTTTACAATTGCCGCCGCCAAATCCGCCGCCCAAGTTGGTGTTCCAATCTGATCTGCGACAACATTTAATTCTGCGCGTTCCGCCCCCAGGCGTCGCATTGTCTTTACAAAATTGTTTCCAAACGCCGAATATAACCATGCGGTGCGTATAATAACCGCAGTATTCGCCACACCCATAATTACATTTTCGCCTTGAAGTTTTGTTTGCCCATAAACCGATACAGGATTCGTTTTATCAGAAGGTGAATATGGCCTGTGACCTTTGCCATCAAATACATAGTCCGTTGATATGTGAATTAACGGCACACCAGTTAATGCCAGATTGCGCACGCCATCAACATTAACACGCCGCGCGATATCCGGTTCTGATTCCGCCTTGTCTACCGCGGTGTATGCAGCGCAATTTATTATCAAATCAATATTTTTTTCGCGCACAAAATTCATTACATCCGTAGTACCCGTTATATCCAACATTTTAGAATCAGCAAAAACAGCATTCGGAATCAATCGGCGCAATTCGCACCCCAATTGCCCATTAGCCCCGGTAACCAACCACATCGTCAAATCCTTTTGCTAATTTATCTTTTTCAGAAATAACCGCCTTATCCGCTGGAATCCGCCAATCAATGCCGAACGCCGGGTCATCAAAACGCACACCGAATTCAGATTCCTTGTTATACAGGTTGTCGCACTTATATGCAAAAATTGCCGTTTCACTTAACACAGAAAATCCGTGCAGGAATCCGCGCGGCATAAACAATTGACGGTTGTTTTCCGCGGACAACTCAACGGCGACATGCTTTCCAAATGTCGGTGAACCCTCGCGAATATCAACCGCCACGTCAAGAACAGTTCCCTGCAAAACACGAACCAATTTCGCCTGGGCATGCTCGTCCAACTGGCAATGCAGGCCGCGAATAACACCATATGATGACTTTGATTGATTATCCTGAACGAACTTGTTTGTTATTCCGTTTTTAATAAACTCTGCCTCGTTATAACTTTCGAAAAAGTACCCGCGGTCATCGGCGAAAACACGCGGTTCAACAATAATGACACCTTCTATTTCGGTTTTTATAAAGTTCATTTTTTCACCACTTATTCAAAACATTTTTTAAGAGCCGCACCAGTATCAACCTGGTCTACGCGTTTGTTGCGTATTTCCTCGGCCGCCTTTATCTTTTGTTTTGCAATTATCAAATCCGGATGCGATTGCAGTTCTGTATTCAACCTGTCCACTGCATCAGATATTTCGGATTCAGTCCTAACAAATACAGGCATTATTGAATCCGCCGCCCCATAAACCGCATTATAAAGTTCGGTTTTATTATCTTCAATAACAGATAAATATGCGCGAATATGTTCATCTTCGTGTGATAAAATTGCATCATATGAACAGGTATCAGGACTGTGCCTCAAATCAATTTTAACCAGAAAATCACTGTACCCTATTGTAGCCGCAACAGATTTTAACCCAACGCAAAATCCGTCTTCAATCGGTGTTATATCTGCCGTTATATCATAATTATCAACCATTGTCGCAATTACGTTTCCATGCAAATAATCCATCGGTGTCAAGGGTTGTACAACCTCCTTGGTCCAATCGGGTGTTTCGATATCAATTCGCGGCTTTAGTTTATAATCCAGGCAATCATCAGCACGCGCCGACATCGCAAAAATTAAAAGAAATCCGATAATAAACCGTTTCATACCATGATTATATCGGATAAAAATGTAAATTTCTATTATTTTAATCAGGCAACGCCATCGTTAAAAATCACCGGCACCCTGCTTTTTTAGGTATTCGGCAACAAATGCGCTGCCGTATTGACGGTATAGTTCCTCGGCCAACAACACTGACGAACGACCGGATTCAAACAGTCGCAATAAACTACCCAGTCCGCCCAGTTCTGTATTTAAAATAACAGATTCACCGGTCACTGGCCGCGATAACAATACCGCGCGTTTTAGATTCGGATATGCCTTGCCCTGAATAAACGCCATTTCAATCGGATTTAGATTCCAATGTGCATAATCGTTTGCGTCCGCCCCGGGATTACGGAAGAACATCACCGTCTGCACCTGGCCACGAACAACGTCGCCAATCCCCAGTTTATCTAAAACGTTCGCACGCTGAAACGCGACCATGTATGCCTGGCGATTTTTGCGCCCTTCCTGCAGGCCCATTATAAAATTATCACGGAACATCTTGTTTTCCAGCATTGGCGCCGTTTCGTCAATCATAATCAGTGACGGATTACCGCCAGATACGGTTATATTATTAATTCTGTGCAATATATAAGATATAACCGCAGGGGCAAGCGTCTCGTCCTGTAATATATCTGTAAAGTCAAATGTGGTAAGTCGCGCCTGCAAATCAAGCGTATCGGACGCATCATTAAACATGTCGCCGTACTGCAACGGATCAACCCATTTTTTCAGCGCCGGACGCATGTTGCCCGCGGATGAAAAACAACTTTCCCACAAGTTTTTAAGCAATCTGTCACGTTCGGGCAAATAATCAAAATTTACCGAAACCGCACGCGCGATTTCATCCATGGACGTGGCGTCATTTTGCCCTGTTATCATTGCAAACCAACGTCGCAGGAACGCCCTGTTTGCCGCTGTGTCCGCCATTTTCAGCGGATTCAGACGTGTTTCAAATTGTGCGGCCATGGGGTCGGTGTTTTTTTCGCGCCCTTGCATTGTGACATATTTTCCACCAACCGAAAGTGTAAATATCTCTGCACCCTTGTTTCTATCAAAGAAAAAGGCTTTTAACTTTTGATGACGCATTGCCTGCGCAATCAGGAAACTAAACAACGTAGTTTTACCACCACCGGTCGGCCCTATGGTAAGGGTATGCCCCACCGCCGCGGGTGCATCAGATACATGAAATTGAAACTGATACGGGGTTCCCTGCGCCGTCGGGAATACAACCAATGGTCCCGACCCCCAGTCGGAATTTGCAACACCACGCGGCTGGGTTGACATGGGAATGCTTATCGCGGCCGTCCGCGACAACATCTTGAAACTGCGCGGAAAAACATCAAAACCCGGAATCTGTGAAAACCACGAAACCTTTGATGCAAATGTTTCAACAATTGGCGACACACCAAAAGACGCGGAAATCTTTCTAAATTCATCGATATATTTATCCAGTTTCCCCGGCGTTTTTCCAAACAATACGAACAACGGATAATAATTTACCAAGCTTTGATTACCGGACAGATTTTCATCCATCGCGCGATTTGCGGCGTCAATCTGGGAATGAGTGGAATCATTTTCCTCTTCTGCGGTTGTGCGACGCTGACGCAGGGCAACCTCTACATCCGCGGCGCCCATTACGCGGAAACCGTTCATACAAATCATTTCAGTCTGAATTGTGGAAACGGTGGTAAAAAATTCCTCGTCCAGGTAATCGGGCGATATGCGAAAGGACAACATCGCCGCATAAGATTCTTCGTTGCCGCTTATATACCTAACCAGGCCATTTTGCAAAAATTCCACATTATCAACGGCAACCAAATCAGAAATATTGTTATCACACACGGCGGGCGTGGGCTTTGAAATCGGGGACAAAATACGCCCAAAAAATCGCGCCATATTGTCTGGCGACGTATTTTTCAATACGCTTGGTCTGTACGCCGCCAAAATCGATTCAATGTAATTTCCATACTGATTTAATTTGCCACGCGCGGACGCACCAGACACCGACAGCACAATATAATAACTGTTCAGAAAAATGCGCAATCCCTGCGATTTCCATTTGTCATATATTTTTTGCAGCACAGGCTGATGAAACTCGTAATCTGTGTTTTCGTCGGCTGCGTCACGAACCATATAAAAACGCAAAGTGACACTGGGGTCATGTATCTGGTTGAACAATTGCGTGCGTAAATCCAAAAATTTTTCACGGGTTGCGTCATCTTGCATACTGGTTTGAACCCCAACAACACGATATACACGAACAAGTGACCCGTCCGTTAATTCAATTGAATTATCGTCAAAAACTGTCTTGAACGGCAGGTATCTGGCATATGATGCATAGCCAAACCGAGGAAACACCCGGCGAACCAATGCCGGCACGTACATCATCATCACAACAAAGACCAGCACCGTTATCATCGCCAGAACGATTGTTGTTATCGGGAATCCGCCACCTGCAAAGTATTCAAAAAATCCGTTCATATTTTACGCCACCAGTTTATTCGGTATCTTTTTTTTCATCAGTTGTATTTTTGCCGCGACAATCTGACCCAGTTGTGGATCGCGCTTTGAAAATGCCGCCAAAATCATATGTACCACAATGACGGACAACAAAAACCACAAAGGATTAATTACACCCTGCCCCTTTGTAAGAACCAAGCTTACGACAAAAATCGCCATAAATATCAAAAACTGAAGGGTAAAGTTTATCACAGCCAGCATATATGGCACATAAAATATACGCGCCGGGTTTGCCAATGCTTTCAGAACTTGCTGTTTCATAATCTCTCCCCTTGTGTTAAAAATTATAACAATTTCAACAATTTTCAACAAGCATAAAAAATATATGAAATATTTTGTTAAAAGTGTTGAAAACATGATAGTTTTTTAACAGTTAATTAAATGCATAAGTTTTCAACAAATTTCTAAAAATCCGCAGAAAATTAACAAAAAATTGTTGAAAACTTGTTAAAAAATACATAATAAACGTTTTCAACAGTTTCAACAGGCACTATAAAAACAACAAATAATATAATAATTATTTGATTTTTTCCAAAAAGCGTTTATAATCGGCAGGTAAAAAGGATTTGATATGAAATTTTTAAGTTCATTAAAGGCTTGGAAAAAACGCGGCAATGTAAAACAGATTCGTCGTGGTAAGCAGATTATCCTGATTGATCCGGATAATCCGAAATTCAAGGCCAAGCAGGGCTTTAAGAAAAAATAAAGCCGATTGTCGTAATTGCGACATATGATATTTATGCCCTTTATCGGGCATATTTTTTATTTAAAATAACGGCAAATCATTCATAAATGCGTCACGCATGGCGACGTCTACCTCTGCCCTGGACAGACCGGCCGAACGTAAAAATTCTATTTGTGGTTTGGTCGGGTGAAAAATTGCAGCGCCGTGTTCGGCTGATTTAGGAATGGCATTTATTCTTTGCATGGGCATGAATGTTATTTTTGCCGTTTTGTCCGACAACGCCGAAAAAGATATGTCGGAAATTACGGATGTTGCGTTTCTTTCAATTTCAGCCGCACCAGACAATTTTGTCACCGAATTTTTATTTGCAACGATTTTTGTGTTAATTAAAATCGTTGTATTTGGCGCCAAATGTTTTGCGTTTATATTCAAATTAAATGTGTCGCTGTTTTCAATAATAACATGACAACGAATTTCAGAATTTTCCCCGATGTTTTTTATAAAAAAATTCAAAAAGGCCGGCTTTTTATTTTTTAAATTTACGCTAACAAACACTTTTTGATGTGCCACCCGCAGGTCTATGTTCAATTCATTTTGACCAGATAATTCACCGACATATATTATATGAATTGGCAAATCATAGTTTTTATCTATTACCCCGTTATTTATTGTCGACAATTCGGGTACAAACACGCCGTCACGGTAAACTATTGTTTCCGCGGGAAATGTTTTTATATTGAATTGATTCCACATGTATGACATATTATTTGCATTATAAAGGATTTTGACATGGGATTCAATTGTGGAATTGTCGGCCTGCCGAATGTTGGTAAATCGACACTATTTAATGCCTTGACGCAAAGCGCCGCCGCAGACGCGCAAAATTATCCGTTCTGTACAATAGAACCAAATACCGGACGTGTGGTTGTGCCGGATGCAACACTAATGCAGTTGGCGGGCGCCGCAAAGTCGCAAAAGATTATTCCGACACAACTGGAAATAGTTGATATTGCGGGTCTGGTCAAGGGTGCAAGTGCTGGCGAGGGACTTGGAAACAAATTTCTGGGAAATATCTTGGCGACGGACGCAATAATTCATGTTGTTCGCTGCTTTGAAAATGATGACATAGTTCATGTCAATGGCCGTATTGACCCGTTGATGGACATTGAAACCATTGAAACGGAATTAATGCTGGCGGATATGGAAAGTCTGGAAAAGCAGATAAAAAATTTAGAGAAAAAAGCACGCGGACTTGATAAAGAGGCGGCAAAGTTGTTGTCTGATGCATGTGCCATTCGTGATGCGTTATCACGCGGCGTGCCGGCACGTTCGGGTGACACAGATGCGGCGCCGTTTAATCTGCTAACGGCAAAGCCGGTGATTTATGTTTGTAATGTAGAGGAATCTGCCGCCGCGCATGGCAACAAATATTCGGACATGGTTCGTGAAAAATTTGGAAACAATGCGCCGGTGTTGGTAATATCATCAAAAATCGAAATGGAAATCTCTCAAATTGTAGATTTAGATGAACGTAAAATGTTTTTGGATGATTTGGGGCTAAACGAATCCGGCCTTGATAAGGTTATAAAGACTGGTTATGCAACGCTTGGTCTGCAGACATTTTATACAATCGGTCCCAAGGAAGCGCACGCATGGACAATTACGCGCGGGATGACCGCCCCCCAGGCGGCCGGAAAAATCCACACCGATTTTGAAAAAGGATTTATTCGTGCAGAAATTATAACACCGGCGGATTTTTTGGAGTTTGGTGGCGAAGTTGCCGTCAAAGAGGCAGGTCGCATGAAACTTGTCGGGCGCGATTATATAATGCAAGATGGGGATATTTGTCATTTCCTGTTTAATAATTAAAAGATTATAAAAATACCGGCATTGGCCGGTATTTTTATATTGAAATAAGTGTTTCCAGTTTGTCGTTTGTGCGTGCAATCTCGTTGTCTATGTGCATGATTTCTTCGCGTGCCGACACATCGCCATTTAACATTTTTGACATTAATTCGCGTTTTTGTAAATTTAGTTTTTCAATATATTTTTGTGCCTTTAACGACACTAGATATTTTTCGGCACCTTCATGTGATAGATTAATGTCTGTTGTGTCACGGTCAAAATCTATGTTTAGCGACGCCAGAAAATCGCCATATCTTTCTGCCAAATCTGGGTATGTGCCGATGATATAGACCAGTGTATTTATCGTGACAGTATCAATTTCCGGCACAGGTGCGGCAGTTTTTGTATTGCCGCCCCGCTTCCATTTATGCCATTGGTTGAATTTTCGTGAATCATATTCATTGGCGTATTCGCGACGCAGACCAGAATCTTGTATTTTTTCGAGTTCTTTATTTAAAAACTTTTCCGCGGCTGCCCGCCCGCCCGGTGTCGAAACAAGAAAATTGCTGTTTGTTGTATTCCATAAGAAATCCACCAATGGTGTTGCATCGTCTATAATTTTGCGCATCTGCGCTTCACCGCCATTTTTTAATACTTCGTCTGGGTCTTTACCGCTTGTTACAAAGGCAAAACGAATGTCAGATGTATCGCGTAAAAACGGCATGACAATTGTACATGCGCGTGCGGCGGCCTTTTGTCCCGCTTTATCCCCGTCAAAGCAAAATGTGATATTTCGATTTGATTTGCATAATATTGCGATATGGTCTTCGGTCAATGCGGTACCAAGCGGCGCGACCGTTTCGCCAAAACCATGTGATTGCATTTGAATGGCATCAATCTGACCTTCGACAACTATGCTGCGGCCGGAACGGTAAATTGCGTCGCGTGCAAAGTTTAAACCGAATATTGTTTTGCGCTTGTGAAACATTTCGGTATCAGTCGTGTTCATGTATTTGGGTTCGCTTCCATCCATGCTGCGGCCAGAAAATGCGACAATTTGTCCACGTGCGTTGAATATTGGGAACATTAAACGGTCACGGAAAAAATCGTACATTCCGTATTCGCCCCGCCGGCAAAGCCCGGTTGAAACAAGTGCATCCTGTTTCACGTTTGCCATTGTGTTTGCGATAATATTATTTTTAGGCGCGTATCCGATGCGGTATTTTTTTATCATTTCATCCGTAAAGCCGCGTCCACGTATATATGAAAGTGCATGCGCGCCCGTGTCTTCGAATAACTTTTGCTGGTATAATTTTGCAGCGCGTTCTGTAATTGATAAATATGTGTCTTCGCGGGCAACCTGCGCTGGGTCACGCGGTTTGTATTCTGGTAATTTTAATCCGGCTTGGTTGGCAAGTTCCGCAATCGCCGCGCGGAAATCCATATTGTTCGTTTTCATTGTAAACGAAATTATGTCGCCGTGTTCCCCACATCCGAAACAATGGTAAAACCCCTTTTCCTCGTTTACAGAGAAACTGGCGGTTTTTTCATTATGGAACGGACAGCAACCCCAGTAATTCTGCCCCTTTTTGGTAAGCGGTACACGCCGCCCAACAACATCCACGATTGACAATCGTGTACGCAGTTCATCTGTAAAATTGCGGTCATATGACGGCATTTGTTATCTCTGTAGTGCGTGTTGCGCCTTTTCAAATATTTTTTTTGCACGATTCCCGTAAAAGCAATAGTTATTAAGATTCTCGTCTTCAACTTTTACACTGTATTCAGGACCCACACATAAACCAGAGTGGACAGCAGTTATACGCATGTCTTTTATATCCATAAAAATAATAGAACTACGAAACAGATTTATATTTTCCGAAATATTCTTTGGGGTACCAGACATCAGTTTTTTGAATAACAACCATTTTTCAAAAAAGTTTAATTTTTTGGGTGAATCCATTTTTTTAATATCTATTTGAAACTCTTGTTGAATATTTTTCAATTCAATACGGTAGCGTATTGTCTGGATTTCATCTTTTATATTTTGAATTTTGTTTTTGATATATTGTTTCATTTTTTTATTCCTTTCTTAAACCGTGTTGATGGCTTTTTATTATTTATCAATTCAATCGCCGTTTCCAAATCGGGTTGTGATTTTACAGACACGTTAACCTTGTTTGACGATATGTATGCGCCATATCGCCCGGTCGGATAGAAATAAATCGGTTTGCCGGTTGCAGGGTTTTCGCCGATTTCAATCGGTTCAGCTTTTTTCGCGCCGCCGGCCAATAATTCGCGCGCAATATCAAGGGTTATCGTTTCTGATGTGTATTGTTTTGCCGCGACATTTTTTTCACCGTTTGTAACATACGGGCCAAATCGTCCAACACGGAATGATATTCCATCGCCCAGGTCTATATTCGTTGGCGCACCCTTTGCAGATGATGTGTCTGTGTCGCTGGGTTTTTGTGTTTCGTCTGAACTGTCGTCCATGCGACGCGTGTAATTACATTCCGGATATTTTTCACACCCGATAAATGCACCATATTTTGATAATTTTATCCCAAGTTTTCCGCCGCAATTTGGGCATACGCCATCTGTATCGCCAAACATGTGCGAATGCATAAAACCATTTATTTCGTTTATTATTTCGGTTGTTTTAATATCGCGGGCACCGTCAATCATTGTCTTGGTTGGGCTCCAGAAATTGGACAGAGCCACAATCTTGTCCTGTTTTCCGTTTGAAACATCGTCAAGAGTGTCTTCGGTCTTTGCGGTAAAGTTTACATTGACCAATTCATTAAAATATTTGTTTAGATACGATGCAATCACCCATCCGCCCGATGTCGGGTGGAAACGGCGTTGTTTGTCCTGCTCAACATACTTGCGGTCAACGATGGTGGACATGATTGTCGCATATGTTGATGGCCGGCCGATGCCCAGTTCTTCTAGTTTTTTAACTAGGGACGCTTCGGTATAACGGGCGGGCGGCTGTGTAAAATGCTGCTCGGGGTCAAGTTTTGTTATGGTTATCGTGTCGCCGACATTTAATGGCGGCAGTTTAGATTCCGCCGCATCGTTTGCGTCGTCGCGTGCCTCTATATATACGCGCATAAATCCGTCAAAGGTACGTGTTGTGCCAACCGCATGAAATAATGCGTTACGCTTTTCGGTTTCTATGTCCGCAGACACTACGTCGAATTCTGCGTTCGTCATTTGACATGCTATCGTGCGTTTCCATATCAGGTCGTAAAGCTTTTCTTCGTCCCCGGAAAGCGCGGGCGCGTTTCCATCAAAATGCGTGGGACGAATAGCTTCGTGTGCCTCTTGTGCGTTTTTTGATTTTGTTACGTAAATATTGGGTGTTTTCGGAACAAATTTATCACCATATTGCGCCGCAATATGCGCGCGAATTTCGGAAATCGCATCCGCCGAAAGGTTTGTTGCATCGGTTCGCATGTATGTGATAAGACCCTGTTCGTATAATTTTTGCGCAGCGTTCATTGTGCGCTTGGACGAGAAATAGAGTTTCCGCGCGGCTTCCTGCTGCAGGGTGCTGGTGGTAAACGGCGCGGCGGCGCGGCGCGTTGTTTTCTTTTTATCGATTGCTGCAACTGATGCATTTATTTCCGGCGTACCGATTTGTGCAAGTATTTCATCCATACGCGCACGGTTAGTAATGGACATTTTTTCAATTTTTTCACCGCAAATTTCAGATAGATTCGCATTGAATATTCCAGAAGTTGCCCCGCATTGCGCAGACAGCGACCAATATTCATCCGGCCGGAATGCCTCTATCTCGCGTTCGCGGTCAACAACCAGTTTTACCGCAACAGATTGTACGCGACCGGCTGATTTTCCCAAATTACGCCGCCACAATAACGGCGATATGCCAAATCCGATTAAATAATCCAACGCGCGGCGAACCAAATATGCATCAACCAAGTTTGTATCTATTTCGCGCGGGTTTTCAATCCCGGCCAGAACCGCTTTTTTTGTGATTTCATGAAATGCGACCCTATAAACTTTTTTACCGTTTAGCAGCTTTTTTGATTTCAAAATATCCAGTATATGCCAAGCAATAGCTTCTCCTTCGCGATCCGGGTCGGATGCAAGATAAATCGCGTCGGCCTTTTTCACCTCTTCTGTGATAAGTTTGATTTGCTTTTCCTTGCCCGGCATAATCTGCCAGCGCATTGCAAAATTGTTTTCCGTATCAACACTGCCATTTTCTGGAACCAGGTCGCGCACATGTCCGACCGATGCAATGACGCGCCATCCACGCCCTAGATATTTTTCGATTGTTTTGGCTTTTGACGGTGATTCAACAATAAGCAAATTCATTTTTCAACTTCCTTTGGCCGATAATTGCTGGTCTTTGTGAATGTGTGCGTTTTGGCAAAGTCCGAATCCGAACATTAGTGAAAGCAAGCTGCTGCCGCCGAAGGACATTAATGGCAGCGGTACACCAACCGTGGGCATCAGACCCAAAACCATGGAAATATTTATAAAGTAATAAATGAAAAAGTTCAACATAAAACCAAAACAGATAAGTTGTCCGAATCTATTCCGGCATGTCTTGGCGCACCAAAACAGCATCAATATTATGATACTGTAGAGCGCGATAAGCGCGAACGCCCCGATAAATCCTAATTCTTCACCCAGCATTGTAAAGATGAAATCTGTCTGCTTTTCCGGCAGGAAAGATTGCTGGGATTGTGAGCCATTCATATACCCCTTGCCCAGCATGCCGCCACTACCGAATGCGATTTTTGCCTGATTAATCTGGTAACCGGCGCCACGTGCGTCGTGATCTGGGTTTATAAAGGTTATAATTCGCGCCCGCTGGTAATCATGCAGACCGCCAAACCATACAACGGGCGCGGCCAATGCACCCAAAATTGCGGCGATAATAAACCATTTTTTTTGCGCACCTACAATATAAAATATTCCGACCGTAATCATCCCAAGTGACAATGCAGTGCCCAAATCCGGCTGTGCCACAATTAGCAAAAATGGCACCAAAAGCATCACCGTCGGTACCAAATAATTTTTTATTTGAGACAATTCAACGGAATTCATCCATGCAAAGTACCGACCCAACGCCAATACTAATGCGATTTTTATCATTTCTGATGGCTGAATATGGATAAACCCCAGATTTAACCACCGTTGCGCGCCCATTCCGGTATGCCCGACAAATGTAACCAGTATAATCATTAGTAATGCCGCCGCATAAATCCAGTATGCCGATTTTATCCATGTTTTTATGTTTGTAAACGCCGCGACAAAGAATACGACAAATCCCATGATGATTTTTATTGTTTGTGATAAAGCAAACGGCCGCCATGCACCACCGCCCGCGGAATATAAAACGACGATTGACGTGGCCAACACCAGGCACATCGGCACAAATAGCCCCCATGAAAAACGGTTCAGTTTTTCAGATATTGTCATCATGGATGCATTTGAAACGCGTGTTTGTCTTGCCATGGTATCAGTTTCCTGTCTTTAATAGTTCACGCATTGTCGCGGCGGCAACGCGAGCAGCCGTTGAACTGGTGCCGCTATGTTCCGTTACGACGCATATTGCATACTTTGGTTTATCTGTGGGTGCATACCCAACAAACAGACCGTGGTCACGCATATTCCATTGAATCTGCTCTTTTGGAATCTTGCCGCTTTCACGTTCGGCCTTGGAAATGCTGCGAACCTGTGATGTACCCGTCTTGCCCCCCATACGCGCGCCGTTTACGTTTATCGCGCTGCCTGATGCTGTACCGCCCTTTTTCGTAACCTGCTCTAGGCCATTTAAAACAGCGTTTATATTCTTGCGCTGTAACCCCAAACTTTGGAATTTGGGAACCTTTTCCGTATTTAACAAACGTGGCAATATGTTCCGGTTTGTTGCCGCGCGTCCCATCATAACCGCCAGTTGTAGGCAGTTTGTAAGAATATAACCCTGACCGATGCCGGAAATAATTGTATCGCCATGAACCCAATGGGCACCGACATGTTTTTCCTTCCATTTTCTGTCTGGAATTATACCCGCCATTTCACGCGAGATGACGTCGTTCATATACTTTTCGGACAGTCCTAGTTTTAACGCCATTTCTTTGATTGCATCAATTCCGATGCGCAGCGCCATCTGATAAAAGTATATGTCGCATGAATGTTTTAATGCCCCCGCCAGGTCTACGTATCCGTGTCCCTTGTGTTCCCAGCAATGATAACGCCGGTCGCCATAGTCCCAGTGACCGGGGCAGAATATTTTTTCATTTGGTGTGGTTGCCCCAGATTCCAATGCAGCCAGTGCAACTATAATCTTAAACGTTGAGCCTGGTGGGTAAAGCCCTTCGACCGTCTTGTTCATAAAGGGTTTTGCAAAGTCTGCACGCAGTGACGCAATATATTCATCTGCATCATCGGCTTCAAATTTGTTTGCATCAAAACTGGGTACCGACACCATCGCCAGAATATCGCCGTTTTCCAAATCCAGCGCCACACCCGCGCCGGAACGGTTCTGGCTCAATGCGTCGTACATAACCTTTTGTGCGCCAGGGTTTATTGTTGTGTGCAAATCAGTGCCCCGCACAGCTGGGGCGAACTGTGATTTATCCTCGCCCGTAACACGCCCCAGCGCATTGGTTATCATAACAGTTTGACCAGGCGTTCCGAACAATTGTTCGTTGAAACGCTTCTCTAGGCCTGTGATTCCGGTTGTATAAAACGGTGTGTTTGCCATCGCGCGTTCGGGGGCACCAACATACCCAAATATATGGGCACCGGCCGGCCCCATTTCATAATGGCGTGAAAATCCGCTAGAAACGCGTAACCCCGGCAGATTTTTAGCCTGTAATTTAGCAAGTTGAGCCCAGTCCGAATTTTCACTTAACAAAATCGGCTGAAATTTAGGCTGTTTTTTCATCTGCTTGCGTATTCTTTTTAATGCTTTTTCCGACAGACCCAAATCCACAGCCGCAATTTTTATCAGTTCTTCGGGGTCATTCGCTTCTTCTGGGACTATATATATTCTATATATGTGCCGGTCGCCGGATATTGTACTGCCGTCAGAGGCCAATATTGACCCCCGTTCAGGCATATCATGCTGAATCCGGAAAGAATTGCTTTGGCTTTTTTTCGTGTATGTGCGGTAATTAAACAACTGCATCTGCAGCATACGCAGCACAAGCACGGACGTTAAAATCGTTCCACCCGTTAAAAACAGGGCTGATCTGCGATCGAATTGGCGTGCGACTTCGGTATCAATCACGTGACAGCCTCCTTATTATCTCGGTGATGGGGATATATAATATTGTTGCCCATATAAACATCCAGCCGGAACGCAGCAGGTTTGTGGCGCTTATATGCGTCAGAAATAAAATAATGGTGCATATACCGAAATACGCCATAAATGCATGTATGCCATGCCGGTTCATTCGCGATATTTCGACAATTGTTTGAAACCCGTATGCGGCGTAAACCATGCAATATGTTGCCGTCCAGAACAGAACTGTGTCAAAATTATAGTCAATCAAAAAACAAAACAGAGCGCCAAACGGCGCGAACCACGGCACGGGGCGCACGAATGTGCAGTAAAATATCGGTATTATTGCTAATATGCCCGCTGGATTCCACACCGGCGCCGACAGACGCCACAAAAACACCGTCGCGAAAAACGGAAACAACGCGCGTAAAAAATTAATAATGCTTTTTTTCATTTATTTGTATTTGTTTGCGTCATCAAATCGCAGAACCATGACACGCGATATCTGCGAAGGCGCGTGAACCCTTACGTCAGTTTCGTTAATCATGTCGCCGACGATTACTCCGGCCGGTAGAACACCAGAAATATTGCTGGTAACAATGCGCTGGTTTGGCGCGGGTTTGAATTCGGGGTCACTGAACAGGCCAATTGTTGGTCGGTTTGTACCGTTTCCAATCATAAATCCGTATATTTCCGTGCCCGCGACACGTACGGCAATATTGCTTTTAGAATCCGTCAGTGCGCGTACACGCGAAAAACGGTTGCCGGCGTCCGTTATGATTCCGCCCAGAAATCCGTCCGTCGTAATGACAATCATGCCATTTTCAATTCCATGGTCTGTACCACGGTTTATCATAAATGTTTCATGGTTCAGAGCCGTATTGTCATGTATTACGTCCGCAATTATAGATGCGGTCGGTCGCGCATTTATTAAATCAAGTTCACGGGTCAGTTTCTGGTTTTCATCAATTGCAATGCGGCATTCGTTCTGGTTTAGCAGCGCCGCGTTAAGCCGCGCGCGCAATTCTTCGTTTTCTGCGCGTATTGATGCCAGTTCGCGCATATTTGTTGCCGCGCGCCCGATTGCGCGTACAGGCCACGTGATGATGTCACCTACCAAGTTTGCTGTTGGAACAACTACATGCGCCATGGCATTCATTATGCGATAATCTGGTTTTGCAATCATTATATATGTGAACAATAACGGCAAAACCGCCGCAGATGCCGCAGATTTTATCAGCGCATGCGCCTTTGAAGATAATTTATTAGCTTTCATTAAATGACACTTTAATAATTAAAATGAAAACATTCAATAAAAACTTGATTTTTCCATTGTTTATGTCACAATAGCCCGTGCATAAGTAAATCCAAAGTGGCAAATTGGCTGCCACCAGGATAAGAAAAGAGGTAGAAAAATGCCAAAATTGAAAACAAAGTCGTACTTGAAAAAGCGCGCATCTATGACTGCGACCGGAAAAATCCGTGTTGCCAGAAATGCCCACAAAAAATTACTGCGTAAGAAATCGGCCCGTGCAAACAATGCCGGATCAAAGCCGCAGTATCTGAACGAAAACATGGTCGGTCAGGCAAGAATCTTGGCCCCATATGGTCTGAAAAAATAATAAGGGGGTAGATTCATGGCAAGAGTTAAACGCGGAACAACCGTAAAACAGAAACATAACAAGATATTGGCGCGTGCAAAGGGATATCTGGGTCGTCACAGCACAACATACCGTGCCGCACGCGAAAAAACAGAAAAGGCGGGTCAGTACGCATATCGCGATCGTCGTGTTAAAAAACGCGAATTCCGTGGACTGTGGATTGTCCGCATCAATGCAGCATGCCGTATGAACGGCCTGACATATAGTCAGTTCATGAACGGTCTGAAAAAGGCCGGTGTCGCCCTGGATCGCAAGGTTCTGGCCGAAATGGCATACGCAGGTGACGAAAATTTCACCAAATTGCTGGAAACTGCAAAACGATTTAACAGCACTGAATCCAAATAATCGCTTGGCGGTGGTGTTTCGTTTTGTAATAATAAAGCCGTCAAATGACGGCTTTTTAATTATTCGGGGTTAATAAAATGCAGGAACAGATTAAAAATATACAAACGTTGGAAGATTTACAGGCGCTTTATTCGTCAGTCTTTGGCAAAAATGGTTCAATGACTGCAAGGTTGCGTGAAATGAAGAATCTGGACAATGATGCGCGTGCGGCACTTAATGCGGAAAACGTGATGCTGCGTGAATTATTCAAAACGCGCCAGACGGAAATTGAAAATGCGGTGATATTGGCTGGTCTTGAAAAGCAGAAACTGGATTCAACGCTAAATCCAATGCCGGAAAATCGCGGGACGCTGCATCCGTTGACCAAATCGTTATGTGAAATTTCTGCGATTTTGGAATCTTTTGGGTATGAAATGCGCACCGGTCCCGAGGTTGAAGACGACTGGCACAACTTTACGGCACTAAACACCCCAGCGCACCACCCTGCGCGCGACATGCAGGACACTTTCTTTTTAGAAAACGGAAACGTTTTGCGTACCCAGACATCTGCCATTCAAATTCGCGCAATGGAGACGGACGGGGTTCCAATCAAAATGTTCGGTATTGGCGCCACATATCGCAAGGAAATGGATGCAACCCATTCGCCCATGTTCCATCAAATAGAGGGACTTTACATCGACAAGAATGTAACAATGTCTGATTTGATTGGTGATATTCGCGCATTTTTAAAGAGTTTTTTCGAATTGGATGATGTAGAACTGCGTATTCGGCCGTCTTATTTTCCGTTTACGGACCCCAGTATAGAGGTTGATATTAAGTGGCACGGCGGTAAACTGGACGGAAAGTGGTTGGAAATCATGGGGGCCGGAATGGTTCATCCAAATGTTTTGAAAAATTGTGGGATAAATCCAGATGAATATCAGGGTTTTGCATTTGGTTTTGGCTGGGATAGATTGGCCATGCTGAAATACGGGTTGGATGATTTGCGCGAATTTTATAACGGCGATGTGCGCTGGTTGCATAACAGCGGGTTTTAAAACGAAAGGAAGTTGATATGAAATGGACTTTGGATTGGTTGTTGGAATATCTAAAAACGGATTTGAGCGCTGATGAAATCGCCGATGTTTTGACTAAAACTGGACTAGAGGTGGACGATGTTTTCGCGCCCATTGCGCCCGTTGCTGCAAAAATTGTGGAATGCGCCCCGGTAGAGGGTAGTGACCACCTGCATGTACTAAAGGTTGATGACGGCGCGTCAGATTTGCGCCAAGTTGTATGCGGCGCACCAAATGCACGCGTGGGACTTGTTTCTGCATTGGCACGACCCGGGTGCATTGTCGCAGGTCACAAAATAGAATCTGGCAAACTGCGCGGTGTTGTATCAAACGGCATGATGTGCAGTGAACGGGAATTGGGAATTGGGGAAAATCACGACGGAATTATGGAATTACCAGCTGATACGCCCCTGGGGGCGCCCGTTTTGGATGTGGATACTGTATTTGATGCCGGAATTACACCAAATCGCCCGGATTACCTGGCGGTGCGTGGAATTGCACGGGATTTGATGGCCGTCGGTGCGGGGCAATATATTGCACCGATGGATTCGGAAATTTCCGATGTACCGACCGCGCGGCGCGTTATTGTTGAAACTGAAAAATGTCCAATTTACAGGTTCTGCGAAATTGCTGATATTAAAATGGCGCCAAGTGACAAGAAAATCGCGCGGCGCTTGGCTGCAATCGGTATAAATCCGAAAAATGCGCCGATTGATGCAACAAATTACATCTGCTATGACATGGCGCAGCCTATGCATTGCTTTGACGCGGACGAAATCCAGGGGGATATAATTGTTCGTATGGCAAAGGATGGTGAAGAATTTACAGATTTGTTCGGGGCGACGCACGCATTATGCGATACAGATATTGTAATCGCGGATAATGCCGGAATTTTGGCGCTGGCGGGTGTTATTGGTGGTGCGCGCGGGGCAACAACCGATAAAACCAAAAATATCATCCTAGAAAGCGCGTATTTCGATTCAGTTTGCGTACGCAAGACGTCAAAGCGTATCGGTGTGTCGACCGATGCATCATACAGGTATGAACGTGGAATTGACCCGACAATATCAGGTGTTGCGATTGCGTCGGCGGCGCGCATTATAATGGATGCGTGTGGTGGTAAAATTGTCGGAACGGGTATTGGGGGCGCCGGCGTTAAAGATGCGCCGCAAATCGAATATTCGCCCGATTTATTCATGAAAAAGACAGGGATTGATATGCCTGCCATGCATCAGCGCCAGATTTTGGAAAATTTAGGCTTTGTTGTACGTGAATCCGGTGAAAAGTGGATTGTAACGCCACGTGCCGCGCGCGTGGATGTTCAAATTCCGGAAACTATTGTTGCAGAGTTGATGCGCATTTATGGTTATGATAAAATTTCTGGCGCAAAATCAACTATTTGTACCGAACCGCGTCAACACGATATGCATGAAATGATGATAAAGACGCAGCTGGCGGCACGTGGGATAAATGAATGTAAATCATTCGGTTTTGGCAATAGTGCAACAGAAGTCGCATTGTTTGACCGGACGCCATTAAAAATTGCAAACCCGATTACGTCGGATTTGGACACAATGCGTGGCGATTTGCTGGGGAATCTGTTAGTTGCGGTTGCAAATAATGAAAAGCGCGGATATCCGGATTTATCATTGTTTGAATTGGGGACGGTTTTTACAGGATTTAACCCGGGCGAGCAGAAAACGTCGCTAACCATTGTGCGTACTGGGGCGACAGGACCAAAACATTGGTCCGGGCGCGCGCGCGCATACGACATATATGACGTCAAGGCGGATTTAATCGCATTAATGCAAGGTCAGCGCTTTACAGTTGATGCATCTAATCCACCCCGTTGGGCACATCCGTTTAGATATGGTGCAATTTATCAGGGTAAGAAGAAAATTGCCCAATTTGGGGAATTATCACCGGTTGTGGCAAAAAAATTGCGGATAAAGACCAATGTTGTTGTTGCAATTGTTGATGATATCGCCAATCTGCCCGGCATCAGACGCCCGAAAAATACGGTTCTGTCGGAATTTCAACCGATTACACGCGATTTTGCGTTTATAACGGATGCAGACGCACAGGCCGAAAAAATAGTTGCCGCCGCTGCATCGGCCGATGCGCGCATAACTAATGTTGTTGTGTTTGATGCGTTTAATATGGGAGATGGAAAAAAATCAATTGCATTTACAATAACGGTTCAGCCGACTGCCAATATGTCGGATGAAGATTTATCCGCGCTGCAAAATGCGGTTATATCCCGTGTGGAATCAAAATGCGGTGCAAAAATCCGTGATAAATAAGTTGAATAAATGCATAAAAATACCGGCATTTGCCGGTATTTTTATATGTTTAATTTCTTGCGCATTTGATTTAGAACAGGTGTTGCCACATTATATTTTTCCGCGCGTGATAGCAAACCCAATAGTGCGGTTATACCTTCGACTGTACCGACGGGGGCGTTACCGCGTGCAATATCCGCGCCGCCGGAAAAATTACGGCTGGTATATGACGTTGCCGACAGGAACAAATCCCCTATTCCACATAATTCGAAAAATGTTTCAAGTTTTGCGCCCGCGGCGGTTCCAATTTTTACAACTTCGCCCCAGGCTAGTGTGAATATTAATGCGCGTTCGTTTTCACCAGCCGCCGCCACAGAATTATACCCACAAATCAATGCTACGGCATTTTTGCCTATTCCGCAGATTTCGGCGCCTATTACGTCTTCGCTGTCGGTTAGGTACAGATTGCGTAGCGCATCATGTGCGGCGTTACGTGCGATTGACGTACCTGCTATGGTAGAACCCGTCGGGATGCCACGCGCCACCTCTGATGCAAATTGTGGCCCTGATAAAATGCCAAAATTTTTGCATTCAGGTATCTCGGCATGCAAAATTTCAGACATAAAGCAGCCCGTTTCCGGTTCTGCCCCCTTGGTACAGATTATAATCGGCACGTTTTTATAATGTTGCCGTGCCTTGCGCGCGGTTTCACGAAAAAATGCCGCTGGTGTTACCATAATCCATGCATCGCATCCGGACAAATCATGCATTTCACGGGTTATTTGTATGTTTTTTGGTGTATCAACACCGTCAAAATCTGCGATTTTACCGTCATAAGACCATATTAAAACATCCGCACCACTGCGGGCAGCGCATATTCCCAGTGCTGTTCCCCATGCACCCGCGCCAATGATTGCCAGGTTCATTTTAATTTCCTTATTTTCTTTTTTAATTGCGGCGCCACGGTCAAACCATCGCCGGACAATTCCAGGGCGCGCATATACGCATCGCGGGCGGCGTTAGTATTGCCCAATGCCTTATGCTGATCACCGATATTTTCAAACAGTGCGGAATTTGAATTGGATACCTCGCCTACGCGTTCTAATAATTTTAATGCCTCATCGGCACCTTCACGTGCCGCAACGACGCGCCCCAGCGTATCCCATGCCATAATATCGGTAGGGTTGCGTTTAATTATAGCCATTGCATAATCATATGCGTTTTCAATTTCGCGATTTTGAGCCGCCCATATTTTTGCCTGCAGTGATAATATTTCATCGTCCATTGACAAAACAGCCGCCGCATCATGCAAATCCGACTGGGCACGGTCAAGGTCGCCGAATACGAAATATATGTGCGCCCTGCTCTTTTTAAAGAACGCGCGTCCATCATCGCCAAGATTTTTACTTTTTAATGCACGGTTTACAACGCGCAAAGCCCGCTTTTGTTCGCCCTGTTCTATGTATTTTGCGACAAGCACATTTGACGCCGACACGAACAACGGATTATCATCCAGCATTGTTTGTAATGCGTTTATGTCATTGCGTTTTTCCGCCATTCGCAGAACGGCAAACGGATAAAACGGACTTTGTGGTTTTATCGTTTCAAAATATGTTGCCCAATCGCCAGTATTATTAAAGAAAAACTGACCCAGATAGTAATTTACGGCATCACCGTTTTTACTGAAATCGTGTCCAACTATTTGTGCAAAGCGTAACAATAAAATTGCCAAATCAGAATACATCATAATCTGGGTGTGCGATACATTCTGAACCAGGCTGAAAGCCAAGGCATTTTTTAAACCTGAAAATGTGTTCCAATCTGGAAAATCACAAAATTCGGCCATAAACATTCCGCCCGGCATCGCAGTAAAACGCGCCCGCAATTTTTCGGCCGCCCCGTCCATATCATGTGCACGGAAAAAGGCCATTAAATACAAATAGTCGTTGATATTCATAAATTCCGGGCGAACCTTCTCGAATTCGGTCGCAGCCTGTTCGGTGTTACCTGTTTCGGCATAAATTTGACCGGTGACAAATGATTTCCATGATTCGTTTGTCGGCAATTTTTTTATGAATTTCAATGCATCCTGGGTGCGTCCGGTTGCAACCGAAGACCAAACACGCAATGGTGCAGCTAATGCCGATTCATCGTTCTTGTGGCGTTTGTATAATTCATCCCAATTGCTTTCTGTGACTAGGTGCGCGTCGTATATTAATCTTGCGGCCAACCCGCCCTCGTCCGACAATTGGGCGGCGCCATCCGGCATGCGTCCGCTTAAAAATTCTGACATAATGCGCGTATTTTCAATGATTGGATAGTCTGTGTCTGAAACAGATTTCATTTCAAACGTCGCGCGGTCAAAATCATTTACATAAATTGCATGCTGGGCAGCCAAAAAGGCCCCATATTTTGTTGTTTGTTGATTTTCCGCAACGGTTTGCCCGACGCGGGTGCAATGTTGCCAAATCGTTATTCCGGTTGTGGCAACCCCAGCCAATAATATTGCGCTGATAAATAAGTTTTCTCTTTTTCTCATGATTATGTTAGAATACCCAATATGATTGATAATGTCAAATTTGAACAATACGAAAAAATGTTGCGCGATTGGTCGGCGCGCATGAATTTGGTTGCCCCCAGCACGCTGGCCGACATAAAGATGCGACATTTTGCCGATTCGGCACAGTTGGCAAATTTACTGCCGCGTGATGCGCAGATTGTAGATTTGGGCAGCGGTGCCGGATTCCCCGGCGTGGTTTTGGCCATATTGGGATGGCGCGTGACATGTATTGAATCTATTGGCAAAAAGGCTGCATTTTTGTCGGCATTAAAAGATGAATTAGATTTGCCGAATTTAACCGTGTTTCATGGCCGGGTTGAAGACTATATAAAAAAATTACGCCCCGTGCCCGAAAATTTGATTTTTACTGCCCGCGCATTTGCCTCATTAACCAAAATTCTGGATTATGTCGCACCGGCAAATCGCCAATTGTTTTTATTAAAAGGCCGGGATATTGCATCCGAGATTGATGCCGCAAAACAAAAATATAAGTTTGATTACGAACTTGTGCCGTCCAAAACAGGTGATGGTTTTGTGATTATTATTAAAAATTGCCGGTTGTTTCATGTGAAATAAGCTGTAACTTATTGTTTTTAGCGTGTTTTAATGTTTTTATAAAAATGCTTGTTTTGGCCGGCGATTTTTATAACCAAAGAATCTATTTTTGTAATCAAGTTAGTTTTTGTGAGATTTGATGAATGTATCCATGGGTTAACCGTGCCGCGACGACTTTCGAATTGCCATAATGGTTCCCATATGTTTAAGTCCGGATTAAACAGCGAATACTGCGCGGTTTCGCAATGTTCGCATGGTATATATAATATTTGTCTGTTGGCCAGCTTTTCGGAAATTGCCTTGCGGTAAAGGTGACTGTGTTTTAAAAAATATTCGCCGGCATGTCTAATGGTTATGTCTGCAATTTTTTGGTTATTGAAATCAATCGGCCATTCCAGATTGGTTGCCTTTATTTCTGCTAAAATCTCGTTGCGCGCCAATCGTGTCAAGTTATCCAATCCTGGGTACTTTTTCCCGGTATCAAATTCATAATCCAATGCGGCGATTATTTCGGCGGTACATGAAACTATTTCATTAAAAACCTCTACACGGGCGCGGGTTGTTCCGGTGTAAACCGGTTTGTTGACCAGAGCCGCCTTTCGTGCATGTTCCATTTCGTGTCGCATCACAGTAATTCTGCGCGTGCAAATATATTTGCAAAAATTTTGTATTTCAGTGGTGCTATCCTGTGCCAGATAGTGGTTAATTTTGATTCGGTTTTTATAATTATTAAAACTTCCCAGCGTATATCGTTTTTTTATTTTATTAAAATTTTCACGGCTGATATAAATCGTATCGTGTGTAAAATCTAGTTTTTGTGGCCATAATGGCATACCGGTATTTGCCGGTATTTTTTCGATTGTTTTGTGTCTTGATATGGGGCCGTTTGTTGTCATAATAAACGCCACAGACAAAACAAATGCAATTGATAAAAACGCTTTTTCTGAATATTTCATACAAAAAATATAGTTCAAAAACACTTGTTTGTCAATAAAAACGTTTGTTATTTCATGTGAAACAAACTTTATCTCATTGTTTATTCTATGTTTTTATAATTTTGTGTTTAAATATCTTGACATGGTAAAGGTGGTTTTAATAACCTTCAACATGAAAAAGAAACGGATTAAAATGACAAAAGTAATCGCATTTGCAAATCAAAAGGGCGGGGTTGGTAAAACCACAACCGCCATTAATATCGGTGCGTCGTTGGCGGCGATAAAAAAACGTGTGTTGTTAATTGATTTAGACCCCCAAGGTAATGCAGGAACGGGCCTTGGGTTTGTTCGCGCATCACATCGACAAAGTGTTTATGGCGTTATAATGGGAATGGCGTCGGCGGCTGATAACATTTTATCAACTGCGGTGCCGGGGCTGCATATTATGCCATCGTCCCAGGCACTATCTGGGGCAGAGGTTGATTTGCTGGATATGGATAACCGTGAATATCGTTTGCGTGACGCATTGGCGTCCGTGCGCGACCATTATGATTACATATTATTGGATTGTCCGCCGGCGTTGGGGTATTTGACGCTAAATGCGCTGACGACAGCCGACGCGGTAATAATCCCGTTACAGTGCGAATTCTTCGCGTTGGAGGGTATTCAGCACCTGGTCAACACAATTTCAGAGGTTCAGACAAAATGGAACCCTAATTTGGAAATTCTGGGGGTTTTGCTAACCATGTACGACAAACGGTATGGCTTGACACGAGCGGTTGACGAAGATGTAAGAAATACGTTTGGTGACCGGGTTTTCAAAACCGTTGTCCCACGTAATGTTCGTGTGTCCGAGGCACCAAGTCACGGCAAGCCGGCATTGTTTTATGATTTTAATTCAAGTGGCGCCCAGGCGTACCTGCGCGTCGCGACAGAGGTTGTTCAAAAAACAGAAGGGGATTTAACAAATGTCTAAATTTGGATTGGGACGCGGCTTGGCCGACTTAAAAAATGAAATGGGGACAATTCCCGATATATCGATTTTAACCGGTGCAGAGCGCGTTGTTGTAAAGCAGATTCCAATAGTTCAAATTGGCGCCAACCCTGATCAGCCACGCAAGACTTTTTCTGATAATGAATTGTCGGATTTGGCAGCATCTATCAAAGAAAAGGGTGTTTTACAGCCAATATTGCTGCGTGCGGTGTCAGGGCGCCCGTATTTGTACGAAATTGTCGCCGGTGAACGCCGTTACCGAGCTAGCAAAATGGCTGGATTGTCCGAAATACCCGCGCTGGTAAAGACTTTGAATGACGAAAATGCAATGGAAATTGCATTGATTGAAAATGTGCAGCGTGAAAATCTAAATCCAATAGAAGAGGGCGCTGCATATAAAAACTTGATGGAAAAGTGCGGATACGAATTGGCAGATGTGTCGCGTCTTATCGGAAAATCAGAAAGTTATATAAAAAACATAATGCGCTTGGATGCTTTGCCGGCTGATGTAAAGGTCATGGTGGAGGATGGGGCGCTTTCCGCGTCACATGCCCGAACAATTTCAGTGGCAGAAAACCCGTCAGAGATTGCGCGTGAAATTGTTGCAGAAAAATTATCAGTTTCCGAAACACAGAAACGCGTAAAAAGTGGCGCCCGATGTGTCACAAGCCGCGCAAGCACAAGTAGCGGCATGCAGGCTGATGAAATTTGTGAAATAGAAAGGCAGTTGGAATCCGCAATTGGGGCGCCGGTTAAATTACAGGAACGACGCGGTGGTGCAGGGCAGTTTGTGATACAATTTTCAACCCGGACACAGATGCGTGAATTAATTGAAAGATTAACCAAATAAATATATAAAAAACACCGGCATTTGCCGGTGTTTTTTAATTAGAATAATTGCAGTTTGCCGTGTATTGGAAATCACCGGTTGAATCTGATTTCTGGGTGCCTGATGGCAGATAGCAGGCGGTCTTGCCGGTTTTATTTCGGTCGGCAGATGTGCCGCCATCCGGACAGGGCAGGCATTGGCCGTTTTCAAGGTAATATCCCGCCTTGCATGCGGTATAAGATATTGGGTTTGCAACGCAGGCGGCATATGCTATGCCAGGCCCCATGGCAAATAAAACAAAAAATAATGATTTTTTTAGCATATAAACTTCCTTTAGTATATTTTAAATTTTGTCCCCAGGATAAAGATAGCTGCATATAAAACATTTATTTATGCCTCCTGGCGTGTGGTTTGTATAGTAAAAGCATGTTTCTCTTGATGGGGTTGCAGCGCATGTGCCATATGTTTGCGAGTAATATCCCTTATTATCGCTGGTTTCCCGGTCTTTTATACGCGTGCAGGTGTTTCCGGTCAATGATAATATCCAGCCAGTTGGGCAAGAGTATGTTGTTTCTGTTTCCAGACTCGGGCAACAATAACCGCTTTCTTTATTAGCGCAGCATTCTAATTGATCTGGGCATGTTAACGAGGCTTGTGCTGTTGTAATAAATGCAAACGCAAGAATAAAAAACGGTATAAATTTTGTCATTTTTGGCCTCTTTATTGGTTAAAACAAAACCACCAGGTTTTTTTGGTGGTCAGGAGGCTGAGAACAATTGCACGAATTGCACGATTTATTGGTTATTTAATCGCCCTCCTGACCGTGGTCAGGAGTTTGTTTATCGTCGTAATAAAAACGGCATGATACGCCACAAATATATTCCGACGTGTGCAATAGGGATTCTCAGGCCCTGCCGCGGTAACCCACCGCGATATAAAGATTATATGAATTTTCATGAATTGTGTAAAGTCAAAAAGGCCATATTGATAAATATTGCATTACAAACAAAAGCTTTGTCAATTTTATTTTAGTAAAATGTATAAAAATACCGGTTTTCTGCGGTTTTTAGAAATTTCTTGAATCGTTTCAAAGGATTTTTGCGGGTACATATTGCCGTGTTTGTCGGCGCAAAAACAGCCATATTTCAGGTGTTTTTTTGCCATATTATAGTGTGCTTTTGTGGGGTATAAATCTTGCTATATGATAAGCGGATTTATCTAAAATGTATATGGCGTTATTGCATGACTGTGTGGTGGCGTTTTTTTTATCAAATGGTTGTGTCATGATGGCTTTTTATTAGTAATTCTTTATAAAACATATGTTTTTTAAGGCCTAATGTACGGTTAAAATACAATTTTTTGCGTATGATTTTGTTATAAAATTGTCGGCAAATACCGGTATTTTAATTTATAAAATATCTATATCGATAGATATATGCAAAATGTGAGTGTATTTTGTTAATTTTTAATAAAATGCCGATTTGAAAAAGCCGTTTTTCTTGTGCGGTTCATGATTGGATGCTAAAAAAATATAAAATAATATTAAAAAAAGCATGCTTGTTGATGATGAAATTTCCGTAAATATTACCGCATTTCTTAAACATTTGCCAAATAATATATGTACCAATAATCGTGTTGTCAATAAAAAAGACCTTTTTGTTATTTCATTGTATTTTTTAGTCTAAATAAGTATAATGATTCTATGATTTTTTTCAGGTTTTCTGCGGCTTGTAGGGATTTATTGCAAAGTTATAGTGATGTAGGGTAAAGATAATACCGGTACATATTGCCGTGTTTGTCAACCTGTTTTTTGTGGTTTTTAGGGAAAAAGTTGTATTACTTATTTGTTGTCTTGAATTTATTGTCAATATTGTTAAATAGATTGCGTATTTTATATGGTTATGTGTGGTTTTTAGGACTGTGTTGGGTATTTATTTATCTTTAATATGTCATCAATGGGGATTGGCATATATGTTTTTTTAATAATGGCATCCATAATGCTTGGTCATGGGCGGATGGTTTGTTTTACATCAAGGCATTTGATTTTAATTAGGGGCACGGGGATTTTTCATCTGATGCCCCCAGTTGCGGGCAGATTACAGTATTTTAATACCTTTATCTGCATTTTTGGTCTGTTTTAGTATTTTATTTACCTATAATATATCGCCACAGCCGGGTGATTTTCATATTTTATGTCATTATGTGCGTTTTTTTTTTGTCTGTGGTGATATGCTTATCTGCTTGATTTCATAAAGTGCCGGTATTTTTAATGGCAAATGGTCAATATAGTTAAAATTTGATGATGATATATGAATATTTATAAAAAAAGCGCGGACAATTGTCCGCGCTTAAACAACGTAACTGTTATTATTTAACAGTTGTTGTGGCGTTACGATTCCATTTCCAGACATTTTCGCCAGTACCTTTAACCAACGGGCGTTCTTTGCCATAAGAAATTGTGGAAATACGGTTTGCCTCAACACCATCTTTTACCAAAACAGTCTTGGCTGCGTTCGCACGACGTGCGCCCAACGCCAAGTTGTATTCGCTTGAACCGCGTTCGTCGCAGTTACCAGCGATTTGAATCTTGGTATCTGCATGGTTTTTCATATACAGAGCCTGACCCAGCAGGTTATCGCGCGCTTCGTCAGAAATTTCATACGAATTGAACGCAAAGAATACACGCTGGTCATTCAGGTCCGCCGGTTCAACGATATTAGAGCCACCACAAGCAGCCAAAATGCCCGCTGCGCCAGCCAACAAAGCAAAGTTTTTAATTTTCATGAAAATACTCCCTTGAGTTTCTGTTGCTCGTGTTTTAGTGTATAATAAAATAATGGCGAAATCAAGGGGAAAACAAAATGTCGTTGGATATGTTGCGTGATTTGGAACTGGCCGGTGTTAAGTGGGAGATAAATGAAATACCCGCGGCATTGATGGCTGATGTCGCGGCGGCAACCGTTCATGACGGTGGGGCGCAAAAAAATATCGCGCAGACACATTGTGTTCCGCCATCGGCCGTGTCGCGCACGCGTGCATCTGTTGTACCGCCGGTGGCACCGGTGCGGCCCATTTCGGTGGAAACAGCGCGCGCAATGGCGGCGCGTCCCGGTGACATGCGGGCATTGTGCCGCATGATTGGCGAATTTAACCATCCACTGCGCGCCGGTGCAACAAATGTTGTTTTGCCGCATATCGCCGATGTCCAGGATTCAATGGTGATAATTACCGATATTCCCGGAACGGAAGATGACGCAACGGGGCGCATTTTGTCCGGGGGGGCGGGCGAACTTATGGATAAGATGTTGTCTGCAATTGGATTGACGCGCGACGTGGTGTCAATTGTTCCAATGTTGTTTTGGCGAACGCCGGGGGGGCGAACACCGACGGCGGAAGAACTAGACCTGTCGCGGCCATTTGTGGATAGGGCAATTGAACTGCTGCGGCCACGTGTTATTTTAACGCTTGGGACATTGGCCGCACAAGAGATTGCCAATGTTGCCCTGGGGCGTGGGCATGGGCAAATAACCCGATTGCCATCTGGCGCGGATTGCATGCCGATTTATCATCCAAACTATCTATTGCTAAAACCAGCGGCAAAGCGTGATGTGTGGGCGGCGTTGCAGGTTGTGCAAAATTTGTTGAAAAGTGCCCAATTATAGTTAATAATTTCATGGCATATTAAAAGGAGCATACAATTAAAACAACAAATAACCGTGATAATCGCCGGGACACGGGCCCGCGCATGAATAATCGGATTTTTGCCAAAATGGTTCAGGTCATAAGTGCAGATGGGCAAAATCTGGGCACAATGGCGACATCTGCTGCGTTGCAAATGGCAATGGACGAAGGAATGGATTTAGTTGAAATCAATGCCAACTCCACACCGCCAATTGTGAAAATAATGGATTACGGCAAATTCAAATACGAACAGAAAAAACGTGCAAACGAGGCACGCAAAAACCAAAAAACGGTCGAAATGAAGGAACCTTGGGTAAAACCATTTATCGAGGAAAACGACCTGAATATAAAAATGAAAAAGGTTTTTGAATTCTTGGACGGCGGTAACAAAGTAAAAATTGCTGTTATGACGCGCGGTTCTAAAAAGGTTTTGGCACGCGGTAAGGATGCGGTTCCAGAACTTTTTGCACGCATTTTGGAAATTATTGGTGCGCGCGGAACGCTGGAGGCAAAGTCAAAGCCGGATGAACGGACAAAATCAATTATCGTTGCCCCATCTAAATAAATTATAGCGGCATATCTGCGAAAAAAACGGGTTGTTTAGGTAGTGTATATGTACTAGGCAACCCGTTTTTCACATGTTTGCGCTTTTCTAATTTATTTTGTGCTTCTGATTTTTTTATAGAAATTCTGATTTTTATTTTGTATCTTGAAGATGAATAAAAGGATAGGACGTGGACGAAAAAAAATTGTCTTTTGAAGAGGCTTACAAGCAGTTGATTGAACTGGTGAAAAAAATGGAAAGCGGTGAAATGCCGCTGTCTGATGCCGTGGCTGCGTATGAGCAGGGCATTAAATTAAAAGCATATTGCGAGCAATTGCTCAAAGAAGCTGAATTAAAAATCGAAACGCTGAAGGTCAACGCGTAATCAATTAAATATTTCTAAACAAATGGATTTATTGTGGCGGAGAAAAAAATAAGTCCGGTAATGCAGCAATACCTTGACATGAAATCGGAAAATCCCGATGCGCTGCTGATGTTCCGGTTGGGTGATTTTTACGAGGCGTTTTTTGACGACGCACGCGTAATAAGCGAAACATTGGGACTGGTCTTGACCCAGCGTGGGACGGCAACCATGCCGGACGGCGAAAATATCCCGATGTGTGGCATTCCGTGGCATGCGGCGGATAATTATTTCGGACGCCTAGTTCGTGCAGGGCACAAGGTTGCGCTGGTTGAACAAATGGAAACCCCGGCCGAGGCCAAGGAACGTGGCCATAAGTACATAGAACGCAAGGTTATACGCGTGTTGACGCCGGGAACGCTGACGGATGAAAATTTGCTGACACCAAAGAATTCAAATTTTCTGGTTGCGGTGTTACCCATGCCCGACGGCGGATTTGATATTGCCGGGTGCGATATTTCAACGGGTGAATTTTTTGTCGGAAAAACAACTAATTTGATTGACGATTTGGTACGCGTTAACCCGGCCGAGGTTATTTATCCGGCCGCCGCCGCCGAAACAGAACCGGTTATGAAACTGCGCGGATTATTTAAAACGACGCCTGTTTATGAAAAGTTATATACCCGTCAGGACATTGGTAAAATTGTTTCACGTATATTTGGCGGCGCAATATCTGGTGAAGGCGTCGCGTGTGAAAGTGCGGTTGCGCTGCTGGCCGGATATTTGTTTAATACACAGCGCGGGGCGAACATAATCTTTCGTGCACCCCATTCGTTTTGCGGCGGTAATCAGTTGTTGGTTGATGCCGCAACATGGAAAAGCCTGGAAATAGACGCGCCCATAAACGATGGTGGCGCATGTCTGATTGATGTGTTGGATTTAACACGTACGGCGGCGGGCGGGCGCAAACTGCGTTCTTATTTGCGTATGCTGTCATCCGACCCTGATGAAATTCGCCGCCGTCAAGAGCATATTGGCCACCTGTTGCTGAACCGTGATATTGCGGGCATGGCTTCGGTTACATTGTCGCGTTTGCCCGATGTGGGACGCAGTTTGACAAGACTATTGACGGGGCGTGGCGCACCGCGCGATTTGCGGCAGGTGGCGCGCTTTGTCACAGAATTGCCGAATGCAAAGATAATGGGTATGCGTTTGGACGACGGCTTTATCGCACGTTTTAGCGAGATGAACACGCACGATGGGCTTGGTGCGGAATTAAATTCCGCCTTGTCCGATGAAATGCCGACATTTTTTCGTGATGGCGGGGTAATTCGCGACGGATTTGACGCATCACTGGATCATATGCGACGCTTGGCTCATGGGGCCAAGGAAACTATTGCCACAATGCAGGCGGAATATGCCGCGGCAACTGGGGTTTCAACCCTTAAAATTAAATATAATAATATCCTGGGGTATTTTATAGAGGTGCCAAGTGCCCGTGCGGACACGTTAATGGCGCCGGACGCGGGATTTATCCACCGTCAAACAATGGCGAACAATATGCGTTTTACAACGCCGCGCCTGATTGATTTGGACAATGACGTGCGCAGCGCCGCGGAAAGAGCCGCCGGTATAGAATCCGAAATTATCGCCGCCTTTATTGATAAGATACGTGCGTGCGCGGACGATTTGCTGGGGGCGGCGGATTTGCTGGCCGATGTTGATGTATGGTGCGCATTGGCCGAATGTGCGGCGCAGTATGAATGGGTACGTCCGACAATAACAGATAACAACGAATTTGATGTTATCGGCGGCCGGCATCCGGTTATTGAATGGGTTCTGCGCCCGCGCGGTGACAACTTTGTTAAAAATGACTGCAATTTAAATGAAATGCCGATTGCATTATTGACCGGGCCGAACATGGCCGGTAAATCCACATACCTGCGCCAGAATGCGTTGATTGTGGTTTTGATGCATTTGGGGTCTTTTGTACCGGCCGCGCGCGCCACAATTGGAATTTGTGACCAATTGTTTAGCCGTGTTGGCGCATCGGACAATTTGGCGGCGGGTCAATCAACGTTTATGGTTGAAATGAGTGAAACCGCCAACATTCTGCGACGTGCAACGGATAAATCATTTATTATCTTTGATGAAATTGGCCGCGGTACCGCCACATATGACGGAATGGCAATTGCACAGGCGGTGTTGGAATTCTTGAACGAAATGCGTCCGCGTACGCTGTTTGCAACCCATTACCATGAATTAACGGCATTGGCCGGTATGGGGCCGGGTAAACTGAATAGCGTTACGTGTCTGACGATTGATGTGCGTGAACACAACAATGAAATCATTTTCATGCATAAAATAATACCGGGCGTTGCCAGCCGTTCTTATGGAATCCAGGTTGCAAAAATGGCCGGCATGCCGGAGGCTGTTGTTGCGCGCGCACAACATGTCCTTGATTGTTTAGAGGCCGATAGCATATGCGCCCCGGCGCCCGATTTTGGCACGAAAAACCCGGTAAAAGCCGGCACGCGCACCACAAAAAATCCACATATTGCGGATAATAAACCCACCGCGCAATTGGATTTGTTCGGATAAAGGCAATAAAGTGGTGGCGGCAGGCGTATTCGTTTTGCTTGATAAGCCCGCGGGCATATTCAGTCGCACGGCGGGTGGCCGCGTGGCGCGTCTGATTGGCATTAAAAAATTTGGGCATATCGGCACACTTGACCCAATGGCGTCGGGTGTGCTGCCAATTGCGATTGGTGACGCCACAAAAATGATTCCCTTTGTAGAAGATACGGCGCCAGATGTCAAAGAATACCTGTTTGGGGTTCAGTTTGGATTTGAAACCGATACGTTGGATATAACGGGTCGTGTAGTGCGTCGCAATGATATTATTCCGACCGCGGACGCAGTTCGCGGTGTATTGGCGGATTTTATCGGTGATTTAAATCAAATTCCGCCCGTATATAGCGCGGTGCATATCGCCGGACGCCGGGCATATGAATTGGCGCGCCGAGGTGACACGCCCGATATGCCGGCGCGGCGTGTGCGTATTGATGCGCTGGATTTGCTGGGGGTGGATGGCGCGTCGTTTCAATTTCGCATGCGGTGCGCGCGCGGGACATATGTACGTGCGGTTGCGCGTGATATTGCGGCAAAACTTGGCACAATGGCCACAGTTGACATGATACGTCGGACGATGACAAACGGTTTTTCGATAAAAAACGCCGTAAAACTTGATTTTCTGGAAAATCTGGTTAATAATGGGGGCGACATCGGGGCATACCTGATGGGAATGGATTTCGGACTGGGGGACATTCCGGTCTTGAATCTGGACGACAATGCGGCCGAATTTTATAGAAACGGTGGCTTTGTTGATATGGCGGTGGCGGCCGGCCGGTATCGCGTGTATTCGGGTAATATATTTATCGGAATTGGCGTGGTTGACGGTGGTGTGTTGCGGCCAAAACGAACAATTTAATAAAAAAAAGGAAAACAAATGTCCGTTACAAAAGAAAAAAAGTCGGAATTGATTAAAGAATACAAAACGACCGAGGTTGATAATGGCGGTTCTGCTGCGTCCCAGGTTGCGGTTTTGACCGAACGTATTCGCAATTTGACCGAACATATGAAGGCCAATCACAAGGATCAGCATTCAAAACGTGGGTTGTTGCTGATGGTTAACCGTCGCAAAAAACTGCTGGCGTATATCAAGAGAAAGAATGCAGCCGACTACGAAGAACTGATTAAAAAATTGGGTCTGCGTAAATAATAAAATCCCCCGAATGGGGGATTTTTCACTGCAACGCAGGATTTGGCGCCTTATCAAATTTTTGTACTTTCTTCTGCAGGTCAATTACCTTGGTGTGCATATAACGCCATTGACGCGCCATATGATGATAATCCACCTGCATCGCACGCGTATGCATCATCATCAACCCCATCGCAAATATCGTTTCCAATATATGCTTTGGAATCTCAACCTCGCCATTTTCAAATAGGGTTAGTTCTTCACGGGTTATTTTTAGCATGCGCGCCGTATCATCGTGCAGCATTGATATGCTCTTGCGCGCATATTTTAATGCCTGTCCGATTTGCCATGCCTTCATTGTTAATGCAGTCATTTTTTACTCCATGTTTTTGATTAAACAAAACCGTTTGGAAAAACCAAACGGCTGGAGGCTAGAAACTATGTAGCATAGTGTTGCTTATTCAATATATTCGCAACCCTCCAACCAATGGAGTAATGTTTTAAGTCATTTCTGACTGCTACCAAGGTTTTCTAGACCCTGCGCCGGTTTCCCTTTGCGGTATGAATTATAGCATATAAAAATCCCCATGCAAATTTAATTTGCACGGGGTGTGATTTATGAAAATATCGGCTATTTTATTTCCGTACCGGTTTCGGCGTTAAACGTTTGTTTGCCGACTGTGACGATTTTATTTGCGTATTTAACCGCATCCTGCGTCTTTATGGGACGCATCCAGTATGCCGCCCCGTCACTGGTGCGCAATGCGTAAAGATTGCCATCCGTCGCCGCGACAAATGCCGCGTCCCCCGCAATTTCAAACGCGTGTGCCGTTCCAATATTTGCACACCATTTTTTTGCACCTGTTTTTGGATTAATACGACAGAACGCATCCCCCAGGCCGCCTGCATACACTGCGCCGTCAAATACGCGTATCGGGGCAATAATATCCAATACGGATGCGCCGCCGGTCATATTGCTGGGGCGGTAAATATCGGCAACCCATGCGACATCGCGTGTTTTGCCGTTAACCTTTACCAATTCACCGGTGGTAAGTCCCGCGTATATAAATGCATTGTCACAAACAGGGCTTTGCACACTTTTAACGGAATTGCTGGTTGGAAATCCACTAAAGATCTTTTTATCGCCGCGCCAGATGACATTTGACGCGTCCTGCCGGTATGGGCAGTCGGTGTTTATTGACTTTGTCGCGTCGTGTGGTAGATTTTCAATTTCCTGATTTAGGATTTTTACGCGTCCCGCGTCAAAAATATCGGTGCGAATTCCCGGTAAAATCGGGTCATGTTTGGCGCATCCCGTGACGGTTAATGCACACAATGCGAACAATATTGATTTACGCATGTTTTATTCCGTTTGTTTTTGGTTTCTTTAACGTAATGCCTCGGCCGTACCCTTGATTGAGGCGGGTGCGTCGGCGTCTGTGATTATTTTATCCAGCCATTTGTTGGCGTTTGCCCGGTCGCCCCCGGCCAGGTATTTTTGCGCCACAATTAAGCGTCCTGTAAAATAAAACGGTGATTTTTTTGTGTTCAAATCCGACAGGTATTCTTCCATTTCAGCAGCTGTCATGTCGTCGCCGCGCATTGCCGCGATATGCAACCGCGCCAGGTCGCGAAAATCACGTGTGTTTCCCGAATTGGCCAGTTTTTCAAGTTTTTCCATATCACCATCTAGCAGATATGATTGAAACAGCGCCAAATCCGCCGTTGCGCCCGATGTGTTTTCGCCAATTGCCGCCAATGCCGGCGCATCCACGGACAGCAGGGCTGCTTCGTAATTTTGGGCAGTGGCGATTTTTTGTGCGCGGTGTGTGCGCAAGCCGATTTGAACTGCCACGGCCACAATCAATAGCGCAATCGCCGCCCCAGCCAGATACCGACCATATTTCTTGATAAACGCCATTGTCTTTTCGTTATTAACATCTTCCCATACTTCGCGGTACAGTGCGTCTTCGGCGTATTCTTCGCGTGTTTTCTTGTGCGGTTTTTGTGCTTTTACGTTTTTATTTCGTTCCAGAATCGTTGCCATGGAAAATTCTCCTGTGCTTGATAATTGATATTTTATTGCTATACTATAAAAGTTATGAAAAAGCAAATCAAGAACGCTTTGCCGGTTGCCCAAAATAGTTTGCCCGCGGTGGGGGCGGTGGGCGCGGATGCGTCGTTGGCGCGCTATATCCAGACTATTCAGAAATTTCCAATCTTAACCGCCGAAGAGGAATATGAATACGCCAGCCAATGGGTAAAAAATCAGGATAAAATCGCGGCTGAAAAATTGGTGGCAAGTCACCTGCGGCTGGTTGTATCCGTGGCGTATGATTTTAAAAATTATGGAATACCGGTCACTGATTTGATTGCCAGCGGGAATATGGGGCTGATGCAGGCGCTACAGAAATTTGACCCAGAAAAGGGGTTCCGTTTTTCCACATACGCCATGTTCTGGATTCGCGCCGAAATTTATGAAACCATATTGAATAATTGGTCGATTGTTAAAATCGGTACGTCCGCAAATCAAAAGCGTGTGTTCTTTAACCTGTCGCGGGCAAAGCGTGCGTTGGGGATTATGGATGCGAACCTGTCGGATGAGCAGGCGCGGCAAATTGCCGAATATCTGGACGTGCCGGAAAACGATGTCCGTCGTATGGCGACGCGCGTTGGCGCACGCGATGTGTCGTTGAACGCGCCCATGCACAGTGATGACGGCGTCGCCCGTGACATATTATCTAATTTGCCCGATTCCCACACCAATATAGAAGAAATGGCAGAGAACATGGAATTTCGCCGCCGTGGGTATGATTTGCTGCGTCGGCATTTGGCGGATTTGCCGCCGCGCGACCGTGAAATTTTAACCGCGCGACGCCTGACCGAGCCTGTTTCGACACTAGAATCACTGGCCCAGAAATACGGTATTTCGCGTGAACGGGTACGCCAGATAGAAGAACGCGCATACACAAAACTGCGTGACGTAATATTAAAAGAAACCCAAGGTTGATATATGAAAGCCAATATATGTTTTATGGCCGCCCTTTTTGCGGCGTACGCGGTGCCTGCCAATGCAATTGAGTTTGAAACGGGGCGCGCAAGTCTGCGAATATCCGGATATGGCACGGCGGGCATGATTGAACCGGATTTTGATAAGCCGGATTTTATTGGCGATTTTCGCGCACGCGCGCAATTTGATTACCGTGTGACAAACGCATATTCCTTTGGCGCCGTGTATTCAATTGATGCGGCGGCATTGGATGAAGACCGCCCCCTGCGCGAGGCGTTCGGTTTCTTTGACGCACGCGGTGTTGCACGCATGGAAGTGGGGGTTATGGATTCTATTGCACGAAAGCTTGGGTTGGGGCTGCCGGATGTTGGTGGGCTGCGCGTTAATGATAAGCCACTTTTTTATAAAAAAATTCACGCCGACGGTCCTGTTATTGCAGATACTATTCTGACCACTGGGCGGCGGGCATTGCGCCTTAATTTGGCCAGTGCGCAAATGGGCGCCATGCAGGGCGGTGTATCGTTCGCAGGGGGAACGGATGATTTTGATTATGCGGTGGACATGGGGCTTAAAATAAAAAGTTCGGCCGGCAAGACAAAGACGGCGTTTTCGTTCGCTGCGTCTTTTATGGAACGTCCCGACAATTACCGCACGGACAATTACACCTCGCGTATTACTGCCGATTGGCGCGCCCAAGCGTCTGTTGGAATGAACCTGCAGTACAACAGTTGGGTTTGGGGGCTGAACGGGCGTGCGATATATGATAAAAAACCTGTTGGACGCGCCGCGGATGGATTGGCACTGGGTACCGGGGTCAGTTATGATATTTTGAATTACAGTGTATCATTATCTTATATCTTTTCTGATACCGGGATTTGGCACAAAGACGCGCCCGATTACACAGACCATACGGTTGTCGCATCTTTTAGATATAAATACAGTGAAAATGTGGACGGATGGATGTCAATCGGTATGACGACCGAAACGCCGTTTGTTGCGGCCGGAATGCGGATAGCGTTTTGATACGCATACATAATTAAAAATCCCCGTTTCCGGGGATTTTGTTTTTTAGTTTAATTCTGAAATCAATCCTTCTAAACGTTCAACTGTTTCCGTATCATTTAGTGCGGTTGCAATTGTTCGTGCGGATTCCAAATCACTACGGGCGGCGGCGATGTTACCCAATTGCAGGTTCAATGCCGCAGATTTTTCAAAATAGCCCATTGCGCGTGCGGATTGCGCCTCACGTGCGTCCATTGTTGCAGTGCCCTGGATTTGTTCGGAAATAACGCGTACGGCTGATTCATAGTCACTGATTGCGGCCGCATAGTTACCAAGGGCGGTGTATGCCTCGGCACGTTCTGCATAAACCGACGGGTTAACAACGCCGTCTGGTCGTGCCAACGAATTTGTATAATCGGCAACCGCGCCATCCCAGTTCTTTAGCCACAGGTTTAATTGACCACGTTTTGCATACAGGTCGCGCAGTTGCAGTATGCTGTCCGGGTTTGATGCGACCGATGCCAGTGCGTTGTTTATATCGTTCAATGCAGCGTTATAGTCTTCTAATCTGGTGTTTAGTAACGCACGATCATAATATGCAACGCCATTGGTTGCATCGTTTTCAATCGCTGTGTTAAAGTCGTTTAACGCCGCACGGTAATTGCCCGATTGCATGTATATTTCACCACGCAGTATATATGCGTCGTTTGTTGCATTATTTGCCTCAATCGCGGTGGTAAGTTCCGCAATCGCGCCATCCAAATCCCCGTTTAGCATTTTCGATTTGCCAGAATTATAATAGTCGTTGCCCTGCATCAGGGTTTCTTCTGCAACGGGTGCATTTGTTTTTGTTAAAACGCCATGGCTGCGTCCCAGAATATAGAACGTTGCCGCGATAAAGAACAAAATTATAAACCAATATATATAAATCGACAGCGACCATGGGTTAAAGCATGGTTTGGCGGATTTGCATGGTGCCACGACCGGTTTTGCAGCCTGCGTCTTGGGGGCGCCACGTTTTGCCTTTGAATTTTTGGCTGTGGTATTTTTTTTCATAATAAAAACTCCCTTCCTTGAAATTAATATTAGTGGGTTTTTAGTATTGCGTCAATATCTTTCTGTGGAATGCGGCGAATTTGTCCGGGGGCTAAATCGCCAATTTCAATGTTGCCAAATGACACCCGGTGCAGTTTCTTTACCGGTGCACCCGCCGCGCGCAAGGCAATGCGGATTTCATTCTTTTTCCCTTCGGTTACGGTCACGCGCAAATCACCGTTTTTCATTATGGATATTTTCATGGGCTTGTATTTTATTCCATCAACCGTTATACCGCGCCGAACCAAATCCAAATTTGACGTGTCGCCCCCAACGCGCGCAATATATGTTCGCGGTATTTCGGATGTTGGCAACGTTAGACGTCGTGCCGCGTCCCCGCTATTGGTCAACAGAATCAGTCCCGTTGTTTTGAAATCCAGTCGTCCGATGTATTTCAAATGTCGGTATTTTTCAGGTATGACGTCATATATGGTTGGCCGCCCCATCGGGTCACGCGTTGTTGTCATTGTGTTTATTGGTTTGTTGAACGCAAATATTTCAATGTTTTTCGCGCGCCGTATTTCACGTCCGTCGACAAATACATGTGCCGTGTCGTCGACTAAAAATGCGGGCGTCGTGATGGTGACGCCGCCCACCGAAACGCGGCCGTCCGCTATCATTTGTTCGGCGCCGCGCCGTGATGCAACGCCGGCGTCTGCGATAAATTTTGCAATTCTTATATTCATTTGTTTATTTTCATTATAGCTACCGCCGCCGCCAGTTCCGCGCGCAGTATTGTGCGCCCCAGTGACATGCCCTGGGCGTGCGCCGCGTCCAATGCGGCAAATTCTGCATCGGAAAAACCGCCCTCGGGTCCGACAAGAATTGAATTTGCATTGATATTTGCCGTTAAATCGCGCCCGTACGCGGCGCGTTCGTCCGCAAATGCAAGTCGTGATAAATCCAAATCTGCAAATTTTACCGGTTGTGCTATTTCCGGTACGCTGTTTCTGTTTGATTGTTCGGCGGCCTCAATCGCGATTTTTTTCATGCGATTCCAGTTTATGTGGTGCGCGGTTGTGCGTTCTGTTATTACGGGGACAAATCGCGCCGTGCCCATTTGCGTTGCCATATTTATCAAATCATCGGTCTTTTTTATCGGTGCAAAATAAAGCGTTGCATGTCCCGACGGGTCGGTGTGCGTCGTTTGTGCCCCTATAATAAAGCGCCGCCCGTCGGCAGAAAGCACCGCGTTAAATTCACGCCCCGCCCCAAACGCCAGAAAGTTGTCAGTTCGCATAACGCGCCGCAGGTAGTGCGCCGCATCATCACCGGCCGGCAATTCCATGTTTTCATGCAAATCGTTTCCGATAAAGATACGTGGAATATTTTTCATAATATTTTTTTAATTCCTGATTTATAATTGGCTTTTTTTCTGATATAATCATAACACAATGCCAGACAAGTTCAAGATTTTATCCGCCGGTGGAAAGGGCAAGGGCCTGAATATATTCAAGTCCAGCGCATATAAGGAACACGAACGTGTCCCAATGGCGCGCGAGTTCTGGATGCTGCGCTGGGCGATTGGGATATGGATTGCGTGCGCGTTGGCATTCGGATTTTCATTTGTGGCAGAGCATATCTGGCGCTATGGTTGGTCGCCGGCCACGGCACATTGGACAAAAATTTATCTGACAAATATGCTGATGACGGGCGGCTTGTCCGTCGTGGCGGAAATTCCCGCGTGGATTATGCGTTCCGTAATGCGAACTGATATGATGTGTATGGCGCCACTGATACCGATTGTTGCGTATTATTTCATGTCGGACGGCGAATTGACCAAGGAGTTTAACCCCAACGCCAAGGACAAGTTTGAAGAAAAAACATCGCGCAAGGCGAACAAGGAAGATATTGAAAAAATGGGTCTGCTGAATGGGTTCATGATGGTTTTGGGGTATTTCAAGAAAAAGCCGCTGATGTTCAATGAATGTCTGTCGACGTTATGCGTGGCACCCCCCGGAACCGGTAAGACACAGGGTGTCGTTTTGCCGACTATTTTTGACACGACCGATGTTTCAATGATTATCAATGACCCGAAACCGGAATTGAAACAAAAATCATCAGCATATCGTGCGTCAATCGGACCGACGTTTATCATGAATTGGGCGGGGCAAGATGACCCGGCGCGCGGAATATATTACCCATCGTGGAACCCGTTGTCGCCTGAACACGTCCCGTTTAATACAGAACAACGCGATTTGTACATTGATTCCATGTGCAAGGTGTTAATTCCGGACAACACTTCTTCATCAGCTGACCCGCACTGGACTATTTCTGGTCGTGCGGCACTGTCTGGTATGGTGCAGTTCATTGTTTCCAAGGTAGAACGTGCCAAGGCGGACGACTATTTTTACGCACGCATTCAATCCGGCGAATTTAACGCCGAAGATGCGGCGGTTCTTTCCGATTATTATTTATCAATGATGAATGACCCGAACGCATATGCGGCAAGTGCGCTGCTGGCGCGTGGGGAACTAAATGCGGCCAACTATGTCCATGTTGGTACTTGGGAAAATATTCCTGATGCGTGGGTTGGTCGCGAGGCGTCGCTTTCCATGATTTTGGACTGGTTAAACGCGTCACAGATTGCCATTGCCCAGAATTTAGAGGAACGCCGTCGCCAAGGTGACCAGATGGTTATGATGGCCGATCCGATGAAAGATTTGCTGCAAGGCGCAGTGGAAGAGGCGCGCCGCTATGCGTATGCGCATCGATCAATTTTGGAACTGACCCAGTTGGCGAACACCCCGGACAAGGAACGCGGCTCTATTTTGTCCACCGCAATGGCCGGGTTGTCGATATTCCGTAATGCGGCGGTTAAAAACCGCACCAGCCATTCGGATTTTCATTTTGCAGATTTGCGTGGCATGATTGACCCGCGTGATGGCAAGATGAAACCGGTGACGGTCTATTTATCGATAAACATGGTTGATGCCCAGGCATTGAATCCAATTACGGGTATATTTATCGAACTGATGTCAAATTTCCTGTTGGCAAATATTCCAAATCAGGTCGGGGCGAATGGCGAAAAAATGGGGCCATATCCTGTGTTGTTCGTGTTGGATGAAATGCCGAAAATGCAAAAACTTGAGGCTGTGATTCAAGGTCCAGACCTTGGGCGTGGACAATCGATTTCATATCTGATAATCGGCCAGGATTTGCACCAGATTGCTGAAAAATATGGTAATGATGCGGCGGCAACTATCATTTCAACAACCGCGGCAAAAATTGTTCTGCGCCAAAATGACCCGGACACCGCCACAAGATTTTCGAACATGATGGGCGAAAAGATGGAGAAAAAGAAAGAAAAGGGTCCCGACGGCAAGGAAGTTGAGGTGACAAAGAAAGAATTGCTGTTTACGCCTATGGACATTATGCGCCTGGATAAGAAAAAACAATTGGTTATATATCAGGGATGGTATCACCGACCGATTGAGGCCGACCATCAACCGGCATGGCAGGATTCGCGTTTGTCCGGCTATATGGCCATGGGCGAGGCAGCGCCGCTGCCGGAATTTTTGATACCGTCGCATCATGCGATATTGGGTTATACGGGCACACCGCGCATTTATAATCCCATGACAGAAGAAATACGCGAACTTGCCCCATTGAAATAATTAAAAATAAGCCGCCATTTTATAAATTAGGCACGCAAATAATTGTCGCCATAAACACAATTATACATAATGATAATATATGCCCCGCCCAATGCAGGTAAGATGTGTATGGGTCGGCATAATTTTGTTGCATCATTCGGACAAAGAATCTGAAATGATTATCGCGGGCGCGCCGGTCGCTAAAATCCACCGAATATTTTTCGCCATCAATAAAGTTAAAAATAATTTGATATTTTGGATTGGCGCCGTATATATTTTTACAATAAATAACGCATTTTGATACCCGCATTGTCCAATTATGCTGAAAAAGCCATTGTTTGGTCATCTGCCCATCGCTTTGTTGAATATAAGAACAAAGACCGTCAGCAAGATGACGGTCGGGGTGTTGATAAATCAAACAACTAGTGATCCCGTTGCTTTCGACTTTCGCCTGTTGTATGGCAACGGCACCCCGACCATTTAAGATCAGGGATATTAACGACAATAACCATAGGAGCGTTATGCTAAAGCGTCCGGTTATGCCGAGTTGTTTGGGCTTATCAAGGCCCCGAACACCGGATCCCGCCGATGTTCAATTTCACTATATCAGGAAAAAATGATATTTGCAACAAATTCCGGGCATTTATCGCAAATTCGCCACCGCGACCGGCATGTTTCCACATGCCTATTTGCTTGTTTGCCCCCCCCCTTTGTTCGGGGGTTCTTCGTCCCTATATTAAAAATTAAAACCGACACAAGGTCGGCTTGAATTTTGGTAGCGGGAGAGGGACTTGAACCCCCGACACGTGGAGTATGATTCCACTGCTCTAACCAGCTGAGCTACCCCGCCAATGCACCGCATTATAACAGACATTTTTTTAAATGCAAGAAACAATTCGTTTGATTTTGCGACCCACCCCGGTTATTATTAATTTGACGTCGGGTATTCCGGCGTTGGGATTCAACACCCATTGTATGCGCGTCTTGGCGGACGTTAAATGCTCCTGCAAGTGGCAGGAGTGCGATGCCATATATTGAAAACATCGCGCTATTGCGCATACGATAGTGTTGAAACTCCTGCCGTTTTATTTAAAACGGCTTTAATTATTTCAACACAAGGAGTATGCAAATGTACAAACATTGGAAATTTCGCGAACAGGTCGCGAAAACAGCATCAATATTTTTTAGGTCGAAGATAAAGCGCAGATATGTGCGCGATAAAATAAGATTTCATGATTTTATCCAATCTGTTGGTGTGCAGGATGTGCCTTTGAAAAAGTATGCAAGGCCAATCGATATCGCGTTCTGTTTTGATGGGCGGGGTGCAAATCTGGCCGCGGTGGCGGTGCGATCGCTGGTTGATGCGGCGGCGGGGCTTTGCAATTATGCAGTATATTGCGTTGTTGACGATACTGTAACCGCTGCGCAGAAACGCACGATTGAGAAAATGGTGGCGCATACCGATTCCACGATGACTTTTTTGCCGGCAAATCATGATTTTGACGCGGCGCGCCGCGCCGGATGGCCGGTTTCAATATGGTATCGAATGATGCTGCCGAAATTGCTGCCAGATGTCGAGAAAATAATTTATGCGGATATTGATACAATATTTTTTCGTGATTTGGTGGAACTTGCGAGGATTGACATGGGTAAGAACCTGGTCGCGGGTGTGCCTGCGCATGGGAACAAATATATGAATTCAGGCTTTCTGGTTTTGAATTTGCAGCAAATTCGCGCGGAAAAACTTTATGAAAAATGGGTTGGGGTTGCGCAAATTAAAAACTATCGCCATCCAGATCAGGATTTGTTGAATTTTACCACACGTGGCCGTGCAATTTATTTGCCCCTGCGGTATAATTTTCAGACATATATGGGACGCCGGGTATTCAAACTATATTCTACCCGTGAATTAGAGGATTTACGTCATAACCTGGTCGTTATGCATTATTCAAATTGGATTAAGCCGTGGAGTGCCCAGGGACAGCGCCCCGTGTTTTCCGAATATTGGTGGGATGTGGCAAAAAAGACCGGACTGTATAAGTAATATACAGTCCAGGATTTTGTTCATATAATTAATTATTGTGTTGTTTAATGAATGTTGTTGCATTATTTAGTGTTATGTTATATATTTTTCGTATGAAAAAAATCGTGGCAATTTTGGGTGGTTTAGTATGTGTGGTGTGTGTAGTCCCGGCGCATGCGTTTAACCCGTTTATGGGTGAAAATGAAAACCAGATTGCCGTAAATATAGGCCAGGGCGTAAACAGCGGATTCATTATTCCGCCACCTGAACAATTTGTGCCGTTTTATATGTTGCCGAATATTCAATATTCCCAGCCCACAACGTTTTTCAAGTTGCCCGCGCGCCAGTCGTTGAATTTTGGTGAAACGGTTGGTATGGCGAAAAAATACGGCTGGGATTGGCCGGATTATTCAATCCCTATGATTTTTGCGTCGGGTGACGTGGCGCTGCTGTATGGGTGCAATTGGTACCTGTCTGCAGGTGCGGGTGTGGGGCTGCAGGCAAAACAGAATGAACGCCTGGGGGCGAAATTATTGTTCCAGTTCAAATTGATTGCCGGATACAGATTTACCAAACATTGGGGCGGTGAATTTTTTATTCAACACTTTTCCAATGCCAATACGGCTGATGAAAATAATTCCTATGCCTTTTATGGTCTGGGGGTGACGTACAGTTTTTAATATTAAGCAGTCTTGTCGTGTGCGGTGCAAATTCCGACAACGGGGCATGACGCACATTGTGGGCGCAGTGCTTTGCAAGTATAGCGGCCATGGAGAACCATTACGTGATTTACCATTGCATGATATTTTTTTGGAATGATTTGCAGTAATTTTTCCTCTACCTTTTCAGGCGTATTGGCATCAACCCCAACCCAGCCGTACCGGTGCGCGTTGCGGAATACGTGTGTGTCGACCCCGATATTCGGCATTCCCCACATAACGTTCATAATAACATTTGCGGTCTTTTGCCCAATGCCCGGCAGTTTCATTAGTTGTTCGCGGTCATGATATTTTTTCGGAAATTTGTAGTCCGTTTCATTTGCACCGTCTTCATTCATCAATTGCGCCGAAAGTCTCATAATACTGCGCGCCTTGTTGTTAAAAAACGATATGACACGAATATACTCTTTTAATCCGTCTTCCCCCAGCGCCAGCATTTTTGCGGGTGTGGGCGCGACGCGGAATAGGGCGGGCGTCACCTCATTCACCTTTTTATCGGTTGCCTGGGCGGACAAAATCACTGCCACTGCGAACGTGAATTCGTTCGTGGAATAGAGTTCGGACCGAATATTCATATCAACTGTTTTGGGTACGGCCTTAAAATACTGCTCTGGTGTCATCATGGGTTACCACCGTGTCGGGATTTCAAAATTCGGTTTTTTATGCAATTCGTCGCCAACTTTTTTATCACACAGTGCTGGGCACCCCGATTCACACAATGTATTTGCGTCCACCGCGTTCGCCGCCTGGAATTCCAGGTGGTTTACTGATTCAAGGTCCCAGAATGTCGCTTTGCGCGTGTCATCGGAAATAAAACATAGACACTTTGCAAAATATCCGATGATTTTATCGTTCTTGTTGTAAATTGGTTCCGCATCACGGCATCCATAGGATATTTCATATTTGTGTGCCGTGTTTTGCGGATTTGACATGCGTTTTATATCGCTGCCAAGTCCCATATAGAACCCCAGCATCGCCGTAGTACAGAGTATCAAAATCCAAATTATTTTTTTCATGTATTTTGTTTTCTCCTTTATGCCTTTTGCAGACAGATTGCAAACTTGTGACCTTCAATCACGGTGTCAAAATCCGCGGCGTCGCCCGCATTCATATCAACAATTAATGCGTCGCGCATGATGCGTTCGCGATGATTTTCTAACGCCGCCGATAAATCTGCATCCGCCGCGTATGTCAGTTTTATTCGGTCAGACACATCAAGGCCGGCGGCCTTTCGTGTGTCCTGGATAAAGCGCAGCGCATCGTTTGCCAACCCTTCGGCCGCAAGTTCCGACGTGACGGTCGTATCAATCACAATCGCCGCCGTATTGTCAGGCAGAGCCGCGCCCGTAATCCCCGCTTTTACCGTCAGGCGGTTTTCAAATTCATCCGAATTTAATTCGTGTCCCGCCGCCGTCAGTTTATCACCATGGATTTCATATTTGCCGCTTTTTACCGCTGGTATGATTTCTTTTAGTGCACCACCGAGCCTGGCGCCGATTTTCGGCGTAATCAGGTATACGAACGCATCTGCAACAGATGTGGCATCCGGGGTGAATTCAACTGTCTTGACGTTCAGTTCATCGCGTATAATGTCCGCATATGCCGACAAATCTGCGCCCGCCACCGTGATGCGCGACAACGGCAACCGATTGCGCAGTTTATAGTTTTCGCGCAACTGTTTCCCAACCGACACAACCGATTGCACCCGGCGCATGTCGGTTACAATTTGCGTGTCTGTACCGCAGTGGCCTGGGAAATCGGTTAGATGAACACTGGCTCCACCCGTTAGATTTCGATAAATGTATTCCGAGATAAACGGTGCAAATGGCGCCATCAGGCGGCACAATGTTACCAGTACATGATGTAATACGTTGAATGCCGTCTGTTCTTCGTCCCAGAAACGCGCGCGCCCGCGGCGGATGTACCAGTTGTTTAAGATATCCAGGAAGCGGACAAACGCGTTAACGGCGGCGTCTGGCTTGTATTCATCCAAAACGGCGCCAACCGTTGCGGTCAATTCGTCTAATTCGGCCAAAATATATTTATCCAGCGGATTAGATGACGATGTGTCATTCGTTGCGACAACCGTGCCCGCATTGGCATAGAGTGTAAAGAAATGATACGCGTTCCACAGCGGTGTTAAAATCGTTTTTGCGGTTTCATTAAATACCTTGCCTTCCTTGTCCACGGGGACGGGTTCGGCCTTCATAAAATTAGACCCCAGGATAAATAGGCGTATCGCATCCGCGCCGAATTGTTCAATCTGGGTTTCGGGGTTTACAAAGTTTTTCAGCGATTTTGAAAACTTCTTTTTGTTTTCATCAACCACCATGCCGTTTGCAGATACGGTTTTGAACGCCGGCTTGTCCCACATCGCGGTGGCCAGCACCATTAGCGCATAAAACCATCCGCGGGTTTGATCCTGGCCCTCGATAATATAGTCGGCGGGGAAAGTCGCGGCAAAGCGGTCGGCATTTTCAAACGGATAGTGCAGGGATGCCCACGGCATAGAACCAGATTCCACCCAGCAATCCAATACGTCCGGTATGCGTTCCCAACCGTCTTTTTTCAATGCGTCCAGTGTCGGTCGGTGCAAATCTTGTATCTTTACGCCAAAAAAGTCCTCTAGTTCCTGGATTGAACCGAACACTTTGTATTCGCCGTCGCGTGTCCAAATCGGCAGCGGGGTTCCCCAAAAACGATTGCGCGAAATAGACCATGGGCGTGCGTTTTCAATCCATGTGCGGAACCGTTCACCGGCCGATGTCCAGTTGACCTTTGCATTATTGGCCAGCAGTTTGTCCTTGATTTTCGGCACATCGATATACCATGAATCCGTGGCGCGGTAAATCAGTTTTTCCTTTGACCGGTCGCCGTACGGGTAAGAGTGCTTGTACTGTTCCTTTTTAACCAGGTGCCCCGTGTTTTTCAGGTGTTCGATGATTTTTGGGCCGGCTGCAAATATGTTTTCGCCCGCAAAATCACGCACCGTTTCATCAAAGTTGCCGTAGTTGTCGACATTTAATAATACCGGGAATTTCGGGTCCTGTGCCTTGGCCGCCCAGAAGTCGTCCGCCCCATATGCCGGCGCAATATGCACGATGCCGGTACCGTCACTGTCGGAAACATAGTCGGCCGGAATTACCCGATACAGCAATCCCGTTTCGTTTTCATAATAATCAAACAGTGGCTTGTACCGCATCCCGACCAAATCTGCGCCGGTTATACTGCCCACTTTTTCGGCGTTTGCAAATTGCTTTTCATATGCCGCAACGCGCGTTTCGGCCACGATATAAATCGCGCCATCGCTATCGCGCATGCGCACGTATTTCATGGCGGGGTTTACGGCCAATGCAGAATTTGCCGGCAGTGTCCACGGCGTTGTCGTCCATGCGATTATGCGTTCGCCATTTTCTAGTTCGAACCACACCGTTACCGCGTCATCAATGACATCACGGTAATCCTGTGACGCCTCGGAATTAGAAACAACGGTGCCGTTGACCCAGTCGAACGGGTTCACCGAATAATCTTTGTACAGCAATCCCTTTTCATATAATGACTTAAGCGTCCAGAGCATGGATTCCATATAGTTTTTATCCATGGTTTTGTAACCATACCCGTCGCCGATGTCGACCCAACGACCCATGCGGCGAATAAATTTTTCCCATTCGGTCGTGTATGTCATAACATCACGCCGGCATGCATCACAGAACGCGGCAATCCCGTCGTCAGAGACAATATCCTTGGCGGATTTGCCCAGTTTTTTTTCAACGCTGTTTTCGGCGGGCAACCCGTGACAATCCCAGCCCAGTTCGCGCCGCACGTGACGGCCGCGCATCGTTTGATAACGGCAAACCATGTCTTTGACCGCGGAAACGCCCAAATGTCCCCAATGCGGCAGACCGTTTCCAAACGGTGGCCCGTCATAGAAAGAAAACGGTTCGCCCATTTTGGTTTTGTTCAAACTTTTGTGGAATGTATCGTCATTTTTCCAAAATTCCAATATTTCGCGTTCGATTGCCGGAAAGTCCGCGCGTGGGTCTGTCTTTGGGTATGCCATTTTCATTTCCTTTGTGTATTATTATAAAAAATGGGCGCCATATGCGCTCCGGACCACCGCCAAAGCGCAGTGCCGAATTATTTTATAATAATTATTGTTGCCTGATTCATAGTTAAAATCTGGTGCCGGTGATAGGACTTGAACCTACGACCCCCTCATTACGAATGAGATGCTCTACCAACTGAGCTACACCGGCGTTGCCGCAATCATAATATATGTTTTTAAAAAATTCCAGAATAAAATAAATTTTTTTGGGATTTGTTTCGCCTGTTGATGTGGTTTTAATTTTGTTATATTCGCCACATGTATGATTTTTTGATAAATTACGGACTGGTTACAATAAAACTGATTATGGCAATCGGGGTGGCGGTGATATACCTGCGATTTTTCAATGCTGCGGCGCAAATTGAACCAAACGGCGATTTAACTATTGTACGCAAGGGCGCCAAAAAGTATTCGGTTGTAATTATTGATAACGGGGATGTGGATGCGGACGCATTGGTGGAAATCGGGCGTGGTGAAAAATGGCTGATGCGGGAACTAAAGAAAAAGAAAATAAAGAACATGGATGAGGTGCTGCTGGCACAGTGGCATAATAACCGCCTGCAGATAATAAAAAAAGAAGGATGAGGCGGAATAAACAAATGGTCGGCAATCATTTTTTTTTCATGTTTGGGAGATGAGAAATAAGATGCCGACCATAAAGTATGTTGATGACACTAAACATATTTCGGAATATTATCCCGCCACCAACATAAAAAGATAAGACCACCAAAAAAAATCAGATGGTCGGGGTGTTTAGAAAATCGCACAAACTCGACCCCGTTGGATTTTTGAGGGGTTGCCCCCACTATTGCATATTCCAACGGCACCCCGACCATTATAAGGTACATAGGGCTTAAACGGTGCAAACGCACCATCATGGATATTCCGATGCGATTCGCACCGAGTTTGTGAGAGGCTTTCTAACGGCCCCGAATCCAATATCCCTATTGAATTCAAATATATTATACAATATTTGAATAAAAACACAAGAAAAAACACCGACATTGTCGGTGTTTTGTATTATTTTTCTTCATTCTTTGGCTTTTGTCGGGCATTTTTTTCCGACGCCCCAGACAGGTATGATTCCAACCAATGATTATCGAATTTCAGGGTTTTTACATCTTTGTTCTGTAACAATTTTTGTTGCAGTGGGATGGTGGTTTTCACCCCTTCTATCACAAATTCATCCAGCGCACGCGTCGCACGCATAATACACGCCGGGCGATTTTGCGCATGTACGACCAGTTTTGCAATCATTGAATCATATGTCGGCGGAATCGTGTATCCGGTGTAAACCGCACTATCCACACGAACGCCCATACCACCCGACGGCGCGTACTGCGTTATCGTGCCGGGATTTGGTATGAATGTTTCCGGGTCTTCGGCGTTGATGCGAAATTCAATCGCATGACCATTGGCAACAACATTTGACTGGGTATATCCCAACTGTTCGCCGGCAGCAATGCGTATTTGTTCGCGCACCAAATCAACACCGTATACCATTTCGGTGACAGGGTGTTCCACTTGAAGTCTAGTGTTCATTTCTAGGAAATAAAACTTACCGTCTTCAAACATGAATTCAAACGTACCGGCGTTGGTATAACCCATTTTTTTCGCCGCCTTTTTACAGATTTCAATCATGTCGTCACGCTGTTTCTGCGTCAAGATTGCCGCCGGGCATTCTTCCATCACTTTCTGGTTCTTGCGCTGCAGCGAGCAGTCGCGTTCCCCAAATATGACCACATGCCCGTGCTGGTCGCCCAACACTTGAAACTCAATATGCCGCGGATGCAGTAATAGTTTTTCCATATACAACGTGTCATCGCCGAAACCGGATTTTGCCTCGTTCTTTGTAATCTGGAATGCGGCCGCCATTTCATCGGCGCACATTACCGGGCGAATTCCGCGCCCGCCACCACCGGCCGCCGCCTTTAACATGACGGGGTAACCGATTTTTTCGGCGCATTCGTACGCCTCTTCCAATGTGGCGACCGCACCATCAGAACCCGGCACTACCGGCAAACCGCATTCAATCGCGGTGCGTTTGGCATTAACCTTGTCCCCCATTTTGACAATCATGTCGGCGCTGGGGCCAATCCATATCATGCCATGCTGTTCCACCTTGCGCGCAAAATCGGCACGTTCGGACAAAAATCCGTAACCGGGATGAATCGCGTCCGCATTCGTTAGTAGCGCCGCCGTCAATATGGCCGATTCATTTAAATATGAATCTTTGGATGGTCCCGGCCCGATACAGACCGATTCGTCCGCCAATTGGACGTGCATTGCATTTTTATCGACCGTTGAATATACGGCAACTGTGCGAATTCCCATATCACGGCACGCCCGAATAATGCGCAGTGCAATTTCGCCACGGTTCGCAATTAAAACTTTTTTAATCTGTGACATTTTTATTCAATTACAATCAATGGTTGATCAAATTCAACCGCCTGGCCGTCGGTGACCAAGATTTCCTTGACCACGCCGTCTTTATCGGCCTTAATCGGGTTGAATGTTTTCATGGCTTCGACCAGGGCGACCGTATCGCCGACCTTAATCGATGCGCCGACTGTTGTAAATGCCTTGGCACCTGGTTCCGGGGACAAGTATGCCACACCAACCATTGGCGATTTCAGGACATGGCCGCTAACCATTTTAGGAGCCGGTTCACTATTAGTTTTTTTCGCCGTGTCGGAAATCGGGAAACTTGGCATCGCAACCGTGGCGGCCGCCTGCTTTGACAGGTGAATGTGTTTACGATATACACCGAACAAAAACTGGCGTTCCAGTTCCAGTTCCGTAATACCCATTTCGTCCATTATTTTGGACATGGATTCTACATTTGCACGAAATGACATAATTTTTATTCCTTCTGTTATATTGGTACACTTTATTTTCTGTCCAGATTTTACCACATTCGTACCCATTGTCAAGGGACAGGGTCATATCCGAACCCACCACCAGGTCTGCAACGCATTATTCGTCGCAGTCCCATTATCACACCGCGCACCGCACCGTATCGTTCAATAGACTGGCGCGCGTATTCGCTGCAACTGGGGGTAAAACGGCATGCACACCGTCCACCGATGACGGGTGAAATCACCATCTGGTAAAACTTAATCGCATGTATTGCAATGCGCTGGGAAAAATTATTAATTTTGCACATCCGGTTTCGACGCGTCATATGTTTTGCTGATATAGTGCAACGCCTTTCTCATGGCGTTGCGGCCATCAGACCGACTAGCCTCCAAAATTGCCCGTCTGGCAATAATTATATAATCCAGTTCGGGGCGCATTTGCTTTTCATTAAAACGCAACCAGTCCCGCAACATACGCTTTGCCCGGTTACGATGCACCGCCAGTTTGAATGTGCGCTTTGTTACAATCAATCCATAGCGTGCGTCATCTGCAAACTTGGCCGATTTGGCCCGTATCAAAAAAAACTGGCTGCGCGCGGTCGGGTCGTTTTCCGCCGCGGCAAAATCCTTATGATTCTTTATTGTATCTCGCATAATGCGCATATAATATCACAATATGAGACAAATCAAATAAAAAAGAGCATTTTTTTAGTTTGTCGCCTTGATTTTTTTTGCGCAAAGATTTATAGTGCAAAAAAGCAATTCACAACAATTAAACGGGGTGCGAGATGTACAACTGGCTGATGAAATATTTTTCCGCCGATATGGCCATTGATTTGGGAACGGCGAACACATTAATTTATGTCAAGGGACGCGGAATTGTCCTAAACGAACCGTCGGTTGTGGCGGTTGCAGAAAACCGCCTGCTGGGACGCAAGGAGATTTTAGCCGTCGGAACCGAGGCGAAACAAATGTTTGGCCGCACGCCTGGTTCGATTTCCGCGGTGCGCCCACTGCGCGACGGCGTTATCGCCGACTTTGAAGTGGCCGAGGAAATGATTAAATACTTCATCCGCAAGGTGCATCGTAAAAACCCGCTGGCGGCGCCACTGATTATTATCTGTGTACCGTCATGTGCAACCCAGGTGGAACGACGCGCGATTCAAGAAGCGGCCGACGCCGCCGGCGCACGAAAGGTCTATATTGTCGAAGAATCAACCGCCGCCGCGATTGGTGCGGGTCTGCCCGTGGAAAAGCCGGTGGGCTCAATGGTCTTGGACATAGGTGGCGGCACGACCGAGGTTGCGGTTATGTCACTGGGCGGCATCGTATATTCAAACGCCGTCCGTACCGCCGGCGACCAAATGGATTTGGATATTATTGACTTTGTACGCAAGAACAAAAACTTGTTAATTGGTGAAAACACAGCCGAAGAAATCAAAAAAACAATCGGATGCGCCATTTCACCCAAGGACAAGGCAAACGAACTGACCATGAAGATAAAGGGACGCGATTTGCTGTCTGGCACCCCGAGAGAGACGATTATCACCGAATCACAGATTGCGGCGGCTCTTTCCCAGACGGTTGGTAAAATTGTTGACACTGTACGTCAGGCACTGGAATTAACACCACCTGAATTGTCGGCCGATATCGCGGATTTGGGTATTGCGATGACGGGCGGCGGTTCACTGTTGCGCGGGCTGGATGCGGCGATACGTGCGGCGACTGGATTACCGGTATTCTTGGTGGATAATCCCTTGGCGTGCGTTGCAAACGGTTCGGGACAAATGCTGTCCAATCTGGACAAGAGCAAGCAAATACTGCAAACCATGTACTAAATATAACCAATGCCCCGAAAGGGGCATTTTTACTATTGCATTCCTAAAATTCTTTGATATAATCATGTGGCTTTGAAAGAAATGGGTGGTTAGTTCAGTTGGTCAGCCGCGTTACGTTGACATCGTAATGTTGTTGGTTCCCTGGATAATATCACTAAAGCAAAAAGTTTTGGGTGGTTAGCTCAGTTGGTTAGAGCGTTACGTTGACATCGTAAAGGTCGTTGGTTCGAGTCCAATACCACCCACCACGATTTTAACTGGAAATAAAAATGCGAATGCACAAATAATTTTAATCAAATTTCAACGGGATTCTTTGGACGCCCCGTTGGCGTCCATTTATTTTTACCAAAGGGCACGCAAATCATGGCAAACGAAAATTCTAAAAAATATCTGATTACATCCGCACTGCCGTATGTGAACGGCGAACTGCATCTGGGGCATTTGGTGGGCTGCTGGCTGCCCAGTGACGTATATGCCCGTTTTTGCCGTGCACGCGGGCGCGATGTGCTATATATATGCGGGGCGGACGAACATGGAACACCGGCCGTCGTAGGTGCCGCAAAAGAAGGAATTCCCGTTATCGAATACAATAACAAGTATTATGAAAAGCACCTGCGGGCGGTGCGCGACTTTAATTTATCGTTTGATTTATATGGCCGTACCCATACGGATTTTCAAGAAAAACTGATTCATCAGTTGTTTTCGCAATTGGATGCCCAGGGTCTGATTGAAGAACGCGAAACAATTCAACCATTTTCCATTGATGACAACATGTTCCTGGCCGACCGTCAAGTACTGGGGACATGTCCAAAGTGCGGATTTGAAAATGCGCGCGGCGATCAGTGTGATAAATGTGGTGCCACGTATGAAGTGGATGAATTGCTCTCACCGCGCAGCGCAATATCTGGTGGCACAAATATTGAAATGCGCCCGACCAAAAATCTGTTCTTTCTGGCGTCCAAGATAGAAGATGACTGGCGTGAATGGTTGAAAACACATGCGCCAAAATGGTCAAAGACCGCAAGTGCAATTGCGGCCGGATGGGCGAACGAAGGTTTGCATGACACATCCATCACGCGTGATTTGCCGTGGGGCATACCGGTAAACAAACCAGGCTATGAAAACAAAGTCTTTTATGTATGGTTCGACGCGCCCTGGGGATATGTTTCCATTTCACAGGCGGCGCGGGAAAACTGGGCAGACTGGTGGAAAAATCCGGACACGCATTACGCACAGTTTATGGGCAAGGATAATGTAAAATTCCATGCGGTATTCTTTCCGCAGCAGCAGTTGGCCATGCACGACGGTTGGAAAACGGTTGATATGCTTAAATCCATGAACTTTTTGAATTTCGAAGGCGGCAAATTCTCCAAGTCAGAAAAGCGCGGAATATTTCTAGATGCGGCGATTGATGTTGCCCCCAGCGACGCGTGGCGTTATGCGCTGCTGGCGTCGGCGCCGGAAACCGACGACACTGATTTCACTATCGCCCGATTTGCCGATATTGTTAACAAGGATTTGAACGGCATGCTGGGTAATTTTGTGTCGCGTGTATGCAAACTGACCGACAAGAATTTTGGAAACGCGGTGCCTGCACATGCGGCACCCGACACAGGTTTGACCCGGCAAATCAATGAAAAACTCTTGGAATTGACGGCGGCACTTGATGCATGTGAATTTCGTATCGCAATTGTCGCATTGCGGGGACTCTTCGCAATTGGCAACGAATATATGACAAAAATGGAACCATGGGCGCTGGTTAAAAACGGTGACATGTCTGCGGCGGGGGCGGCGCTAAATGAATGTTTTCAATTAATTGACCTGTATGCCCGTGTATCATCCCCATTTATTCCAACAGCCGCCGATAAAATGCGTGACGTATTCACAGAACGCCATGAATTGACATGGCCAGAATCGTATGAACGCCGTATCGCAGACGGTGAAAAATTTACCGTACCAGAAAACCTGTTTCAACGCATTGACGATGCGCGTGTTGGGGAACTGACCGAACGGTTCGCCCCCCAAAAAGACGATGCACCGAAACTTCGCGTTGCAAAAATTATCGCGATTGAAAATCATCCCTCGCGCAGTGATTTACATGTACTGCGCATAGACGATGGTGTGCATAACGATATTCAAATCGTATGTGCGGCCCCAAATGTCAGGGCAGATATGATATGCGTACTGGCACCAGTCGGCGCACGCATTGCAAATGCCAAGAAGCCAATTGCACAACGCACGGTTGCGGGTGTTGAATCATACGGAATGCTGTGCGGGGCGCCTGAACTGGGGCTGAACGGGAATCCGGACGAAATCTTGGCGCTGCCTGGGGACATGAATGTAGGCACGGAATATGTATTGACAAAATAAAAAATGTCAATTATTTGCTTGCCAAATAAAATATTCATGATAGACTGACAAGCTGATTAAGGGGCAGCCCTATTTTTCGCCCCACAACAAAAAGAATATATAATGAGTAAAAAATTTAGTAAAGAAACAATGAGTATAAAAATCGTCTGTGCAGAGTCACAGGCGGATGCAAAGTTAGAAAAATATATACTAAACGACGTGTACGAGTGCAAAAAATGTAAAAATTTTTATTCCTGCGAATTGGCTGGCGGCAATTGCCCGTGCAGTTTTTCAGAAGAAATCGTCCGCGCTGGTATAAATTGCGGCCGCGAATTTGTCGGATGGTCTGCATCCGTGCGCAATGTTTTCGGAACAAACCGTGTTCTGAATATATATTCGCCGGCTAATCTTATCATACTGCGCAACACGATTGAAAAGGTGAAACAAAAATATAATGCAAGATAATGTCGGCGCGATGCGTCTGGTTTTAGTGTCATGTTGCGCGCCATGCAGCGCAGGCGCCATACGCCAATTGCATGATGGGGTGATTCCAGGCATTTCGGACTTTATCGTTTTGTTTTTTAATCCAAATATTTATCCGGCCGCCGAATATCAGAAACGCCTGGCCGAACAGATAAGATATTGCGATATACTGGGCGTAAAATATGCCATCGGCGAATATAATCATGACGCATGGCGCGCGGCGGTGCGCGGCCTTGAAGGGGCACCCGAACGCGGTGCGCGGTGCGCGGCATGCTTTAAATTCCGGTTTTGCTATGCACGTGAATTTGCGAAAAAAAACGGTTACAACGCTATCGCCAGCGTTCTGGGTGTATCGCGCCACAAAGACCAGTCACAGGTTGACGATGCGGCGCGCAATGCATGTGATGGGGAAATTGAATATTTACCGATAAAATGGGACGAAAATTTGCGACAACAAATTGGCCGCGCGTCTGACTTTTACCGGCAAAATTACTGCGGGTGTGAATTTTCCATTCGTAAAATTTAGAAAAAAACCGCCGTTAATCGGCGGTTTTATTATCGCGTAATAAATAGTTCGTTCGCATTGTTTATCGCACGGCGCAATGCGTCGTGTTTTGCAAATATCGCACGTTCGGACAATGATTTAACACAAACACCGTCACCGGATAATAATGCATCCAATGCATCGCGATTCCATGCGCCTTTATATTTAGCGCCAACTTTTTCAACCAGCCGCGCATCCGCATTTGGCGCACTGTCAACTTCCATATAAACCTGTTTGTATCGCAGGCCGTTTTGCATTATACGGTATTGCTGGCTAACCGGCATATATGCAAATGTCCCAAGAGATACAAATCCATGCTCACAATGGTCGGGAAAATATTTGTGAATATTCAGAAAACTGTCATCACTTAAAAGTTTTGGCTGCTTTATTTGCATTATGCTGCATATTTTATCAACCATTTCCTGCGTCAGGGGCGCGTCCATACCGCACCCGTCGACATTGTAATTTAAAGTCATCATCGGCAGCAGTGGTGAAAAACCGTTTCCAAAATCCACAATCAGGGAATTGTCCGCAACACCATTTGCCATATTATTATAGGCACTTGCAAAGCGGTGTGCATAATAAAAACTGCGGTACGGCACGGCGATTTTATCAACCACCCATGCAGTAAACTTTGGATTTTTCAAGGCTAATAACGCCCGACCTACGCGCCCCAGATAACGCTTGTAACATGGCATTTGAAATAGCGACATTAACGCACCGTTCCATTCATGAACAAAGTCAATCGTATACATGGGCATATTCGGCATCAGCTGCCAATATTTTTGTAATCCACCTTCTAGCCCTAATGCGCACGTTAACATTATATCCATCGATTTTTGATTCATTATAAATTTTCCTTTTTTATTCAGATATAAATTCTATACAAACAATTGTGTTTTGTCAACATAATATCAAAATATTTGCGATATGATAAATTCCCGTCTATAATTGCATAGTTAAAGGAGTCTTTATGTCATCAATTTTAGTTTTCCCGGGTCAAGGTTCGCAATCAGTCGGCATGGCACGTGAATTATATGAAACAAATCCTGCGGCGCGTGCCGTGTTCGAAGAAGTTGACGACGCGTTGAATCAAAAACTGTCGGACATTATATTCAACGGCCCGATGGAGGATTTAACACTAACCGCAAATGTTCAGCCGGCAATCATGGCGGTATCAATTGCAATGATGCGTGCGGGCAATGTTAAGCTTACCCCGTATGTCGCGGGACATTCGTTGGGGGAATACACGGCGCTGTGCGCGGCGGGTGCACTGTCACTGCGCGATACGGCAAAACTTCTGCGATTGCGCGGGGACGCGATGCAGCGCGCGGCGCCGGTTGGCGCGGGGCTGACCGCGGTTGTTCTGGGGCTGGAAATTGACGCGGTCCGTGAAATATGTGATGCCGCCGGGTGCGACGTTGCAAATGACAATTCCCCGGGTCAAGTTGTAATATCGGGTCCGCGCGATGCGGTTGAACGTGCGATGCAATTTGCCAAAGACGCCGGCGCGAAACGCGCGTTGCCGTTGGCGTTGTCGGTGCCGGTTCATTGCCGTATGCAGAGTCCGGCCGCCGACGAGATGCGCGCCGCATTGGAAAGCACGGAAATAAAGCGCCCAGTCGCCAAACTAATTTCGAACAAAACGGCCGCCCCAATGGATGACCCGGACGAGATAAAAGATGCCTTGGTCTATCAAATGACGCATGGCGTACGCTGGCGTGAAAGTGTTATGGCAATGAAAGATTTGGGAATAACAGAAACCATCGAAGTTGGACCGGGTGCGGTTTTAACGGGACTTACCGGGCGCATTTGTCCGGACATGACATCTAAAAAATTGGAGATATAAAATGTTTGATTTAAAAGATAGAGTTGTTTTGATTACGGGCGCAACCGGCGGCATTGGCGGTGCAATTGCAAAAAAGATGAAGGAAGCCGGCGCGACCGTCGTTGTGTCGGGTCGCAATACGGCGAAACTGGAATCCGAATTCGGTGACGAATTTATCAAGATTCCGGCGGATTTGTCGGCGGATGGCGCGGCGGTGGAACTGGTCATGAACACGATTGAGGCGGCCGGCAAAATCGACATCGTCGTCAACAATGCCGGTATTACAAAAGATGGCCTGGTCATGCGCATGACCGACGAACAGTTCGATGATGTTATTAACACAAACCTGCGCAGCACGTTTAAGATTTGCCGCGCGTGCATCATGCCGATGATGAAGAACCGCTTTGGCCGTATTATCAACATGGCATCAATTATCGGCGTTATCGGTGGCCCAGGCCAGGCGAACTATGCCGCATCTAAGGGCGGAATGATTGCAATGACAAAATCCATCGCGGCCGAGGTTGCATCCCGCGGAATCACCGCGAACTGTATCGCACCGGGATTTATCAAAACCCCGATGACAGACGTTTTGCCAGATGAGTTAAAGGCGGCATACCTGGCGCAAATCCCGGCGGGTCGTTTTGGCGAACCGGATGACATCGCGAACGCGTGCGTATTCTTGGCGTCAAACGAGGCATCATACATCAACGGTCAAACATTGAATGTAAACGGCGGTATGGGACGCTTTTAATCGGCGGATGAAATGACGGAATTTGATGTAATCGTTATCGGTGGCGGTCACGCCGGGGTTGAGGCGGCCGCCGCATCCGCGCGACGCGGGGCGCGGACGCTGCTGCTGACACAAATGGTGTCTGATTTGGGGGCAATGTCGTGCAACCCCAGTATCGGCGGCCCTGGCAAATCCCAAATGGTTGCGGAAATTGATGCGCTGGGGGGCGTGATGGGTCGCGCGGCGGATGCAAGCGGGATTCATTTTCGCATGCTGAACGCGACGCACGGCGCGGCAACGCGCGCGCTGCGCGCACAGATTGACCGCGGATTATATCATGACGCGGTGATTAAAATATTAAATGAATATGAAAATTTAACCATCGTTTTTGAAACAGTCGATCATTTGGATTTGATACACAAAACCGTCAATAATAAATATTTGGCGCGCGCAATTGTGATTACGACCGGGACGTTTTTGGGGGGGCTTGTCACACGCGGTGCGGAAAAAATTCCGTCGGGTCGCCTGATGGACAATGGCGAATATCAGGCGCCAGATACAAATATATCGGCGGTTCTGCGGGACGCAGGGTTTGACATAATGCGCCTTAAAACCGGGACACCCGCACGCATATATCGGCACAGCATTGATTTTTCCGTCTGTGAAACCCAACCCGCGGACAATCCGCATGACTGGTTCCACGGTTGTGACACAGACAATAATTTTGACGCATTGTGCTATATCACGCATACGACGACCGAAACACATAACATTATTCGTGATAACATTAAAAACGCGCCCATGTATAATGGCGACATTCGCGGCACCGGCCCCAGATATTGCCCAAGCCTGGAAGACAAGGTAATGCGTTTCCCCGACCACACATCCCACCATGTGTTTTTAGAGCCCGAGGGCCTAAACAGTGACCTGATATATCCGAACGGCATATCGACCAGTTTTGGCGCAGATATTCAGGACGCATGGATTCGCACAATTCCGGGTTTGGAAAATGCGGTTGTTGCGCGGTACGGATACGCAATTGAATATGATGCGATTGATGCGCGCGCGCTGCGTGCGACATTGGAATCCAAGGCGATGCCGGGTGTATTCTTTGCGGGACAAATAAACGGCACATCAGGATATGAAGAAGCCGCCGCCCAAGGCATAGTTGCCGGCGCGAATGCCGCAGCCACGGCAATCGGGTTGGGTGCCCTGGAACTGGACCGGACGTGCGCCATGATTGGCGTTATGATTGACGACATAACGACAATGGGCGTGGACGAACCGTACAGAATGTTTTCGTCGCGCGCGGAATACCGGTTGCATCTGCGGGCGGATAACGCGATTGCGCGCCTGGGGGACGCGGCGGTGGAACTGGGGCTGTTAAGTGCGACCGCCCGTGACGAAATATATGCACGCCGTGCCGCGCAGATTGCTGAAAACGATAAATTTTACGCGGGCTACATTGAACGCAACGCCCGCGAAATTGCGGCATACCGGCGCGACATGGAATTAAAGATTCCGGCAAATATTGATTACACAAAAATGCCGGGATTAACGGGTGAATTGGTGGAAAAATTAAACCGAGTGCGCCCGGAAAACATTGCGGCTCTGTCGCGCATACCGGGCATGACGCCGGCGGGGATAATGGTTGTTTTGCGCGCGGTAAAGCGTTGATGCGCCCGCACAATTTTTCCTATCTTTTTTCGTTTTAATAATGTATAATTCATTTGAATCTAATAGGGATATTGGATTCGGGGCCTTTACAAGCCTAAAAAAACACGAGTCGGTGCGAATCGCATCGGAATATCCATGATGGTGCGTTTGCACCGAATAAACCCATGTACCATATTTATGGTCGGGGTGCGCTGTGAATATGTTGAATATCGGCGGGTCAGTACTCGTGTAATGATTTGTAAACACCCCGACCGCCTTATTTTTGGTGGTCTTATCTTTTTATGTTGGTGGCGGGATAATATTCCGAAATATGTTTAGTGTCATCAACATACTTTATGGTCGGCATCTTATTTCTCATCTCCCAAACATGAAAAAAAATGATTGCCGACCATTTTTTACCATAATAAAAACGCCCCGAACGGGGCGCTTCATCTAAACACAAGGATTGCGTATCAATCAAATGGATTATCCGCCTTTTCATACTCAATTACAATAGGTAGGTGTTCCCATTTTAACGCCGTTGCAATCCCGCGACGCAAATACCGCGTGTATGATTCCGGAATATCCGACGCACCGCCAACATTTAACGTTATGCGCATCGGGTGACGTCCGGTCTGGCGCGCAAATTTTATCTTCATCGGCCGCTTTAACCGCGACATCGGAGGTTGGCGTGCCTCTATCAACTTTTGAACAATGCGGTTAATCAGACTGGTTGGAACCGTTGCCATTGAAATATCCCACTGCTCGTAAATACGGCGAAACATGTTTTGAACGCCCGTGCCGGTTTCCGCCGAAATCGCCAAAATCATCGGCTTTATAATCTGATGAAATGAATTGGCAAACTGATGTTTTAGTTTCAGCAGTTTTTCATCCCGCATCTCGTCCGGTACCAAATCCCATTTGTTTAGCGCCACGCACAAAATCTTCCCCGCATCATATACACGCGCCGCAATCCCCAGTGCCTGGTTTTCAATATTACGCGTCGCGTCCACCATTAAAATGACAACATCGGCCTTCTCTATCGCGTCCAGCGACTTTAACGCAGACAATGTTTCAACATCGTCCGTTACACCCGCCTTGCGACGGAGCCCCGCCGTATCCATCAAAACAATATCGCGACCGTAAAACTTGGTCGGTATCTTTACCGTGTCGCGCGTGATGCCCGGCGCGTCCATAACTATCTGTCTTTTTTCACCCAAAACGCGGTTTACAAATGTTGATTTTCCGACATTCGGTTGCCCCAAAACCGCGATTTTTAATCGCGTGTCACGCGGGGGCACGTGGGCCGTTTCATTTGCCGCATCGCCCGCAATTTTATCCACAAAATCATAAATTGCATCAAATCCGGTCTTGTGTTCCGCCGACAACATGTTCGGCGCACCAAAGCCCAATTTATAAAAATCATGCACATCCGCCATTCGCCGCACCGATTCGGATTTATTCACCAGCAGTAATACCGGCGCACGCGTTTTACGCCGAACCAGGCGTGCCCAATCTAAATCTTCGCCGGTTACCCCCACACGCCCGTCAACCACAAACAAAACCGCGTCCGCCCGTTCAATTGCGGCAATCGCCATATCGGTCGAATCGTGTGCAATTCCGGTCTTTGCGTTTTCCAGTCCCGCCGTATCAAACACGCGGTATGGCCGGTCGCGAAACACGCCCGCGTTTGTATCGCGCGTGACGCCGGGTCGGTCATGAACCAGCGCATCACGCGTCCCGGTCAATGCGTTAAACAATGTTGATTTGCCGGTGTTGGGTCGGCCTGCAATTGTTATGTTTATCATGATTTTTCCATTGATTTTTTTTAATTATAAAGCAAAAATATAAATAATCAAATCAAAGCAAAAGGCACCACCATGAAGAAAAAAATTATTGGCATATTTTCCCACCTGCGCGACGTTATTATAAAACCGAAACGGTACTTTACCAAAATCGTCGCCGATGGCAATCTGGAAGAATCCATGATGAAGGCGTTTATATACGGCCTGCTGGGTGGATTGTCGGTTTTAGCAATACGTTTAATTGGTGGTGCAACAATTACACTCAGCGCGGTATTCGCGGCAATTATAGTCGTGCCCGTTCTGGCGGTGGCGCTGTTGTTTCTGATGGGCGGACTGATGATGCTGGTATCGGAAATAACTGGCGGCGAACGCGACTGGGAAATCGCGATTAAGGGCTTGGCGTCCGTATTCTTTGTATACCCAGTGATTTTGATACTAAATTCTCTAGCCTTTAATTGTCCCAGCATGTGGATAATCAGCATTCTGGTCGACGCATATATATTATTCTTGTTCTATAACATATCACTGTACTGCATGCGGGGCAAAAAATCGAACGTTATCATTGTAATCGGTATTCTTGCATTGTTCATGATAACAGTTTACGCCAGTGATTATCGCATGGGCTGGTTCTATCTAAAGAACACGGGCGCAGCGTTGGCATGCCTGATGTAATTTAATTGCAAGTAAAACAAAACCGGCATCGCCGGTTTTGTTTTTATTAAATCATTTGCAAACGGGCAAATATGATTTATAATGACGGATGCGAAGGGGAAATTGTTCATTCTTGCATTTTTTTAGGCATGTCCCGAATGCAAAAACGAATAATTTTTCTTCGCATAGATGTTAACTTTATAAAAATGGAGAAAAATATGTTGTTTGGTTTATTCAACAAAGACGACAAAACACACCTGAACAACCCGATTGCGGTTGAAATTCCCTATGGCGATGAAACCCTGCGCCTGGAAACCGGTCGCATGGCAAAGCAGGCAAATGGCGCCGTTTTGGCAACAATGGGCGGTACAATGGTTCTGGCAACTGTATGCGCGGAAAAGACCGCCGTCGAAGGTCAGGATTTCTTCCCCTTAACCGTTGATTATCAGGAAAAGTTCGCGTCCGCCGGCCGCATCCCAGGCTCGCGCGACCGCCGCGAGGGCAAGGCATCAACCGCCGAAACACTGACGGCGCGCTTGATTGATCGCCCGATACGTCCGTTGTTCCCGGAAACATTTAAAAACAAGGTTCAAATTATCGCCCAAGTGTTTTCTTATGACAAAAAGAATCAGCCGGACATCCTGGCTATGATTGCGTCAAGTGCGGCATTGGCACTGTCCGGTGTTCCGTTCCAGGGTCCCATTGGTGCGGCACGCGTCAGCTATGTTGATGGGCAATACGTTCTTAACCCGTCTAAAAAGGTTGTAGATGATTCCGAAATGGATTTGGTTGTTGCCGCAACCAAAGACGGCGTTTTAATGGTTGAATCTGAAATCGGCGAACTGGATGAAAAAACAACGCTGGGCGCGGTAAAATTTGGCTTTGACGCACAGCAGGCTGTTATTGCGGCGATTAATGAACTGGCCTTGAACGCGGGCAAAGAACGCTGGGCCACACCAGAACTGGCGCCGGAATACATTGAAATGCAGGCCAAATTTGAATCGTTTGCCGGCGAGATTGAAGGCGCCCTGCAGATAAAGGAAAAACTGGTTCGTTTGGACACATTGGCTGAAATTCATGCCAAGGCCAAGGCCGAAATCCCAGAAATGTTCCCGGAAACGACTTTTGCGGCGTCCACGCTTGAATCATGGGCGGACGAAATCGTTGAAAATATCACGGCGCGCATTATGCGTGGAAACATTCTGGCGGGTAAACCCCGTATCGACGGCCGCGACAATAAAACAGTTCGCCCGATTGAAATCGAACTGGGCATTTTGCCGCGCGCACATGGTTCGGCCCTGTTCACACGTGGCGAAACGCAGGCACTGGTGTCACTGACACTGGGTGGCGGCAAAGACGCACTGCCGTTGGAATCGCTGGACGGCACCGAAGAACGCGACTTTATCCTGAACTATAATTTCCCGGGTTATTCTGTTGGCGAATGCAAGGGCTTAAAATCCCCGTCACGTCGCGAACTGGGACATGGTAATCTGGCGTGGCGCGCACTGCACCCGATGATTCCAACCCGCGCGGAATTTGATTACGTAATTCGTATCGTGTCAGATATTTTGGAATCCAATGGTTCTTCGTCCATGGCGACGACATGCGGCGCAACACTGGCCATGATGGATGGTGGCGTTCCGTTAAAGCGTCCGGTGGCCGGTATCGCAATGGGATTGATTAAAGAGGGCGACGACTATGCCATCTTGACCGACATCTTGGGTGACGAAGACCACCTGGGTGATATGGACTTCAAGGTAACCGGTACTGACAAGGGTATTACCGCCCTGCAGATGGATATTAAAATCACATCAATCACGTTCGAAATCATGGAAAAGGCATTGGCACAGGCAAAAGACGGCCGTATGCACATCCTGGGCAAGATTGAAAAAGCCATCAAGGCGCCGCGTGACAAAGTGTCCGAATTCGCGCCCCAGACATACACAATCAAAATCCACCCGGACAAGGTTCGTGAAGTCATTGGCAAGGGCGGCAGTGTGATTCAGGCGCTAACGCGTGAAACGAACACCAACATCGACCTGGCGGATGATGGCACGGTTAAAATCATGGCAGTTGCCAAGGAAGACGCTGATGAAGCCATCCGTCGCATCAAGGAAATTGTTGCAGAACCAGAGGTTGGCGTTATCTATCCGGGTGTTGTTTCCGGGATTAAGGATTTCGGTCTGTTTGTGAAAATCATGAACGGTTTTGAATCCATGGTTCATATTTCGGAAATCACCGGCGAAAGAATCGCAAAAATCGAAGACACCAAGATTAAAGAGGGTGACAAGGTATTTGTAAAATATCTGGGCGCGGACAAACGCGGCAAAACCCGTATGTCTATGGTTGGTATCGATCAGAAAACAGGCGCTGAAATTGCCAAATAATAATCACGGCGCCCCGCTTGGGGCGCCAATTATAAATTAAACTTCATATAAGCCAGAGGAAATAAAAATGGATATGGAAACACTGATGGCCCAGGCAGCCGAGTTGCAAAACAAAGTCGCAAATGCCCAAGAAGAATTGGCAAAAACCACGGTAAAGGGTATAGCGAACGCCGGCGCATGCATTGTTGAAATGACGGGTAAATATGACCTGGTGAACATTACACTGCGCGAAGATGCATTGTCGGGCGGTGCGGCGGCGGTATCTGAAATAGTAGCCGATGCATTCCGCGATGCAAAGGCCAAGGCCGACGCGGTTATCGACCGCGTAATGGGCGATGCCACGGCCGGAATGCCGATGCCAATGTAACAAATTGATAAAATGTAACCGCTTAAGAGCGGTTACGCGTATCCATATTTTATATAGAGCAAAAAATATACAGGGCATAAGAATCATGTGGTTATCAAAACGAATCAAGCACGATATAGATTCCAGCAAGATTATATCACTTGATGTGTTTGACACATTGTTGTCGCGTCGTTTCATGCATCCATATGATGTATTCGGCTTTATTGAACAAGTATGTCAATGTCCCGGATTCAAGGATGCGCGTATTGTGGCAGAATATAATGCCCGGCAAAAATATAAAAAAGATGTCAATCTGGATGAGATTTATAATGTAATATCGGTACAATATGCGCATTTAAAATCTTTTGAATTGGCAACCGAAATGAACTGTATGTATGCAAATCCAATCGGATATGAAATATTGCAATACGCCAAGAAAGCGGGAAAAGATGTAATTTGTACATCGGATACTTATTTTTCAAAAGATTTTATAATCGGTGCCCTGGCAAAGAACGGAATCATTAACCTGCCGGTAAACACTGATAATATTTTTGTTAGCAACGAACATAACGCCAGAAAATCCGACGGTTTGTTATTTGACTGCGTCATCAACACAACCGGCGTTTTGCCGAGAGATATTGTCCATTTTGGCGACAGTCAACACTCGGACTATGTCATGCCACGCAAACGCGGAATGCGCGCCCACAAAATCCCATATGTAATCAAAGAGTTTTCCGCAGCCACAGAAAACAAAAAATTTGTTAACCTATATGCGGAATTAAACAATAATCCGTTGACAAGTTTATTTGTGGGAATGTATGCCAAACAATGGTGGTGTTCCAAGCACACAGGCCGGAAATTAGATTTTTGGTATTCTGTGGGTTATGCCATTATTGCCCCGTTTATTTACGGGTATACACAGTTTATCCGGCAAAATCTGCCGACCGAAACACCATGTGATTTATTGTTTGTTGCCCGTGATGGATTTTTGCTAAAAAAATGTTTTGACGCATTTAATTCAAACTGTGACATTAATACACATTATGTTTATGCCCCCAGACTGGTAAAAATACTGGGCGATTTAGATTACAGCAATAAATCGGAATACCTAGATATAATAATAAACTATTATTCAAACATAAATGGCACATTTAAGCGCGCGTTTGAAAACAAGACAATCGATTTTCGGGAAAAACAACAATTATTCACAGATAAACAAAACCTTATTGCGCCCCAGGCCAGGGAACTAAAATCACGATATATAGAGTATGCAAAGACAATAAAATTACATTCCGACAATGTTATGATGGTTGATTTGGCAAGCAGCGTCATGTCTTCGCAGCGAATACTTAACGATGTGTTGCCCCAACCGATAAAATATGGTTTTTATTTGGGTACAAATGGTGATTTGCCATACCGGGCGTATATGGACAGACATGAAAATCAAACTCTTGATATGGGGCCTATTTATGAATTACTGGTATCTTCGCCCGAATTCCCAATCAAAGATTTTTCGGACAAACGGCCTGTATATAACGAAGACAATCTTTTAGAAAAACATGATAAACAGTTGTTCATCAAATCAATGGACGGTGTTTTGGATTATATCCAGGATTTAAAAAACAGCGGACTTTGCGGCCAATTTCATACATTACCCATGAAAGTTTTTGCAAAGTATCAGAACAATTTTTGGCGTTTGTTGTCACGTGTTGATTTGAAACAGTTGCAACAGGCAAACTGGGCTTATGACGCCCTAAACAACAATCATGCAAACATGTACCAGTATTATCGTGCCACCGTTGCACGAAAATCCGAGGGCGCATTCAAAAAATCACTTTATAGGTTTCGCGGTTCTTTTTTGAAATTTATTATAAATCTTGTTCCGGTCAAAAGGTGGCGGCATGCCATGCGGCGGCATTGTTTTAGTAATCGCAATGTCTGAATATATGCGGCGCGGCAAGCCACGCAATAAAATCCGGCAAATCATGAACAAAGGATAGCAAATGAAATTTTTGCAAAAAAAACTATCATCAAACAGAAAACACGTACGCGTTCTGCTATTTGGAATAAGAGTTTTTAGTTACAAGGCAAAGAACACCGCTGAAAATGTCGTTGGCAACGGAAATGTTGTACAATTACCCAAGAATTCCATGATTACTGTTTATATTCGCGGCAATAACAATCGCGTGATTGTCGAAGAGACTACGCACAACCCAGGATTTGCCATAACCCTTTTCGCCGGGACAGAACCGGTGAACAATTGTACCGTGCATATTGGAAAAAATTTTAGTGTTGGATCCGGCGAAATCCGCATATGCGAAGACAACACGATAGTTGAAATCGGCGACGATTGTATGTTTAGTGACGATATCAAGCTTTTCGCATCGGATACACACACAATACTGCGGGACGGAAAAGTTTCAAACATTGGCAAACATATTAAAATCGGCAACCATGTATGGTTGGGGCATGGGGCGACGGTGTTGAAAAACACAACAATCCCAGATAACAGTATAGTGGGCGCACGTTCTGTTGTCGTGGGTATGATACGCGAAAACGGGTCGATTATTGCCGGAAATCCTGCGCGCGTTATTCGCGATGGTGTAAATTGGGACAGACGCTGTCCGAAACAATATATGGCGCAAGAGGACGTATCGGCCAATTAAACCGTTATTTCGGTAAATAATCACAATTAATATACATCGAATGCGACAGGGTCTTTCAACATTATATGAGCTATAAGCGTTCGGTTATATCGTGGATTTTCTGCATTGTTCTGCCGAACCATGGCGCAAAGGCGATTACAGAATACTCCAAACAGTCCTAAATTTGTGTTTTCGGGACAAAATTTCATATAACAAACAACAAAAATTTGGGACTATCCATTTGTCCCCGATTTTCGGGCTGTTTAATACATTTTCGGGTGGGAATTCTTACATGGTGCCCTAAGCAAGAATCGGACTTGCGACTCGTCCTTACCAAGGACGTGTTTTACCACTAGACTATTAGGGCGATTTCAATACCGCCAATTATAAGGAAGATTCACCAAAAATCAAGGATAAAAAACGCCTTATTGGGCGTTTTTTATTTACCATTCAATCGGTGTTTTACCATGCGCGATTAAATATTCGTTCGCGCGCGAAAAATGATGATTTCCAAAAAATCCCCGGTGGGCAGATAACGGTGATGGATGCACCGATTTTAAAATCAGATTTTTATTCGCATCCACAAATTCCGCCTTGCGCTGGGCGTATGAGCCCCATAACATATACACGATATTATCGCGAGCCGAGACGGCTCGGATTACGGCGTCTGTAAATTGTTCCCATCCGCGTCCGGTGTGCGATGCTGCGGCATGCGCGCGCACCGTCAGCGTCGCGTTCAGCAGCAATACCCCCTGGCGTGCCCAATGTGTTAATTCCCCATTTGTCACAGATTTACGCCCCAGGTCACTTTCTATTTCCTTGTAAATATTGACGAGTGATGGCGGCACAGGCGTCGGCGGCAATACTGAAAAGCAAAGTCCATGTGCCTGACCCGGTTCGTGATATGGATCCTGGCCGATTATGACGACCTTTACATCATCTAGGGGGCATAAATCAAACGCGGCAAATATATTTTTTGGGGCCGGAAAGACGGGGCGTCCCGACATATATTCCGCGCGTACAAAATCGGTAAGTTTTATAAAATAATCTTTATCAAACTCCGCCGCCAGCGCATTTTTCCAGGATTCTTCGATTTTTACGTTCATGAGCGTTTCCTTGTCAAATCTTAATTAATCCTGTTTGGCATGCTTTCCACAAAACAACATCAATATATCCGCGGGGCAATTTTGTTTGCGCACATAGGGCTACGAACATATCGTCGCATGCACGTTTTACCGCCGCGTCCAGTTTTCCGTTGTCTATTTTACCGCGCAGCGTATCGTCACCCGCAAAGCACACACCAAGCCTTTGAATCCATATGTCGTATTTTACAACATCTTCACCCAGATTTCGCGCCAAATGGTTTGCGGTAATCTTTCCGATATGCGGCAGTTTTGAGAGATATTCGACGCGCGCATCCGTATCCGTTAATTCATAATATGCGTGACACAAATCCGCACGTGACGCCCAAATTTTACAAATTGCATTTATTTTGTTTTTATTGTTAAACAGTGCAATCAATTGGTCGAAATTTGCGCCATGCATATTAATGCATTCCATTATTTTGGCATGAATTTTCTTGGCCGTTTTCTGGGAAAATCCCCCGGCCAAAATAACGTATGAGCAGGCATTGGCGAATTCGTCGGGGGTGCACACGTGGTGCGCCGACAGATTTTGCTTAATTTCATCAAACGTCTGTGCATCGGAATCCATTCCCATTTCGCGAATGCGCGTATCCAGCCCATTAAACCAATCCGCCGTGAACATTTATATCCCTTATGCGTCGATTGTTGCGTTTAGCGCGTTTTCCACAATAAAGTCGCGTCGCGGTTCAACAACGTCACCCATTAGCATGGATACAACTTCGTCCGCCTGGGATGCGTCGTTGATTTTGACCTGGAACAGTGAACGGTTATTGGGATCCATGGTTGTTTCCCACAATTGTTCGGCGTTCATTTCACCCAAACCCTTGTAACGCTGAATCTTTAGACCAGTTTTTGCATATTCAAACGCAGTATCGAGCAGGTGCAACGCCCCCCAGATTTTCTGTGACTTGTTTTTAACACGCAGTGTTGCCGGGTGCGTAAAGATTTGCGTCAATTCGTCGCGCCCGTCCATGCGCATCCATGTACGGATTTCCGGCCCATTTATTCTGTCGCGTGACAGGAAATGCGATTCAGTCACACTGCGAAGTGTGCGCGTAATTTCAATGCCTGCATCGCTGCTTGTCACCTTCCAACCGCGTTCAAATTCCAATTCTTCCGCGTCCAACATTTTTGCTGTTGCCGCCAAGTTTTCTGGTGTTTCGTTTTCAAACGCATTGTTCAGAGCCAGTGCCTCTATAAATCGCAATGGCATCAGGTGGCTCAACGACTGCAGCGTGTTTTTCATATTCAGTATCAGCCCCAGCAGACGTTTTAAATCCGCGCCCGCGACCTGGGTTCCGTCAAACATTTCAATAACGCCGTCAGTTACCAACTGATCCATCAGATAATCGTCCATTTCGCGTTCGTTTTGCAGATAAATTTGCTGTTTCCCGCGCGTTACGCCGTATAGCGGCGGTTTGGCGACATAGATGTAGCCGCGTTCAATCGCCTCTGGCATGTGCCGGTAAAAGAACGTCATCAGCAGTGTTTGAATATGTTGTCCGTCAACGTCCGCATCGGTCATGATAATAACCTTGTGATAGCGCATTTTTTCAATATCAAATTCGTCTTTGCCGATACCTGTTCCTATTGTTGTAATTAGCGCCCCGATTGTATCTGACCCCAGCATCTTGTCAAAGCGCACGCGTTCTACATTCAAAATCTTTCCGCGCAGCGGTAAAATCGCTTGTGTCTTTCGGTCGCGTCCCTGTTTCGCGGTACCACCAGCTGAATCCCCCTCAACAATAAACAATTCGCATTTGGCCGGGTCGCGTTCACTGCATCCAGCCAGTTTTCCCGGCAAACCACCCAATTCTGGGCCTGTCTTTTTACGTGACAGTTCGCGCGCCTTGCGTGCGGCTTCGCGTGCGGTGGCGGCCTCTATAATCTTATCAATAATAGATTTCGCAATCGCCGGATTTTCCTCTAGGTATTCATACAGCATTTCGGACACGGTGCTTTCCACGATTGGGCGAACCTCACTCGATACCAGTTTGTCCTTGGTTTGTGAGCCAAATTTTGGATCCGGAATCTTTACACTAACGATACTGGTCAAGCCTTCGCGGAAATCTTCGCCCGACAGGTTGACGTCTTTCTTTGTTACCTTTTCGCCGATGTATTTATTGATTGCGCGCGTTAAGCCCGCACGGAATCCAGCCAGGTGGGTTCCGCCGTCACGGTTGGGAATATTGTTTGTAAAGCACAGCGATGTTTCTGTATACGCCGTCGTCCACTGCAGAACGATTTCAATATATGTATCGCCAGTCTGCTTTATCATCTGTATTGGGTCACGGTTCAACAGTTCTTTGGAACGATCCAGATATGCTGCAAAACCCTTTAGCCCGTCAACAGAATGGAATTCGCGAACCTTCTTTTCCGGGCTGCGGAAATCTTCCAGTATGATTTTCACATTCGCATTCAGATATGATTGTTCGCGCAGCCATGTTTCCATGGTGTCAAAACTAAATTCCGTTCCGGTGAACGTTTCTGCAGATGGCATAAACGTAACCTCGGTTCCGTGTTCATGGTGTGTTTTGTTTTCTGTGATTTTCAAATCTCTTGTTGGCACGCCATCGGCAAAGGACATGGTTGCCTCTTTGTCACCGCGCCATACGCGCACCTCTAGCCACTTGGACAGGGCGTTCACAACTGATACACCAACACCATGCAGACCGCCGGACACCTTGTATGCGCCGCCGCCTTCGTTGTCAAATTTTCCGCCCGCGTGCAGTTCGCACATGATAAGTTCCAATGCACTGCGTCCGGTTTCGTGATTGATGTCAAACGGCATTCCGCGTCCATTGTCGCGTATTGTTGCCGAACCGTCCGCATTCAAAGATATATATACCGTGTCAGCATATCCGGCCATGGCTTCGTCAATAGAGTTGTTTACCACTTCGTATATCATGTGGTGCAGACCCTGGCCACCTTCGCCAACGTCGCCAATGTACATCCCAGGGCGTTTTTTTACCGCCTCTAGTCCTTTTAGAACCTTAATTGAATCGCCGGTGTATTCGTTATTAACTGCCATATACTTTTCCTTTCTTTTTGCTAGGTCAAACATAGCAATTTATGGTATAATTATCAAGAAAAAAGGATAAAAAACATGGCAAATTCACAAGCGCCAAAATATACCAAGGCGGACTTTCTAAATTACAAGAAATTGGCCGAAAAACTGGGCGCCGATCCGATAGAAGTGTATGAAGTGATGCGTCGCCACTGGAAGGCGAGTACGCCAATAAAATATACCGTCAACGGTCGCAATGCAGTTAGTCAAATGATTGTTATGAATACCAACCGTAAATCGGTTGGACGCACATCTAGAACATCGACAACAAATAAAAATGCACTGCTTTTGCATCCAATGGGATTTGGTGTATTTGTAGAGATGCTTAAATCAACAAAAAGGAAATAACATGATAGTAGAAGGTGAAAGAAAATTTACAAAAGCCGACTATTTAAATTATAAAAAGCTGGCGGAAAAACTGGGCGCCGACCCAAAAGAAGTATATCAAACAATGTTGCGACATTACAAAATGCGCACGCCGATTGAATATGAATCAAACGGGATTAAGGTAAAAAATTTTATGATTGTAAGGGCAGTGGGTAAATCTACAATATCTCATCGAAATACTATTGTATTACATCCGTATGCATTCACTAAATTTAAGGAAGTATTCACAAAAGGAAATACAAAATGAAATTTAAACTGCTGTATTTCGGGGATATTTTAATAAATCCTAAAAAACGTGCGCAGCACATATCAGATATTCGGATGCAATTTCATCCGCAACTTAAAAAACTGTTGGAACATAGACCTTGGGACAATATGACCCAATACATGTTGCCGAACGCGACGAAAAGCCCGATTACAACCCGTCATGTTGGCGGAATTGACTGGAACCCGATTATAACGCCGAATTTGAAATTGTTGGCGGAACTGGATATTCAAATGATGCATCCGGAAATCATTGGGGTGCCGCATTCAGATATAGATAATCGTCTAAAAACGCTATTTGATGGGCTGCGTGCGCCGCAAAACGAACATGAAATTGGTGAAAATACGCCCCGTGACATCGGACCAATTTACACGCTGCTTGATGATGACCACCTGGTAACAAAAACAACGATAAATACCAGCCATCTGTTATCGTCCGACATATTTGCACAATGTCGTCCCAATTCCCCTGATTCCGTATTTGTGATGATTGACGTAAATGTACGCGTCGCCGAAGGAACGTTGGAAAATCTGCCGTTTATGATATAAAAACGCCCGTTTGGGCGTTTTTACTTTTTTATACCGGTTTATTCGTACCGCAGACTGTCAATTGGGTTTAATTTTGCCGCCTTTAGCGCGGGGAACACACCGGATGCAAGCCCTACAACAACCGCGACTGTAACTGACACCATTACCGGCCAAATACTAAACGGCACATTATATCCCAGCACAAGACGCCCAATTCCCTGGGACAGCCCGACCCCAATCAGCAATCCTGCCATTGAACCGATAAATGAAATCAGTATAGATTCAGACAGAAATTGAATTATAATCTGACGTTCGCGCGCACCAATTGCCTTGCGGATACCGATTTCGCGCGTGCGTTCTGCAACCGATACCAGCATCATATTCATAATGCCGATTGCACCAACCAGCAAGGACACCGCTGCGATCGCAATCAGCAGCAGTTTAAGGTAACCCGTTACGGTGTTCATTGTTTCCATTATTTGTTTCATATCCATGATTTGAAAATCGTCTACTGCGTCGTCCTTTAACTTGTGCCGGTCACGCAGCAGTGCGGTAATCTGTTCAATCGCCAGCGTGTTGTCCGCATCGGGATAAAGTTTTAGTGCAATCATACTGACCGCGTTGGGAAAACGGCTGCCCTGTAGACGTTTTTTTAGTGTGGTTATGGGAATTATCACAATGTCGTCCTGGCTGCCCATGGCGGAATCGCCCTTGGCCTTGGTTACGCCTATGATTACAAACGGCGTGTTTTGAACGCGGATAATTTCGCCAACCGGATTTGTAGACATGCCTAATTCTTCGGCTGTTTTCGGGCCGATTATGGCATATGTGGATGCGTTTCGGACGGCGGATTGGTCAAAGAATGTTCCGTATTCAATTTCAATATTTTGAACAATTGTATAATCTGGATACACGCCAACCATGGATGACGCCCAGTTCTTGTTTCCATAAATAATTTGTGCTGCGCTGTTTTGAACGGGGGTCACCGCCATAACATCGGGCAGTTTTGCAATAAATTCCGCATCCTGTATCGTCAATGTTTGGCGGTTTCCGGTACGTACACCGGCACTTTGTGCAGCGCCGGCACGTATCATAATTGTATTTGTACCCAGTGATGAAAACTGGTCGGTAATCTGCTTTTGCACGGTTTCACCGACCGCCACCATTATAACCACGGCCATAACGCCAATAACAATGCCCAGCACCGTTAAAAACGACCGCATTTTATTTCCACTGACCGACAGCCAGGATTCTTTTAATATGTCGCCCAAAGTCATTTTTGCCCCCGTTCCAAAACACGTTCATCACGCGGGATTGACCCGTCATAATTTATCCGTCCGTCGCGGATATGTATCAGGCGACTTGCGTATTTTGCGATGTCGAATTCATGGGTTATCATGACAATTGTGATGCCCATGTCGCGATTTAGCTGTTTTAAAAATGTCAGTATTTCATGACCCATTTTACTGTCCAGTGCACCGGTCGGTTCGTCCGCCAAAATCAGTTTTGGGTCGCCCGCCAATGCGCGCGCGATTGCGACACGCTGTTTCATGCCGCCGGACAATTGGTTCGGCAGATATGATTCAAACTTTTCAAGTCCGACCCGCCGCAGCATTTCACGTGCACGTCGCACACGTTCGTCCATGGGCAGGCCGCGGTACATTAACGGCAACATTACGTTGTCTAGAACGCTGCGCTTTGATAGTAGGTTGAACTGCTGGAACACGAATCCGATATACTCGTTTCTAATCACGGCCAGTTCGTCTGGCGTCATGTTGGCAATGTCGCGGCCATATAGTTCATAAGTGCCACTGGTCGGTGTGTCCAGTGCGCCAATAATGTTCATGCATGTAGACTTTCCAGAACCCGACGGCCCCATGATTGCGACAAATTCGCCGGCGTGCACCTTGAATGTTATATCAAACAAAACCTGCTGTTGGCCGCCCATTTCCAGCGGGAAACTTTTGCAGATTTTATCCATTGAAATAACTATGTCCTGTGATTTTGGCATAATTTTTCCGTGTTTTCTAACGCGGGCCAGCGCCCATCGGGTTACCTGTACGTGATTTGTTATTATTGGTTGCACCTGTTGCGCCAACGCGTCCGGTTATTATTTTGTCGCCGTCGCGAATGTCGTCGGAAATTATTTCCGTTTCCGTCGCCGTTACCAAACCTTTTTGATACGGAACAAAGATAATATCATTTTGTCCCGCGCGTTCAATCGCCAGATGTGTTTTTGGTGTTGCCGCACCCGGATTTTCGGTTATATTAGTAAATGTCCGCACCAGAAACGCGGAATTTGGTGCCTTGTATACGTCTTCTTTTTCTGATACGACAATCGTCACGAACGCGGTCATGCCCGGCATCAGTGACAAGTCCGAATTGTCCACGTCAATTACAACCGTGTAAACAACGACGTTTGACGTTGTTGTTGGTGACAATCTTATCTGACGGACAACACCGTTAAATGTTTGTAGCGGATATGCGTCAACCGTGAATGTGACGGGCTGGTTGTCCTTGATTACGCCAATATCTGCCTCTGATACGGCGGTTTCAATCTGCATTTTGGACAAGTCTTCGGCAATTTCGAACAAATCCGGCGTCTGGAAAGATGCGGCAACGGTTTGCCCATTATCAACCTTGCGCGAAATAACGGTACCGTCAACGGGCGACGTAATTGTCGCATACCCCAGATTGGTCATTGCGCGTTCATATTGCGACTGCATGCGCAGAACGGATTGTTCCGCCTGTTCATACGTGGTTTGCGATTGTTCCATTTCCGCACGTGAAATAAATCCTTCTGCGTACAATGCTTTGTTGCGTTCATATTCGCTTTTTGCATAGTTGCGCTGGGACTCGGCACTGACCAAGGATGCCTTTGCTTCGTCCACCGACGCCTGCAGAACAGATGGTTCAATGGTAAGCAAGATATCGCCTTTTTTCACCTTGGAATTGTAATCCACAAACAGGCCGTTTATGGTGCCGGACACCTGGGAACCGACGCTGACGGTGTTTACGGGCATTATTTCACCAGTGGCACTTACCACCTGACGCATGTCGCCGCGTGTGATTTTTACAGTCGAAAATTCTGATTTTTCCTTATCTTCGCCGCCGCTAAATATCATTACAATCGCAACAATAACGGCGATTATTAAAAATAGCCATTTTTTGCGCCATATCCATTTGAACATGCGACGAATAAACGACGGGCGAACCGTTGTCGTGTCAGTGGTTTTATTGTTCTTCATTCTCTATCTCCCGTGGTTCTGTAAGTCCTATGCGTATATCGCCTATGGCCAGGGCGACCGCCGCGCGTTTTGTAAATAAATCATATTTGGCGGCATTGTTTTGTTTCTGGGCGTCGACCAGTTCAGACTGCGCCGTCTGCCAATCAAGCATGGTGGCGCGGCCAACCTTGTACATACCGGCGGTTACGCGTTCGCTTTCTGTTGCGGATTTCAGCAGCGTTTCAGTTTGCTTTAAAACAGTTTGCGCTGTTTTATAGTTTTGGTACGCTGTAAATATGTCCAAACTTGCGTTATCTTGGGCATATTTTTCTTGTTCTATTGCGCGTTCATAGTTCGCCTGCGCGGTGCGCACATTATACATGTTCGCAAAGCCAGCAAATATCGGCATTGATGCGCGGATGCCGATGCTGCCGCTGACCTTATCGTTGCCGGCGTTAAAGCTTTCCGATGGCGTGTCGTTCCAAGAAACGCTGCCCGATGCGGATATGCTGGGCAAATTCGACAGGAACGATGAATTTCGCCGGTGCCATGCGGCATCCTTGTTTGCGGTCGCGCGCAGTAAATCCGGACGTGATGATTGCGCCATTTGAATCAGTTCGTCTACACTCTGCACCTCGGCTGCGCCACCAAATTCGGACGGCATGTCGGCGATTTCTATTTCCTGATTTGCTGGGAACGACAATTTAGACAGCAAGGTGCCCTTTGCGATTTCGCGGTTGTTTTTTGCACGTTCCAGTTCCAGTTCGCGACTGGCCAAGGTGGTGTCGGCCTTTAATACATCTGCCTTGGCGACCGAGCCCGCACGGAATTTTTTATCGGCCGTATCTTTGGCCGTTTTTGCAACAGTGCGAAGTGCGGTGGCAGACTTAACATCCGCATCCGCATTCAACAGATTGTAATATGCCCCGATAATGCCATAGACATAATTTTGAACGGTTTCATCATAGTCAAAACCCGTCGCCCGCCAAACGGCCGCCAATTGATTCAGGTCGGATAAACGTTTTCCAAAATCGAATATCAAATAAGACGCGGATAGCGATGCACCTGTCGACCATTCGCCCCACTTTTCATTGCGATAAGGCAGTGACGCCGATGCCGATGCATCAACCCGCGGCAGATAATTTGCATAACCCGCATTTTTGGAAAAGCGTGCGGCCTCGTACGATAAATATGCTGATGCGGTCTGTGGATTACGGCACAGTCCCAGATTTACAATTTCAGGTAATTTTAATTTCCCCGCTGGCACGGTCATACGCGTTGCACAATCATCCGTTGCCGCAAATGCAACCCCTGGTATTGCACACAGCAATATCAATAACTTTTTCATAAATCCCTCTCTACCCATGAAAATCAATTTATGGACTTATTATACAATTTTTATGTTGAATTACAATTTTTTTTTGCCTAATATGCGTGTGCAAAAGCAAAGGCCTGGTGGCAGAGTGGTTATGCAGAGGACTGCAAATCCTTGTATGCCGGTTCGATTCCGACCCAGGCCTCCAAAAATTAACCGCCCAAATAGGGCGGTTTTTATTATTTGTTTCTGTTTTTTCTAAATTCGTCCAACGATACAACGCGACCTGTGTCTGCGGTTGCCTGTTCATCCAAGGGCAATTCCATATCGTTGTCGGCCGCGGGCGTTGCCGCGCTGCGCGGATGGAATGACAGCATGAAATCAACAGATGGATCCTTGAATTCAACCAAGGCCGAAAATGGCACGCGAATAAAAAAGGGTCTGCCGTCAAATGTTAATTGAACACCAAATTCCTTGTCCGACACATTAAGATTATTATAAGAATACTGCAACACGATTGTCATTATGTCCGGATAGCGCATCCGTAAAAAATCCGGCAATACCACGCCCGGTGCACGTGTTTTGAACGTTATAAAGAAATGCGTCCCGTCCCCCAATCCGTTAAACTGGGCGTGTGTTAGTGCATCCTTTACGACAGATTTTAATGCGTTGTCCAATAATGCCTGGTAATCAATCTTGCTCATTTCCGTCCGTTTTATTTTGAATAACTATATTACTTATTTCCCCATCGTTGCAAGCAACAAATGCCGCGTCATTTACATCTGAAAATGCGTTCGCGTCCAATCCCGTGGCCCATACCTGGGCGCGTGCCGCAGCAAACGCGCGAAACATACGGTGCCGTGCGTCCGGATCCAGGTGGGCGGCCGCCTCGTCCAGCAGGATTATCGGTCGCCGCCCCGTTTTTTCATAAACCAATCGTGCATGCGCCATAATCATGTCTATCAAAACACTTTTCTGCTGACCTGTGCTGGTTAGTGCCGCCGGCAAGTCAAGCTTTTCATTAAAGACGCCAAAATCGGATTTGTGCGAGCCGTCCAAAATCATTTTGTCACCCAATAATTCACGCGCCCCGTGCAGGTATTCCAGATATGCGCGTTCTGCGTCCCCAGGTGTCATTCCAGAAATTAGGTTGGATTCAATCATTCCCGCAACAGACATAGCCGCGCCGGATAGAAAATAATTAATTTCCCCAGCATATTGAACGCGCGCAGCGGCAACCGCAACCGCAACTGATGCGATTTGCATATCCAACGCGTCTGTCCAGCGTGCATCCCGCCCCGATTTTAATGCAAACGCCCGTTCCGACAGCAGTTTTGTAAGACGCGCCACGCGTCCGGCATGCGTTGCGTCAAAGCCTGATACTAATCGGTCGAAGAACGCACGACGTTCCCCCGCGCCATCAACGAAAATTCTGTCTTCGCGGGGGGTAATCCAAACCATTGGCAATTGCGCGACCAATTGCGACAATGGGGCCGTATCCCCGTCAATTCGTGCGCGTCGGTTTGCGTCGCCCGCGGTGTATGTTATCGAAATTTCCGTGTCATCGGACAATGTTGCAAATATCGAAAATCCGCCGCAACCGTTAAATCGTGCAATGTCTGTCATGGGGGCGCCACGCATTCCACGGTCACCGGATAACATGGACAACGCCTCTAGCACGGCGGTCTTGCCGGCGCCGTTGGGGCCAGTGATTATAATGTTGCGCCGGCCGGCCGTTTTTATACGGCACATTTCATGATTTCTAAAATCGGTCAGCGTCAAAGTTTCAATCATGCCCGGATAATACAATTATATCGGAAAAAATACAAGTCCCCCATGGTGTGATTTTTTTATTCTTTGCAAAAAATTGCGGCCATGTTATAATCTTGATGTTGGCGGGTGTTTCGCCGACGGGGTGTGAGAACCTCACTTAAGCGTCGTAATTGTAATTGGCGCAGTGCGCCTTTATTTATGCGATGAAAAGCTCCTGACCACTGGGTCAGGAGGGTCGCTGAATATAAAAATACGCGGCACAATACTTAAGATTGTTCTCAACCTCCTGACCACTGAATTTCGGTGGTTTTTTGTTAAGCACAAAGAAAGAAGGGGCCTATGAAATCTTTATGCTTTTGTGCGTTTGCGGCGACATCTGCCATTTATATGCAAATCGCAAACGCAGCGATGAGTACATGTATGCAAAGCTTTGCATGTAGTGTGGGTAATTGCACTGTTTTAAACAGAGCTTCACTTAATTGTATTTCATACCATACGACGTATTATGAACCATATGGTGGTATTGAGAGTTGCGAGATATGTGAATCAGGGTATGCGCGGACAGAACGTTCTTTACAATTGGCGACCGCATGTACCGCGACATATTATACCTGCGAAGAAATCTGTAACGGTTGCACAAATTGCGTCAGTGATACATCGTATAGTACCGTCGCCACCGGTTATGAATTGATGGTAAAGCGGCAATGTTATTGTAATACGTGCAGTGAAACATATCTATTTCGTTGCGCCGCCGGATATTGGGGCAAGAGTACCAACGGAACATCCGGATGCAAGAAATGTCCAACGCCCGGCGTGTCGCCTGCGGGCGCGACAAGTGCCACACAATGCTATGTGGCGGCCGGCGTAAAAATGAACGATACAACCGGCGTTTATGAATTTACATCTGCGTGTTATAATTCAAATTAAATAAAAGAACACCGCCCGAATGGGCGGTGTTCGGTGTGATTATTTGTTCGGAATAATCTTTATTTCAACCCGTCGGTTCTGGGCGCGACCGGCGGCCGTGCTGTTTGATGCAATCGGGTTAGAGACGCCCATGCCGATTACTTCAAATCGTGATGCCTTGACCCCTTGACCCTGCAGGTAGGCAGCTACCGCCTGCGCACGGCTTTGCGACAAGGACTGGTTGTATTCAATCGTACCTGTGTTGTCGGTAAATCCCGATACCATCACGGTTGAATTACTGTATTTTTTCAAAACCTTGGCCACGGAATTCAGCGTTGCATAGAAAGATGCATTTATATCTGCGGAATCTGTCTTGAACGTGATGTTGCCCGGCATAATCAGGCGAATGCTGTCGCTGTCGCGGACAACGCCAACGCCGGTTGATGCCAATTCCTGGCGCAGTTCGGCTTCCTGTGTGTCCAGATAATATCCGGTACCACCGCCAACCGCCGCCCCGGCAAGTCCCCCGATGATTGCACCGGTGCCACTTTTCTTGGCCACCAATGCACCCGTCGCCGCGCCGGTTGCCGCACCGATTGCGGTGCCCCATACAGCCTTGGACGTTTGGGTTTCGCCGGTATATGGATTAACCGTCGTGCATGCCGCTAGCATACCTGTCATCGCCATTGCAATTGCGATTTTTTTCATGAATTTTCTCCTTCCTTAAAACGGTATAATTTTAACTTATTTTTATAAAAACACAAAAAGTATTTAACCGCCATGCGGCGGTTGAATTTCTGGTGGGTGTTGAGGGACTCAAACCCCCGACCCTCTCGGTGTAAACGAGATGCTCTAATCAACTGAGCTAAACACCCAAGACCAGCGAATAATAGATTATATTTTTAGCCATGTCCAGTGTTTTTTATCTGTTTATGCATCACGCGGTTGCATAATTGCAGAAAATGTCGCTTCTGCCACCTTGCGACCACCGACCATTGCGATGCCCTGGAACTTATACATGCGCATTTTACTCATCAGCAGTTCCACGTGCAGTTCCAGTACATCACCAGGTTTTACCATATGGGAAAACTTTACCTTGTCTATTGTTGTAAAGTACCCCAACGTTTTGCCATCCGTTGCCCCCATTGCATTCAGTGCGATAAAGCACGCGGTTTGAGCCAATGCCTCAACCTGCAGTACGCCGGGCATAATCGGACAGTCTGGGAAATGCCCCGCACACCAGAATTCGTTGTCGCGGACATAATGAATGCCGATGCCGCTGGTTTCGTTAAATTCCCTAATTTCATCTATCAAGCGCATGTCACCGCGATGCGGTATTATTTTTTCAATGCCATTTGCGTCTACCATTTGCAAATCTCCTTTTATCCCTTTACCTGTTTCTTTAACCACGCGTAGTGGCGCATAAATTCCATCCCCGGACCGGCCGGATATCCCATGTGCGTTTCACCATCAGGTACGTTGCGGAAAACCCCGCTGTTGGCGCCGACCGATGCGTCGTTGCCGATTTTTACACCGTTCGCAAGTCCAACATGCCCGCCGAGCAACACTCGGTCGCCAATAACACATCCGCCCGCAATTCCGACGCCCGCCGCCAGAAAACATTCGTTGCCGACAACAACACCGTGCGCAATCTGACATAGGTTGTCTATTTTTGTACCACTGCCGATTGTTGTATCCGTCATTGCACCGCGGTCAATGCATGTATTTGCCCCCACCGATACGCGGTCACCCAACACAACACGACCAACGTGTGGAATAAATACGTTGTGTCCATCTTGGCGGGTATAGCCGAAGCCATCTTTGCCGATTACTGCGTTGGCATTGATAACACATTCTGCGCCAATGGTTGCGTTTTCAATATGCGCGCCGGTCTGTACGATTGTGCCGCGTCCAATTGTAACATTTTTTCCGATATATGCACCGGGGTAAATCTTTACGTCGGGTTCAATAACCGCGCCGCGTTCAATTGTTGCATATTGTCCTACATAGACCGTCTTTTTATCGCGAAAGAACACGCCGCGCGCGACAGTTGCTTTTCCGCTTATGCCAAAACGCGGTGGTTCACGGTATATTTCACCCAATATTTTAACGATATTTCCGCGCGGACTGTCTGTTATCAGCAGTGTTGCGCCATTTGGGGCGTTTTTAACCTGTTCCGGTTGAATTAAAATTACAGTTGCGCGTGTGTTTTTTAATACCTCTATTGGCAGTATTTTAAAAGCCGCACTGTTTCGTTCGGTTGAATAAAATGCCAGTTGTCCAGGCTTTGCATCCGCAATCGGTGCAACGCCCTTGACAGGGGCATTTGCGTCACCGCGCAGTTCAAGTCCAAATTTTTCCGCCAATGCACCCGCCGTTGTGGCATTAGCGCGTGGCGTCATCAAAGATTGTATTATTTTTAACATGTTCAAATTATATCTGAAAAAGTTCAAAGTTCAACGATAAAAAAAATCCCCCGTTTGGGGGATTAATTTAGAAACCTTTCGGTTTTTCCATTTTTACAGTGGAAACTTTTTTATTAAGTGCACTTACCACTTCATTCGTTATGTCCAGATTCTGAACATTTTTACCCATACGTGCAAAGCGACCATCAATTACCAGTGACAGGTTTTTCTTTGCAATGACACCTTCAATAATGGGATCTAGATGCTTTTCTTGAATTTCGTTCAGCGCCTTTTGGAAAGATACCTCGATGCTCTGTGCGCGTTCGGTCAGTTCGCGTTGCAACTGTGTTACGCGGTTTTGATAATCAACAACGCGGCGCTGCAATGCTTCGCGGGACAAAACATCTTGGGATTTTTCGATTTCCGCCTTTTCTTTTTCTAGCGCCTTTTGTTCCTTGGTCAGTTCATCGCGCAGTTTTGTTTCATATGCTTCTTTTTGTTTACGCAAATCCTGCAAGGCTTTTGCCTCTGTTTGAATTGCATCCATACGTATCACTGCCATGCGCAGGTCGGCCCCGCTTGCCGCGTCGGCATTAACCTCGGTCAGGGATGATTCAACAGATGCCCCACTGCGTGAAGATTGCGATACCGCCCAAACGCCCAATGCAGCGATGATAACCACCACAGCCGCGATTATGCCACCACGTGCATATTTCTTTGCCGCCGGATTTACATTTTTTGTGTTTGCCATTATTTCCATCCTTTCTTTGTTGTGTTATAATAAAACTATACCAATAAATTGTTTCCCGTCAAATGGAAAGTTCGCCAAAATTTATCGTGCGGGTGCAATCCGTAATTCAACACGCCGATTGGTAAGGCGGCCAATGTCATCCTGGGCGGCGATGGGACGCGCGGCGCCACGCGCGGCGATAAACATGCGTGCGGGTGTAATCCCGTGCGTGGCAAAAAACACGGCAATGCGCTGTGCCATATCCAGCGAAAGTGCGCCCGCCGCCTTTTGGTCGCGCATAGCGTCCGTGTAGCCCGCGATTTCAATGAATGTTGCGTCGTATTTTTTTAATATTTTTGCAATTATGTCCAAAGTGTTTGCGCCGGTGGCGGAAACCTCGGCTACGTTAAGTTCCATTATTGCATCGCGAACCAGTATAACGACGACGTCTGTTCCGGCGCGCTGAACTGAAATGCCCGGTTTGCGCAACCCATCATAAAGCGCGTATTCCAAATTCGCCATGTACTTTAATGTAACTGCGTTATCGTTGGCAATCTTGTCCCCGTATTCGGTGGCAGCGTTCGTGTTCGCAATGTTTGTAACAATTTTTCCACCCGCCCCGAGATAAACCGGCCGCTTTGCAACGCGTGCCATTTCTGTCATGTCTGTAAAACTGGCCCCGGCTAGATGTTGCGGCCATGTTTGACGCGGCGGTGTACGGTATTGCGTGCATGCCGAAACGGCTGCAATCAAAAGAACCCGACAAGATAAATTAAACCAGCGCATTTATTTTACGATAAATGAAATCTCGTTTGTTTTTGTTTCAAAGCAATGTGATGCGGCCTCGTTCTCAAAACCGTTCACGCGCAGTGATGATACCCATTTTGGCACGGCCGTCGTGAAATATGCGCAGTCACTCTCGCTTAAGCCGACAAGTGTTATTTCAAATGATTTGCCGTCAACCGCAGATATTATCGACCATGCGTTTGTACCCAATGGTGCCGCGCCATTTTGTACCGCGTCTGACCCGGACTTTATCAGATAGTCAATCGACACGCCGTCATAAGAACCGCCTGTCTCCATCAGCATTTTTACGTCATTTGCGATTTCTTCAAGACGCGAAGATGCAATTTGACGACGCGTTGTATTTTTTACCGTTTCATACATCTTGTATGCGCCCAATATCATCATGCCCGATATTGCAAGGACACCGACCACTTCTATTAAAGAACGCCCGCATTCTGATTTCATTTTTTGCCCCGTATTTTATTTTCCGACACTTATAATTTGTGCATCTTCAAACAGACTCATCGCGCTGGACACCATCGGGTCGGCCTCTAACTCGGCACGGTTTTGTTCGGTGATTGTTTGGGTGTTTTCCGATTTTTCTGCGCGCACTAGATGCCATGCGTGGCCTGTTTTTTCCAACAACCATTTAGCCAGTTTTGATGCAAAATCCGCATCGTTTGCACGATCGAAATATTTTATTTCGCCGTCTGAAAATTCCACAATCTCTATATTGCTGCTGTAATAGGAATAGAGCAGGATTTCCTTTGCCGCCTGCAGTTTCGCGGCAAGTTCCGCGCCAGATGAAATCGTAACTGTTTCAGGTGTGCCCTTTGCCGATTCCGGATTTTTTGTATTCTCGCATGTGTCCGGTGTTTCGCGTGGTGTGGTTGTACGCGGTGCGGCTGTTGCGCCTTCGCGGCGTAATATTTCAGGCACCGACGGCAAATCCGCAATGTGCATCAATCGCACAACCAACATGTCAAAGCATTGCTTTTGATTCCCGGTTGCCTGCATTTCAGGTACGGCCGCAACCATAACCTGCCATATTCGCGACAGTGTATTAAGCGTTACATGGGAATTGATTTCGCGAATCTTATCGCGTTGATCTGCGGTGTACGGCGACGCATCGGCGTCGCCGGCCCGCAACGCCGGATGCATACGTGTCGCCCAGTGTGTCCATTCCATCATATCGGTAAGCAACATTGCCAAATCCGCGCCGTTGTTATAAATTTGATCAACTTTGTTCAGCGCCGCCGCCGCGTCGCCGGACAGCAGCGTTTTCATCAGGTCGACAACCACGCCACGATCCGCGCGTTTTAGCATGTCAAGCACAGCGTTTTCATCAACCTTGCCGCCTGTTTGTGCGATTGCCTGATCCAACAATGACAATCCGTCACGAACCGAGCCATCCGCCGCCCGTGCCAGTAATTCGTTCGCCGCATCCGACAGTTCTATTTTTTCTTGTTCCGCAATCCATTTGAAATGTTTTTTTAATGTTTCAACTGGAACACGAACTAGGTCGAAACGCTGGCATCTGGACAGAATGGTTACCGGAACCTTTCTTATTTCTGTTGTCGCCAGAATGAATATTACGTGGGCTGGTGGTTCCTCTAATGTTTTTAGCAGGGCGTTGAATGCACTGGTCGATAACATGTGGACTTCGTCGATTATATAAACCTTGTACCGGCCATTTGTCGGGCGGTACTGCGCCGCGTCAAGAATATCGCGCATATTGTCAACGCCCGTGTGGGACGCGGCGTCGATTTCCATTACGTCAATATGTTGGCCACTGGCGATTGCGCGACAATTTTCGCATACGCCGCACGGTGTGGCCGTTGCCCGGTCGCCCGACAGGCAGTTTAACGCCTTGGCCAGGATTCGCGCAGTACTGGTTTTTCCGGTGCCGCGAATGCCGGTAAATATATATGCGTGTGCAATGCGCGATGTGTTTATCGCAGTCGTCAGGGTTTTGACCAGAACATCCTGGCCGATAAGGGATTGAAAATCTTGGCTGCGGTATTTTCGGGCCAAAACAGTGTAATTGCTATCCATGCTTGAAACTTCCTTTGCCCACAGGATAGCAAACCCCTGTTAAATTTCAACAATTAAAAAGATTAAATCTGGCGATGTTTTATTTCAGGTTTTCAACGAATTCCGGGAACGGTTCTTCTTCGTCTGCGGCATCAACCGGTTGTTCTGCGATTGGTGTTTTGTCGGCCGGCGTGCGTGTCGAATCAATCTTTCCCTGTTCGCTGCTGACCATGCGGCCATAATGTTCGGCCGACTGCAGCAGGCGTTCGCGGTCAATTTCATCCGCGGTTTGACGTGCCTGGTCAATAAGTTGTTTGCGTTTTTGGCGCCATTTGTGACACCGCTGAATCATCATCCCGACAGAGGATTGGTTTTTTTTGTTTTGCATGTTTTTTCTTTGTTAACAGGAAATATATTTAATGCCGGATTATACCGCCATCGTTTCTTTAACAGTCGCAATAATAGTTTATCGGAAAACCAATTGCAATATTTTTTTTCAATTGCTATTCTACAAATATGTAGGAGGGAAGCCATATTGCATTATTCGCGTGGGAATTTTTTATTGCAGGCGCTGCTGGCATTGTCGGTGGTGTTTGCAATTGTGCCGTTTCTGACGATGCGAATGACCAACAGTGCATCCGATGCAAAAATGTTTTCCGCCACGCAACAGGCGAATGTGGCAGCCACAGCCGCACGAATTTTTATCCGTGAAAACGCAAAAAATATTCCGTACGATACCGTTGTTGTTGCAGGTGACGAGTTTGGTGATTTGTTGGAACCTTATGGATTGCCATTGGGGTTTGTACCGCGGACAAGTCTGGGACAGAATATCGCGCTTGTCATCGAAAACGACAATGGCGAAATTTCTGCACATTTGGAATTGACGGGTGGGAATTTAAGTCGGCTTGCGAGAGCCGAACTGGCGCGGCGCATTGGTTTTTATGCGGTGCCGACGGCAGATGGCGTTAATGTTGGAATTGCGCTGGAGAATATGTATTCAGATATTGTGCGTCGTAATGAACCAGATGTCGACAATAACGAATTTTTAACCAATTTGGACATGGGGGGATTTGTGTTTGAGGACGCCGGCCGTGTTTTTGCCGCCCGCGGTGATTTTGAAACGGGCGTGTTTGACACATTAGCGGTGACCGGCGTAGAAAACGGCCGAAAAATAAGAAATACAATTAATCGGATGGCCGCAACAAAAACAGTTTTCCAAAGTAAAACCGGCGAGGCTGCACTATCTTTGACGCGTGGCACCCTAAATGCAGCCACAGTCGGGGCACGTACGGTTTCAAAATTTGGCGATACGGGCAATTTTACCGGGCGGGTGGCATCGGTCTATGATTTTTCAATGACGGCCGGGCGTACCAGTTTTTCCGGACCAAAAGATTGGAAAGTGCGCGGAAATATGATTGCGGACAAAATAAACTTTTCCGTCGATAGAATAGATATATCATCATCTATAAATGCTGCCCGTGGCCAGGATGTTTACATATACACCGACGAATTGGAATACAGCGCCCGCAGCGGTATAGAGGCGTCTTATTTGGCGGTGTCAAATATCACGTTGCGCGACCAGACGTCAGATGCGTTGCTGCGCGGGGAAGATGGTGCGGTCGTGATTGACATACGTCCGGCCGATGTGTCTGTTTTGCCGGATGTTTTGCTCGATTCCATAGACAATGGTTCTTTTAAAATTATTTCGCGCCCATCGGCCGATGATGGTAAAACCGTTGACTGTAAAAGTATTATTTCCGCAATTGGCGGTGTGGTATATAATCAAAAATCGCTGGCGCAGAATATAATATGCCAGTATGTATTTTGGCAGCGTTTGGAACAAAGAATAGATATTAAACAATGCTTGATGGCCGGCGGGACAAATTGTGACTAGAACGACGATTTTTTTCAATGAAACACTTGGCGCCAGCATGCTGGAGGTGATTCTTGCGCTGGCGATTGTGGCTGTGGCATCACCCTTTGTATACAATAAAATAATACAGACGAACCATGATATTGAAAACATGGTGCGTGCCCGTGATATTGCCGCGTTGCGCAGTCCTGTCTTGAATTTTGTTCGTATAAACCAGGACAAGTGGCCCGAAACAGCCCAGATTAAACTGTCGGATGCGGAATTGGATGAAATATCTGACACTGCCACGGCGGCGTTTGTTGACAAGTATTCTGTCCGTGGGGCGGCCGTGGCGGATGTTTATATTTCGTTTGATGCGGAAAATCCGGTTCGTGCAAACCGTATTGTGCGCTATATCGGTGCTGATGCGGCTGTTGTTGGTGACGACGGCGTGGCGTATTCCGACACGTGGGCGGTGGCGGCTCCTGATTTTAAGACTGGAAACATTATATACAGAATATCGCGTGCGACTGCGGATGACGACAAGACAAAATATTTGCATCGCGCATCGTCTGGCGATGACGGCCTTAACATCATGATGCGTGATTTGCGAATGGGTGGATATAATGTATTGAATGTTGGACGGGTTGTGGCGTCATCCGCCAAGGTGGGCGATGTGTCAACGTATTTTGTGGCCTCTGATGATGTTATGGCGAACAATGCCTATTTTTCAAATGGCGCAAATATGGATGGTTCAAATGTTTCGGTCGGCGAAATGCAGGTTTCGGGTGATATAACCGGCTTTAGAAATATTTATGCAGACAATTTGAACGGTGGCGCATTTACAACACGGGGGCGTGTTATTGCAGATCGTGCAACAGTGACAAATTCAGTTAACGTTGGCGGAAATTTTTCTTTGAAATCAAGCACTACGCGTACAATTAGCGGTTTTACCACCATAGAGGCGCATTCGGTTGCGACGCCATATATTTCAGTGGAAGAAATGACTTTTATTGAAAAGGTGGGACTTACCGTGTCTGGGGAATTGATGGTATCGACAACGCCGCCATTAAAGATAGGCAGCTGGGTCTTTCCGTCAACCAGCGCGCCGCGCTTTGCTGATTTTTCATTATCACGCGCCGAGATTCCAGATACGCCCACCACAGACGAGTTTGATATATTGTTTCACGCCGGATGGCGTGCATATAATCCAGATAATCTAGAGGGGACGCAACTATGAAAAAAGCGCGCACCATGTTTTCCATGACAGGTTGCAAAACCTCGCAACGTGGCAGTATGTTGGTTGAAATGCTGCTGTCGGTGGCGTTGGCGGCAATAATTATTCCATTTGTTTTCAGGTATCAGCATAACGTAATTGCCCGCGCAAAAAATATTGAGGTCGCACAGCGAATGGAAACGGTTCAAACTGCGCTGGAACGGTATATTGTCGAAAATCGTGCCTCTTTGCTAAATACAGTTGGGCGTAATATAACGCGTGTTCAGCTTGCCGATTTGGTGCCCTATGGTCTGCCGGAAGATATATTGAATTCATCGGCCGAATATCAATTGCGTATTTTGAAATCAAATGATGTTGGCACTCAGTCAACCCTACAGGGGGTGGTTGTAATGTCCGATGCCAATATCACGCCGCTGCGCACGCGTGAAATTGTAATGATGGGCGGAAATAATATGGGATTTATTGAGGGGCGGCATGCATATGGTGCATTTGGCGCATGGCGTTCAGATACGGTTGACCTGGGACTCGGCGGCGCCCAGGGCATTGTGGGTTCAACCGGTGTTAATCGCGATAACGCGCTGTATTTATGGCGTGTACCGTCAAATGACGCGGACGATGCGACAATGATGTCGGCGTTAAATCTGGGTGGCCATGATATAGAAAACGCCAGTTTCTTTGATGTTTCCAATGTTAATTTTAGCGAAAATATGCATTCGGGGACACTTGTTGCGTCCAATATTATTTTTCAAAATCGCACGACAATAGACACCACGTTTGAAACAAAATCGGCGCGCGTGGCGGGTGCATTGTCGGCTGATTCGCGCACAATGGAAATTTCAGGGGCGCTAAAGTTGGATGATTTGGGAAAGTTTTCTAGTTTTTCGGTCGAAGATTTGTGGGTCGGCAATCTATCTCTTTCGGGGCTGACGGTAAACAGTGATGAAGATGTCGCGAACTTGAAAATAAATCAGACCTTGGATATGACCGGGGGGCGGATAAGCGCGCTGTACGCAACCGTTGGTTTTTCCGGTTCGATAACACCGCGTCTGGTTGTAACTAACCTTATTGAAGATTCAATTAACCCGGAATATTTTTGGGATGCAGACTGGCGCGCGGCACATTTTTTTGATGTGTCTTTTCCGAATCTGAACGATATGGCGACCCGCGCCGTAGCCCGCGAAGGTGATAAATCCACCGCATCATCGCAGTTGTTCGGTGCGGTTGTTGCAAACAAAAATGCAACCGCGGCGGATTTTATGAACGCATTGTTAGAAATTGAATCACGCGTTCGTGCGAAATATCGCCTGTTGAATTTGGAATAATTTGTGGTATAAGTGAAGATATGAAAATAAAATGTGACTTTTGCAAGACGGAATATGCGCTGGATAAAGTTCAGGGGGGCGCCGTCAAATGCGCGGTTTGTGGCCATGTGTGGAACGTAACGGTGCCCGCACGGCGTAATGCGTTTTTGACATTTGTTGCGGCGTTGTGCGCGCTGCTATCGGCGATTGTATTTGCGGTCGCGGTGGTCGCGTCGCATCATTCGGATGCGCGGGATGTGCGGCCGTTGGTGGCACGTGTTTCACAAATTCGCACAACGACAGATGACGCGGGGGTTGCCCACCTGACGGTTGACGGCGCGATTGTTAACCAGTCTGATGATATATATGGCGTCCCGGATTTGATAATTGTTTCACGGGACAAGAACGGAAATGAAATCGCGCGACAAAAATTTATGCCGTCGGCAACGCTGCTGTCGCCGGGGGCGGTGGCGCCGTTTTCCCATACACTTGCGGCGCCTGCTGTGGGTGTTCACCGGGTGACGATTGAAATGCCGGACATAGGGGGGATGATATGAAGCGCTTTGGCCTGTTATTGTTTTATGTGTTTTTCTGCGCTGCCCACGCCGCAGATGAGAAGCCCGTTGTCCGCCGTGTCAGTATTTTTTCCACCAGCACCGACTGGGAGGCTGTGACAGGTCTGCAATTGTCGGAATACAAGGGAAAATTTATAACAGATTCAAAACTGGTTGGTAATAAGGGACTAGTTTTATATTATCTGGACGGGTTTCCGTGCTATGGCCTGGGCGAGGGGGTGCGTGTCTGGATTGACCCAAAGGGTCGTGCCGACAATGATTTAAGGATAGTATGTCTGCGTCCGCCAAAGGAGATAAATTTTGCATGGCGCAATATGGCAAACGATGGTGTGCAACGGGCGACGACGGGGCTTTTGCGGTGTCCAGTATCAGACGATGGTCGTGATTTAACAATTGATTTGAAAAAATGTGCCAAGGGTCCTGATTGGCCGGAATATGAATAGATGGGATTTTTAAAATGCGGCGTGAATTTATTGTGACGGATGGTGATGCGGGTATACGCTTGGATAAGTTTCTATCGGCGCAAATGCCGGAATTTTCACGCAGTGAAATCCAAAAGTTTAAAGTTTCACAAGGCGATGTGCCGGTCAAAATGTCGACGCGTATTCGTGCAGGTGACGTGTTCTGTGTTGATGTGGTAACGGTTGCGTCCGATGTGGCGTCGGATAATGTTTCATCGGATTTCGATTTGGATATTTTGTTCGAAGACGATGACATAATTGTCGTAAACAAACCGCGTGGTGTTGTAATGTACCCATCGGCCGGGAACAAAACCGGGACACTGGTTCAAAATATTTTGGCGCATACAAATTTGTCTGCGCTTGGCGGGGCGACGCGCCCGGGTGTGGTTCACAGATTGGATAAAGATACCAGTGGCGTCATGGTTTTTGCAAAATCCGACGCGGCATACCGCAATCTGGTAAAAATATTTTCCACGCACGATTTAACGCGTAAATATATAGCATTTGCATGGCATGTCCCAAATTGGACAGAGGCCGACATAACCGGAAACATCGCCCGTTCGTCACGTAATCGCCAGAAAATGAGTATGGTAAAATCCGGGGGCAAGCCCGCCCAGACATCTGTCGCCGTAATGAATGCGTGGCCGCGTGCGGGTGTTACTGAATTTAGATGCACACTTTTTACCGGGCGTACACACCAGATTCGCGTTCACTTGTCGGCGCATGGGTTCCCGGTGCTGTGTGACCCACTCTATGGGCGCGGCGCGGGGAATTTGGGCAGTGTTCGCGACCCGGATTTACTGGAATTTCTAAAAACACACAATGGCCAAATGCTGCATGCCGAGGTGTTAGAGTTTACTCATCCCACGACCGGCGTGCAAATGCGCTTCAAATCGCATTTACCAGATGATATGGCAGAACTAAAATGCATACTGGACGATATTGGTTAATTTGAATCAAATTCTGTTATTATTTATTTGTCTGAATTTAATTTTATGATATAATAAAGTAATAATAATGGAGTGAGTCTAATGCATTTGTTTACAAAATCGGTTGGTTTTTTGGCTGTTTTGGGGCTGTTTCCTGCGGCGTTTGCGGTAACGGCACGCCCCAGCATGGTAACGACCGCCGGCGCACGTTTGCCGACAATGGCGTCACGTTTGCCGACGACTACAACCACTACCACCACATCCAGTTTATTAAGTGATATTGAGTGCATTGACTCATACACCCAATGCATCAAGGGCGTGGACGCCTGCGATAGTGATTTTAGCGAATGCACAAACAAGGTATTGTTCCACGCCAAGATGCCGCAGTGTATCAGCACACTGGCACAGTGCAGCGCAGCGGGTATTTCTTCGCTGTTTGGAACAAATTCTGTCCCGTCATTGTCGGCGGTTGCGTCCAAAAACACCCATGGCGAGGTAACTAATTACACATATCCGACCGATGGTAGTGTATTGGGCCAAATGATAACTGCGGCCGCGATTGAAAACCGTTATGACACATCGGGGTGCGTGCGTGCGTATACAAATTGTTTGAAAAAAGACACGGTCTGTGGTTCTGATTTTGAACTTTGCACAACAAACGCCGAGTATAAGAAACAGCGCCTGTTCTGTGAATCAACACTGGCGCGTTGCCAGGGTGAGGGTAAGGTTGCCCTGTTTGGTAGCGCGGCAAATGCCGACCTGCCATCGGCCGGCAGTCGTATTGCCGAAATGATAGAAGAAGGCGCGGCTCTGGCGGCGGTGAATGCGGTTTCCACATGCTACAAGGTGGCCGATACATGTATTTTGAATGCATGTGGCCCGAATCCGTATAAATGTTATAAAGAGGCAACCGAAGAACAGATTGCAACCGCCGGCGATATTGCCAATCAAGAAACGGGCGAATCCATTGCAAAAATAACTGTTGCGGAATCTGTATCTTCGTTTATACGCAATGCGTGTTATGAAACGATTGCTGGCAATAAATATTGCTATGCGGCCGCACGTGATGGAAACATGCCTAGTGAATCCAAATTAAAAGATGAAAATGAACGTGAAGAAACATACGACAGTATCGTTAATGGTGACGGTATCAGCAACGGTCGTATGAATTCGGCAATGATGGCAAAAATCGAAGATTTGATGACCAAGTTTGATGAACGCGCAAAGCAAAAGTGCACAGAAACATTAAGTGCGTGCGTAATGCGCAATTGCGGCGGTGGCAGCGGCGCAGCATGTTATCAGAAGGTGTTCGGTGGCAGCAATAGCGACGTAAAATCCATTAACAAAACGTCATTATATAATGGTCTGCAATCCGCATGTGCGTCGGTCGTGAATACTGATACATACTGCAAATATGCGGCGGCAAACTTGAATTCGTATGGTGTGTATTCATATACATATAATGACGCGGGTGCGTTTGAAAAAATATTCCCTGAATATGCAGATGGCGCATCTAATTCCGACCCGATTGGTGTGGTGGCGTCTTTGAATGCAAAATTGGCCAGCACATATAACGCCGCGGGTATCGCACAGTTGAAAAAGAACTGTGAAACCGTTGCGAAAAGCTGTGTAAAGAACCTGTGCGGAAATGAATACACGAAGTGCTATCGCAACCGTACGGATATTTATTCTACATTGACCAATACAGGTACCGCGAACGCGAAATTTGATAACAGCATGAACAAGGTTGGCGGTGTATTGGATTACACGATCGTGTTGGGACTTTGCTTGGATACAGTAAAGAATTCAACACAGTGCGAAGAACACCTGAAGATTGCAATGTCCGACATGGATGACGACTTGAAAAACAATGCGGCGGATTCGTGGGGAAAAAGCAGCAGCGTTCGCGACGGTTGGATTGATGCGGGCGGCGCAACAACATTGTCACAGCCGACCGGCACCGTTCAGGCCGTTGATGATAATGGTGAAAAACTTTGCACCGTTGGCAAAAACGGGATAGAGCAGGGTATATGCAATACGATGGATTCAAATGGCAAGATATTTGATACGCCGTATTACATTGAATATTCCGCGTATGCACAAACGGCAGCGGCAAACACATTGTTCCGTGAACTGATTTATGATTTGGAGAAGGAGGCACAGGCCATCTATAACTCCAAACTGACCCAGGAACAGAACAAGTGCATGGCCAGCAATACCGGTGGTGGCGGAATTATCGGCGCATCGGAAATCGGCAGCACATATATGTGGGCGAAACTGCGCAGTAACAAGGTTCCGTCAAACTATCCTGTTGCAGGATTAAGCAGCAAGGATTTCATCGCCAGCAATGATTTGTATGGCTCGTTCTGTCGCGTGCGTATTACAATCCAGTCTGACGATAAACGGATTCAGGATATGATAAAGGACGGCGCGTCATGGGGTACCGCATACTTTGCAGCGGGTGATGCGATTACATGCGGTTCTTGGATACCGTCGGCTGATTTGGAAAAGATTGCAAACGCCGTGGCTGATGACGCCACCGAAGATATGGAGGCACGTCAAAAACGTACCCGCACCTGGACAACAGTTTTGGGTGGCTTGGGTGGCGCCGTTGGTGGTGGATTCCTGGGCAATGCCATACAAAATGGTGATGTCTTGGGTGGGCTGACCGGATTGGGTGATAGTAAGACAAAAACTAATACATCTAATTTGCAAAGTTGTTTGAATTATTCTAGTGAGGCTAAAAATTATTATAATAAGCTGACTGATACCTCTACGGGTAACGAAATTAATATGGCGAAACAAAATGCAGAATTTGCTATAAAGAGCGCTAAAAAAGCTGGGATTGATGATGCGACTACCGGTTTTTTGACTGATGCGATTAACCAAATAAGTACCCCTTCGGATGTAACTACGAATAAGATAAATTCGGTTGGCTATGCTCTTGATGCACTTAAGAAGGCTTGTTCAAACGCCAAAACAAATGGTGGCACGATCAATGATGATGGTAAAAAACTTAAAGGTCTTGGGGCGGGGCTTGGGGCTCTTGTGATGGGTGGTGCTGGAACCGGCATTGCATACGCAGCGACCAAGGACATTCAGCAGTCTACTCTGGACAAGGCGCAAAAGGCGGCCTATGACGAATGGATGAATGATGTCGGAAACCACATCACATGCTATATAGGCCAAGATGAGGTTGGTCCATACGGGACAATATTCGTTCCGGTCTTGGAATAAAAGTCCCTGGATTATCAATCCCCAAAATCCCCCGTTCGGGGGATTTTTAATTCGCAAATGTGCATTTTTATTTGCAGGATTGCGTCGCCGTTATAATTCTTTGCGAAGACAGGGGGGCGGGTTGCCGCGCGGCGCTGCCCCGTCGCAATGACAAAATGTTGTGCTGAATTTGCCTTGTGCCACCCACGCAAATTATATTTACTCGCAACTCGGTGGCTGCGTTTAAACTCTTTGCTTTGCCATTGCAAGGGATTTTACGGGCACGCAGCGTCAAATCCGCACTACATTTGTCATGTGTGTAGCTCCACACCCGACGCAACCCATTATATTCACTTTTTGAATGTCCTTTGTCGTACAAGCGCCTGTGCGTATCTTCGTATCTGCTAAAATTGCATTCACGCATATTCGGATTCATTGTAATTAAATACCGCCTTAACGTCGGCGGTGTTGGGCGTGCTGGCCAATTTGTATGGCCGCCATATTTAGACTTTGCGGAGCCCCACGCCGTCATCTGATAAATAAAAAGTATGCACATAAACGCGTCACTTGTTTATTAAACCACGATAATATCTGATGTTTTGTTTTATGAGAAAAAATGCCGGGGGACTTCCCGGCATCTCTCTCCTCTCCCAAACCCTCGCTTGAGGGAACTTTTTACGGACACAATGTTAATTGATTCAAAACATTTTGTACATCTGCGTTTACAGAAACTGTAACTTCACGCTGCAGACCGTCCGTGTATTTGTAATAAAACTTTTGTGATGCAAATTCCGGTGCCGCTTCATACACTGTCTTAAACGGAGCCAGCATTGCTTCAAACCACTGTCGCCCACGGCACAGGCATCCGTTACGGACATCTGCCGCGACGGCCGCTGTTGCAGTGTTTGGATATTTTTCATCTAATTCGGTGTCCGTCATCATCAGACAGCGCGCCCCCAATCCATAAAAGTTTGCATCATCAGCCAAGAACTTATATATCAGACCATCCGATGCACCCGCCGTGCGCAGTGAATATGCCATGCCGTCTGTACAGCATGCACTTGCGGAACGCATCAGCATTTTATATCTTTGCAGCAAAGGTGCCGCAACCTTGTCATTTGCGCTTATTTCGTTGTTGTATTTTGCCGCATTTATAAAATCGAGCATATTTGCGTCACGGATACGCGGACTGCGTGGGGAAACTGTTTCTCGCATTACAGGTTTCTTGCGCCAGATTTCACATTCCTTTTCCGTTTCAAATGGGCATCCGTCTGTATTTCCGAATGCCGTCGCAACGATTTGTGTCATGTCTTGTGCGGCGTATTTTGGCGCAGTATTTGAATTTCCGTCAGATGCAGTCCACATGTTGGCCGTTGGCTTTTGTGGCGCCAATAATTCTTCAATGCGCGCACGTGTGTTGGCCGCATCTTGCATATTTTGAGTATAAATTTCGGTTATTTGGGTATCCGTTGCGTTCGCTGGTGCGGAAATTGGGGTTATTGTGTCCACTTCTTCCATATAAACGACGGGCATCGGTTCCAAAAACCAATCAGAAAAGTCTTTGTCACGATAATTTACAATCGAATCGTCCCAAATTGGCACACCGTCGCGCCAATCAACCGTTTTATCGGCGCCGTGTGGGCGATATTGACCGCGTGTGCCGTCCCATACCGGCGCGCGCGTGTCGGCATCAACCGGTTTTACAGATAATGCCTTGACCGAACGCATTGGAATTGGTGTGTCATATATATATTGTGCGGGTGCGCCATATCCAATTGATATGGCCGTGGGCATCGCATCGTCCGGTGTACCGTACATTTGCGCCGCGCCGCAGCTTGCGCCCATTATGCAAAGTATCGATGAAAAAGTTAAAATTCTGATTTTCATAGTACGAATCATATCATAAAAACATGCTCTTTGAAAATATAAAAATTGGAAAACATGTTTTATTTAGTGGAATTTTAATCTTTTATACAATTAAAAACGAATCGAATGGCGCGTTTTCATATAAAAAACCGAATCAAAGATTAAAAAAGAATCGGTTTTTTATAAAATCCGAATCGGATTTAGGGATTAAAATAAGAAAATAAAAAATTTTTTAAAAAAAGTTTATAGGATAAAATTGGCGGAAATCCGGCACTTTTCCTATATTTTTAGGTGGCTATGCAAATTTTCTTAAAATTATTTTTGAAAAAGCGCTTGACTTTTTCATAATTTCCACGCATACTGTGCGGGCTTTCAAGTTGGGAACAAATCAAAAATGACTCTCAACCCCTGAAATTCTGCGGTTTACGGGATGGCCAATGAAATAGGGTTCCTGTTAAATACGCAAACATTGTTAATAAAAGCAGCTCATCAAAGATTTTTGATGCAAATCAAGAATCTGTTCAAGAAGGGATATGCAGGCAGTTGAATTTGGAAATATCCAAACTTTGACTAAGTCAAATGTGCATATCCTAGACAGGTAGTAGGTTTACATATTAAACCTCGTTAAAACTTGTCTTGCGAATAATTAATGTAAAGACGAACTGATATTATGTCAGTGTTGTTTAATGCACAGGGCTTAAACCACAAGTTTTTTTAGAACTTGAGAGTTTGATCCTGGCTCAGAACGAACGCTGGCGGCAGGTCTTAGGCATGCAAGTCGAACGGGTGAAACAGGGCTTGCCCTGTGAATCTAGTGGCGCACGAGTGAGTAACGCGTGGGAAACTGCCCACCACTGGGGAATAACGTCTGGAAACGGACGCTAATACCGCATACGCCGGAAACGGGAAAGATTTATCGGTGGTGGATGTGCCCGCGTTGGATTAGCTTGTTGGTGGGGTAACGGCCTACCAAGGCGATGATCCATAGCTGGTCTGAGAGGACGATCAGCCACGCTGGAACTGAGACACGGTCCAGACTCCTACGGGAGGCAGCAGCTAAGAATATTGGGCAATGGAGGAAACTCTGACCCAGCCATGCCGCGTGAATGAAGAAGGCCTTCGGGTTGTAAAGTTCTTTTAGTCGTGAAGATGATGACAGTAGCGACAGAAAAAGCACCGGCTAACTTCGTGCCAGCAGCCGCGGTAATACGAAGGGTGCAAGCGTTGTTCGGATTTACTGGGCGTAAAGCGTCCGTAGGTGGTCTGTTAAGTCAGGGGTGAAATCCCGGGGCCCAACCCCGGAACTGCCTTTGATACTGGCAGGCTGGAGCGTGATAGAGGAAGATGGAACATCTGGTGTAGGGGTGAAATCCGTAGATATCAGATAGAACACCAATGGCGAAGGCAGTCTTCTGGATCATTGCTGACACTGAGGGACGAAAGCGTGGGGAGCAAACAGAATTAGATACTCTGGTAGTCCACGCCCTAAACGATGCATGCTTGTTGTTGGTTCCCTTCGGGGTATCAGTGACGTAGCTAACGCGTTAAGCATGCCGCCTGGGGAGTACGATCGCAAGATTAAAACTTAAAGGAATTGACGGGGACCCGCACAAGCGGTGGAGTATGTTGTTTAATTCGATGCTACGCGAGAAACCTTACCGACCCTTGACATCCCGCACGCGATTTCCAGAGATGGATTTCTTCTATTCGGTAGGTGCGGAGACAGATGCTGCATGGCTGTCGTCAGCTCGTGTCGTGAGATGTTAGGTTAAGTCCTGCAACGAGCGCAACCCACGCCCTATGTTGCCAGCGGGTAATGCCGGGAACTCTTAGGGGACTGCCCGCGTCAAGCGGGAGGAAGGTGTGGATGACGTCAAGTCATCATGGTTCTTACGGGTCGGGCTACAAACGTACTACAATGGCGTCAACAATGGGTCGCAATGTCGCAAGGCAAAGCCAATCCTTAAAAGACGTCTCAGTTCAGATTGCCCTCTGCAACTCGAGGACATGAAGCTGGAATCGCTAGTAATCGCTGATCAGAATGCAGCGGTGAATACGTTCCCGGGTCTTGTACACACCGCCTGTCAAACCATGAGAGTCGATTTCACCCAAAGTCGGTAGTTTAACGTAAGAGGACGCCGCCTACGGTGGGGTTGGTGATTGGGGTTAAGTCATAACAAGGTAGCAGTACCGGAAGGTGCGGCTGGATCACCTCCTTTATAGAGAATACCGTTTACACGAAAACGGTCAAATCCAAGTGCGACTGTCTGAATATCTCTTTTTGAATGTGTGTATTTTTCTGCTGGGTCAGTAGTTCAGTTGGTTAGAATGCCGCTCTGATACAGCGGAGGTCGAAGATTCGAGTTCTTCCTGACCCACCACTTATTGATGAGGTTGGAATCAGAAACATTAATATGTTTTTGATTCCAGATGTTCCCTGAATATCGTCGGAATCTGCTTTTATAGCAATATATTGTTAATCGGTTTTTATGTCGCAAATCAAGAAATTGATTTGTTGAACATCGTAATAATCTCAAAAATCTTTCTAATTAGAGTAATCACGAAAGTGATAATTCAATTAAGAAGCAAGAATCAACTTAAATGCTTAAAAAACTCATTAAGTGTTCTTTTTATTGCATGAAGACATTCTCTTCAAGCATAAGATAAAAAGTAACAAAGGGTGTTTAGTGGATGCCTTGGCAATCAGAGGCGATGAAGGACGTGAAAGACTGCGATAAGTCCGGGTGAGGCGTCAATATCCTTTGACCCCGGAATTTCCGAATGGGGAAACCCAATCCTTTATGGATTATCTTTGGCTGAATACATAGGTCAAAGAAGCAAACGCGGAGAAGTGAAACATCTCAGTACCCGCAGGAAAAGAAAGCAACAGCGATTCCCTTAGTAGTGGCGAGCGAAACGGGACCAGCCCAGTGGCCGAGATTTTAGTTAGCAAAATGTGATGGAAAGCACAACAATAATAGGTGATAGTCCTGTATGCGAAAACTAGTTTCTTGGTTCAAGAGTAGAGCCGGACACGTGAAATCCGGTTTGAATATGGGGGGACCTTCCCCCAAGGCTAAATACTCCTGATTGACCGATAGTGAACAAGTACCGTGAGGGAAAGGTGAAAAGAACCCCGAAGGGGGAGTGAAATAGACACTGAAACTGAATACCTACAAGCTGTCAGAGCCGGTTTTCCGGTGATGGCGTACCTTTTGTATAATGAGCCAACGAGTTATTATTGCATGCAAGCCTAAGCCGTTAGGTGTAAGCGAAGGGAAACCGAGTCTGAATAGGGCGACTTGAGTATGCAGTAATAGACCCGAAGCGGGGTGATCTAGGTATGAGCAGGCTGAAGGCGGCGTAACAGTCGCTGGAGGGCCGAACGCACCAATATGGCAACATTGGGCGATGACTTGTGTCTAGGGGTGAAAAGCCAATCGAACCCCGTTATAGCTGGTTCTCCGCGAAAACTATAGAGGTAGTGTCTCATGTGTTCGTTGTTGGGGGTAAAGCACTGAAATGGCTAGGGGGAGTAAAATCTTACCAACCCATATCAAACTCTGAATACCAACAAATTATAACATGGGAAACAGTCCATCGGTGCTAAGGTCGGTGGACGAGAGGGCAACAGCCCAGACCGCCAACTAAGGTCCCCAAATAATGATTAAGTGGGAAAGTGAGTCGAGATTCCAAAACAACCAGGATGTTGGCTTGGAAGCAGCCATCGTTTAAAGAAAGCGTAATAGCTCACTGGTCTATTAGAGTTTCGGCAACGAAAATGTAACGGGGCTAAAATCATTTACCGAAGTTGCGGGTGCGTCGCAAGACGCGCGGTAGCGGAGCATTCTGTAAGCCTGCGAAGCGGAAGGCGCGAGCCACCGTGGAGGTATCAGAAGCGCGAATGTTGGCATGAGTAGCAGCTAATCAAGGTGAGAAACCTTGACGCCGTAAGAGCAAGGGTTCCTATCCAATGTTAATCAGGGTAGGGTGAGTCGACCCCTAAGGCGAGGCCGAAAGGCGTAGTCGATGGGAACACGGTTAATATTCCGTGACCTGCTGGAGAGTGACGAATTGCGTAAATTGTATCACCTTATTGGATTGGTGGTGCAGTGAAGTGGTTCCAGGAAATAGCCCCAGCGTATAGATCGTACCCAGAACCAACACAGGTGCTCGAGTCGAGTAGACTAAGGCGGTTGAGAGAACTATGTTGAAGGAACTAGGCAAAATGCATCCGTAACTTCGGGATAAGGATGACCTGTTTCAAGGCAACTTTAATCAGGTGACACAAACCAGGTGGGGGCGACTGTTTACTTAAAACCCAGGTCTCTGCTAAATCGTATAAGATGATGTATAGGGACTGACGCCTGCCCAGTGCTGGAAGGTTAAGCTGAGGTGTGCAAGCACTGATGTGAAGCCCCAGTAAACGGCGGCCGTAACTATAACGGTCCTAAGGTAGCGAAATT
>CAMRSV010000002.1 GCA_947053455.1 uncultured Alphaproteobacteria bacterium
CACGATTCCCGACATTTGAAACACTGGACAGGGTACTGTGCGCGACAAAGACCACGTGGCCTGAATTTATCGAAATGATTATGTCTAAAATGCCCGAATCCACCGCAACAACACATTAAAAATCCCCGCATACCGCGGGGATTTTTTATCACAAATGCAAATTAGTTGTTTGCACTTGCGCGCTTTACTTGCTTCATGAATGCGCGATATTCATCGCGGCTGATACAGTTGTCGGAATTTACATCCATTACCGTCAACGATTCCATCATTTTCGGGCATGTGATTGTTGTCACATCCAGGCACCCGTTTACAAATTCTGCACGTGGGTGACGCATGTGTTGCGGTTTGCTGAAATACAGCATTTTTGCCGCCGCAAAACCCAGTGCAAAAATAATCAGCACAATAATCAGTTTTTTGATAAAGCGACCAAACCCACCGCCGGTATGTTCCGCATGGTGTTCGCCGCAATGTCCGCCACATGCACAGTTATTTCCACAACCGCACGCAAATGTTTCCGAGGCTGGCGTTACAATTTTTGTTTCAGCCGTCGCTGCCGTCGCCGTTTTCTTAACCGGTGTCTTTTTCGCCGGCGCCTTTTTCACAGCGGCCTTTTTTACCGGGGCTTTTTTTGTCGCCGTTGCCTTTGCAGCGGTTTTTTTAACAGTTTTTTGTGCCATTTTTCCTTCCTTTTTGGTTAGCAATTCAATTGTATTCATTATAAAGTTTTAAGTAAAGAGAAATTTAATCAAATGCGAAAAAATCCCCCAATCGGGGGATTTTTAATTTCGAAATCAATCGATTTAGTTCAACGCATCTTTCAATGCTTTGCCCGGTTTGAATTTCGGCTGTGTGGATGCCGGAATCTTGATAGCGGCACCAGTCTGCGGGTTGCGGCCAGTTGTGGCTTTACGTTTTGCAGTTGTGAATGTACCGAAACCGACCAAGCGAACTTCGCCCTTCTTTTTCAGAACTTTGGTTACAGTGTTGATGAATGCATCCAAGCAGGAAGCGGCTGTTGATTTTGTAACGTCAACTTCGTTAGCGATTGCTTCGATCAATTGCAGTTTGTTCATATGTTTCTCCTTTCATAAATTTATTAAGGTGTCCCGCAGTCCACAGGCAATGTCTTTGGAATCTCTGTGTAACCGTGGGCTTTGCATTTTTATTTTTCACAACCGCCCGTATTCCAAGGACATTGCCCGTCCTGCTTACCCGAATCGTAGAGAATTCGGCCTTTTAAGTCAAGAGCATAATTAAAAAATCAAAAATTTTAATATTCTTGACAAATTTGCCAAAATAACATAATTAGCGTGATACCGCATCCGCACGTACCGCACGCGCACCCGGTGTATTGTTTTCACATAAAATCCATTCACCCTGCGCCCCTGCGATATGCACTGTCTTGAAATGGTTGGGCGTTGCCGCAACAATTATAACGATAACACCCGCCCAGAACAGCATCTTGGTAAACTGCCACGGTTTTGAAAAAGAATCACGCTTGAACTTGTCCGCAATCAGGTTTTGATACAGCGCCCACCCCCATGCAAACATCAGAACAATTGTCGCAAAGAAAAATCCGATTGTTATATAATATAAAAATGGACGTATTGCGGTGGCGGCCTGATTCCAGATGGAAGACTCCGCGGGGCATACGTACAATTCTTGGCCGACAAATGCCGCAGGCACAGTTATAACATCGCCACCACCCATCGTCAGTCCAAACGTCGCCGCAATCGCAATCGCAGCAATCATCATAATTGCACCCATTAACATCGGCTTCATTTTGCATGCCCTCCACTTAACAAGTGCATTATATCACAAATAACTAATCAATTGCAATTTTAGAAAGTTTTATTTAGAATTTACATAATGTTTGACCGCAAAATCAATCTTGTTGTGGGGCTAACCACTTTTGATACGCAATGGTTGCGCGTGTCGGTGCCGGCACTGGCAAAGTTGCGGCAAAAAATAATGCTGATTATTTATAATGACAATCCATGCGTACGCGTCACGCGGCGTCAAATTCGGCGCCTGGGGTATCGGGGTGCGCTGCGCGTGATTAATGGGGACAAAAATCTAGGGACAATGTGGGCGCGGTGCCGTATCGCGGATGCGGTGCGCGAAATGCGGCGGCGCCCCGAATGGATTACGTTTGTTGATGACGATGACATTTTAACCAATGCCGTTGTACCAAATGTTGCGGACAATGTATTCGCAGTTATTCAGGATTCGGTCGAATTTCATGGGCGCGTGGCGGATTTACTGCGTATTTCCCAATGCCCGGGCACCATTAACTGTATGGATGAAAATATTGTACGCACGCGACCAAATGTCGGATTTGCCGGAATGATTGTGCGAACATCCGCCATGATTTATTTCGCAGACAAGATGCGCGACGCATGGGGCGCCATCGCTAAAATTGACGCCGAATATGACTTTCGCCCACCCGCAGACATCGCCATGTGGACATTGGTGCAGCGCGCAGCACGCCAAATTAATCCAAACGCCACCCTGATTTATATGGACGGCGTGAATTATGTAAAAAACAATCTGGACGCAGGGGCTGTAAAATATGGTCTGACGCCGAATACGGGGCGCGGCGCGGATGCACGGGCGGCGCGCATTATTGCACGTTATACAGAATTGTTTGATGCGGCATCGGCCGCATAATAAAAAATTCACATTTTCAAAATATTATGATTGCATGGCGCAAATAATGTTTATAAAATTGCACCGACAAAATAAAAAGGCATATATAAAATGGACTATAATTCAATCCGCAAATCATTTTTGAACTATTTTGAATCCAAGGGTCATAAAATCTTACCGTCGGCATCACTGATACCGAACGACCCGACACTGTTGTTCACGGTTGCCGGCATGGTTCCGTGGAAGGGTATTTTGCAAGGAACCGAGTCTGCATTTGCCCCACGCGTCGCAGATGTTCAGAAATGCATCCGCGCGGGCGGCAAGCATAATGATTTGGAAGATGTCGGCATGGATGGTCGTCATCATACATTCTTTGAAATGCTAGGGAACTGGTCGTTCGGCGATTATTTCAAGGAAGGCGCGATTGAAATGTCGTGGGAACTGCTGACGCGGGTATTCGGGTTGGAACCGGAACGCATCGTCGTCACCACGCACATCAGCGATGACGAGGCAACCGCCATCTGGAAAAAAATAACGGGCAAGGATGCAATCCGCCTAGACAAAGACAACTGGTGGTCGGCGGGCGATACCGGTCCATGTGGGCCGTGCACCGAAATGCACTATGACTTTGGCGCGGATTTACCAGGTGGCATGCCTGGTTCACCGGACGAAGACGGTGGCCGCTTTGTTGAAATCTGGAACGATGTGTTTATGCAGTATGACCGTGATGCAAACGGTAATCTGACCGAACTGCCAAAGCAAAATGTTGATACCGGTGCAGGGCTGGAACGCCTGGCGTCGATATTACAGGGCGTGCATGACAATTACGATACGGATTTGTTCCGTCATCTGATTTCCGCGACCGAAGACATCGTTGGCGTTAAAAAGACCGCGGAAAACACCCAATCATTCAAGGTTATCGCAGACCACCTGCGGTCGGTGGGATTTGCCATTGCGGACGGCGTTCTGCCCGGCAATTCCGACCGCGGATATGTAATTCGCCGCATATTGCGCCGCGCAATGCGCCATGGACAGATGCTGGGGCATCGGGGGGCGTTGCTGTCGAAATTATATCCGGCGCTGATTACTGAAATGGGTGATGCGTATCCGGAATTGGCACGCGAAGAAAAACGCGTGGTTGAAATTATTCAAAACGAAGAAAATGCGTTTGCAGACATGCTGCAAAACGGCATGAAATTATTGGATGCAGAACTGCCGAAACTAAACAACGGTGTTTTACCGGGTGCGGTCGCGTTCAAGTTATTTGACACATACGGATTCCCGCTGGATTTAACCCAGATGATTTTGCGCGATAAAAACATTGATGTTGACGTCGCCGGGTTCGAGGCCGCCATGACCGAACAAAAGGAACGTTCGCGTGCCAATACCAAGGGAACAAAAGTTTTATGGGAATCGAAGACCGAATTGCCTGCAACCGACGACAGTGCGAAATACGCACCGGTGGCGGATATGCAGTCACGTGTATTATCTATTTTGCACAACGGCGAATTTGTTAAGGCGGCAAATTCCGGTGACGAAGTGGAAGTTGCGCTGGATAAAACCAATTTCTATGGCACCCAGGGTGGCCAGGTTGGTGACGCCGGTGAAATTTTGCGTGACGGCGCCCCAGTCATGACCGTGACCGAGGCCGCCCGCGCCGACAACATCGTAATTCACAAAGGTACATTGACCTCGGATTTATCGGTGGGCGATACGGTTGTAACCAAGATTAACGATACCATGCGCCAGCAAACGGCACGTGCGCATACGGCGACCCACCTGCTGCAGGCGGCATTGCGTCATGTTTTGAACGAAGATGTCGAACAACGTGGTTCCAAGGTATCGCCGGATTCGGTGCGATTTGACTTCTCGTTCGGGCGCGCAATGACGGCGGACGAAAAACAGGCGGTCGAAGACCTGGTTAACAAATGGATTGCGGCCGATATGCAGGTTTCGCACGAAGAAATGGGCATTGAAGATGCGCGCGCGCGCGGTGCGATGGCACTGTTTGGGGAAAAGTATGGTGATACCGTAAAGGTTATAACGGCGGGCGATGTTTCGTGTGAACTGTGCGGCGGAACACACGTGCACCACACGGGCGAAATATTAAAAGCCAAGGTGAACAAGGAAAAATCCATCAGCAGCGGTATACGCCGCATAACGATGTCGGTCGGCACACAGGCAGACTAGCCATCATCCCCGCGGTATGCGGGGATTTTTATTTTTTGTTTCCGGCGGGTGCATCATAATATGGATTGGGTAAATCCAGCCCGCGATTTGTTGCACTAATAAAACAGATAAGTTGTATGATACTTAAATGGACATTACCGGTTCGAAATCGTTCAAATTCAGATTCCGACATACATAAATTTGTTGCCATTCCCCAATCAGATAAATTTAATTCACGCTGAATTTGTAATATTTGGTCGCGAATTGACCGTCGCGATTCAGACATTTTTCAATCCCCCATGTTTGCATTTAATTAAAAACAAAAAACCACTGGAAAACTTTCAAGTGGTTGGAGGTTCAGAACAATCATTACGAATTGCGTGATTAGAGAACTAACCACCCTCCAACCACATGCGATTGGAGAATTTTCGTATTCTTAATACGCGTAATGATGGGTTCTGAAGCCCAATTGTCGGAATTCCCGACAACATTGTTATTATAATATATGCACAGCTCAAATGCAATAAAAAAACCCAGGTTACCTGGGATAAAAAACGGTTGGAGTTTCAGAACAACCATTACGAATTGCGGGCTTATTCAATATATTCGCCACACTCCAACCTGCATAGTTGGAGATGTGTCGCCATCTCATGCGCGTAATGGTCAGTTTCTGAATACTAACAAAAGCAACACGCCTTTGCATTAAGTACTATATCCTAAATTTACACAATATGCAATAAATAAAAATACTTGATTTTTGTCCGAAAACACTATAAACTGGGCGTCGCTGGGTAACCAGAACTGATTAAGGCACGGTGCATTTGGTCCCGATGCTGATAAGGATTCTGTTAAATATCCGGCACCTAAAAAACCAAAACAAAGGATATAAAAATGGCAAGAGCTGGTGCAAAACGTAGCACTCGTAAACTGAAAATCGGCCGCGCATTAGGCGTTAACCTGTGGGGTCAGGCCAAATCTCCGTTTAACAAACGTAAATACAAACCCGGTCAGCATGGGCCGACATCTCGCGGGGGAAATTCTTCCGATTATGCAAAGCAGATGCGCGCCAAACAGACACTAAAGGGTTACTATGGTAATGTTGGCGAAAAGAAATTCCGCGCATATTACCTGGAAGCTGATAATATGAAGGGCGACACACCGGAAAACCTGATTGGTTTGCTGGAACGCCGTTTGGATGCGGTTGTGTATCGCGCAAAATTGGCACCGACAGTATTCTCTGCCCGCCAGTTGGTTAGCCACGGACACATCTATGTCAATGGCAAACGCGTAAAAATCGCCTCTTATCAGGTAAAACCGGGCGATGTCATCACCGTCAGTGAAAAGGCAAAACAAATGCCGTTGGTCGTTTTGGCGCTGGAATCGGCGGAACGCAACGTGCCGGATTACATCACGGTCGACAGCACGAATTTCACCGCGACATTCGTTCGCGTGCCGGCATTCGCCGATGTTCCATACCCGGTTCAAATGTCGCCGGAATTGGTCGTCGAATTCTATTCCCGTTAATCCGGAAATACGAAACACAAAAACCGCAGTCCATCTGCGGTTTTTATTTTTTATACGAAAAAATTATTGACAAATATAATACTATGTGTTACTTTTCGTAAAAATATTAATGTACCAAGGTAAATTTAAAATGGAACCAAAAACAAATAATTTATTTTATAGCCAAATGCTGAACCATACCGATGTGGATTTTGACACATTGGTAAAATGCGGCATAAAGTTACATATTAATAAACAAAATAACAAATTTGTCCGGGCTATTGATATACGTCAGGTTACTTCTACGGCGCTTATAGACAAGACGTTTGTAAACCTTTCCCAAAAAGAACGCATTAATTACGCGGTAAAATACATGCTTGGCCTGTACATTGATTTCGCAAAGGCGTACGCAATTGATAATAATATCGCAATTGAAAAAACATTGAAAGTTATACGCTTTAGATTATGGCAAGCCGACATGGACCGCGATGCCGAAGAAATAATTGCAAATGCCGCGCTGCTTATGCAAACAAATATATTGAAAAACATAAAAAGCCAGATAAAAAATATAAATCAAAACATAATATAAGATTATATTGCCATCTGATAAATATTTTAAGCGCAATTCATTTTGCGCTTTTATTTTCATAATAAAGGAACTAAAATTCAAATCAGAAAAAAGGTTGTTATCATGTCGGAAAAAATCGTATTAACCGGAATTAAGCCCACCGGTACGCCGCATCTGGGGAACTATGTCGGCGCGCTAAAGCCATTGATTGAAATGGCAAAAACAAACAAAACATTTATGTTTATCGCGGATTTGCACGCGTTGAATATAATTCGCGACCCAAAACTGATAAAACAGCATACATATGAAATCGCGGCAATTCTGATGGCGCTGGGGCTGAATTTGGAAAATGCGGTTCTGTTCCGCCAATCAGACATAGTAGAGGTTTATCAACTGGCAACCCTGCTAATGAATGTGACGCCCAAGGGCTTGATGAACCGCGCCCATTCGTACAAGGCCGCAATGGATAAAAACGCTGCGGCGGGGCTGGATTCGGATGCAGGGGTCAATATGGGGCTGTACACCTACCCTATTTTAATGGCGGCGGACATTTTGCTGTACGGTGCGGACGAAGTGCCGGTCGGCGCCGACCAGAAGCAGCACGTCGAATTCGCGCGCGACATTGCAGGGTACTTTAACCACACATATGGCGAAACATTCAAAATGCCCGAACCCATAATTGGCGAAAGCACCGGAATCATACCGGGGCTCGATGGTCGGAAAATGAGCAAATCATACGACAACATAATTCCACTGTTTGCAAATACATCGGAATTAAAAAAGAAAATCATGCGCATCATAACCGACAGCAAACTGCCCGAAGAGCCAAAGGATCCGGAAACTTCGACCATATTCCAATTATATCGGCATTTCGCAGATGGAGCGGAAATTGCAGAACTGCGCGAAAAATTTACTGCAGGCGGCATGGGATACGGCACCGCCAAAACAATTTTATTCGAAAAAATAGATTCTGTTTTGTCGGCGCCCCGTGCGGAATATGAACGCTTAATGGCAAATACGGCTGAAATTGATGCGGTATTAAATGCCGGTGCGGCGCGCGCCCGTGAATCGGCCGCGAAAACATTTGAACGTGTTCGCCGCGCAATGCTGGGATAATTAACCAAGGAAAGGAGAAAAAAATGAAAAAAACACTTATTTGGACGGGCAGCGTAATTGGCGCAGCCGCGGTATTGGCGCTGATATTCGGCGCAATGGAACGCGACAACACACCACGCACGATTTCGGTGACGGGCGAATGCCTTACCACCGCGCCCAAGGACAGAACGGCAATCACCCTGCGCGTGACCACACTGGATAAATCGGCGGCCGTGTCCATGAAATCTGCATCGAACAAAATCGCCGAAATTACAAATTATCTTAAAACACTGGATGTGAAAATGCAGACGACGGATTTCAATTCGTACGAAAAGACCGAATGGGATAGAACGGCGCAAAAATCCGTACCACTGGGGATTGAAACTACAATCGCCGTAGAAGTATCGGCATCCAACATTGAAACGATTGAAAAAATACTGACCCGCTTTGCCGGACAACCGAATGTGTATTCTGAAAACCTGCGCATGTTTACCAGTACGGAAACATTAAAACCAATAATGGAAGAATGTCTGGGTGCGGCCGTTGAAAACGCACGCAGCCGTGCAAACGCATTGGCGGCGGGCGACGGACGACGCGCCGGCAAAATGGTTGCTGCCGAATATGGCGCATCCGCCGCATCTGTTGCACGCCCGACGGCAAATTTCCTACGTAGTGCAAAAATGGCCGTGACCGAAGATGCCGTTGCATATTCCGCCGGTGGCATCGTGGCCCAGGACACGCAAATAACCGTCAACGTATCGGCCGTGTTTGAAATAAAATAATCCGCATGTATGAAGCCGTCGCCGAGTTTATAAATTATCTGACGCAGACCAAGAACTATTCTGCGCACACGGCGGCGGCATACAAACGCGATTTAGACGATTTTCTGCATTTTTATCAGGACTTTGCAGGCACAAACATAACAATCCGTGAAATTACACAGGCCGACACTGTATGCTTTCGCGCATGGATGGCGTCGCGCGCGCGGCGGGGTATGGTGCATAAATCAACCGCACGCGCATTATCGTCATTGCGCGCATTTTACAGATTTTTGGATAAAGCCCACGGGATAAAAAATTCATCAATCGGGCTTATTTCATCGCCCAAGGTGCCGCGCAAATTATCCAAGGCGATTGAAACAATTGATGTTGAACACATGAACAACGCAGTGCGCGAATTAAACGCCGACAACCCAGAAATTGCGGCGCGCGATTGGGCGCTGATTATGTTGCTGTTCGGATGCGGCCTGCGAATATCCGAGGCGTTAAATCTGCGCAATCGTGATGTTCGGGGGCGCCCCGCGGCACTGCGCATACTGGGCAAGGGAAACAAGGAACGCATGGTGCCGGTATTGGAACCCGTATATGATGCAATTGAAAAATATATGAATGTGCGCACCGGCGCGGTGGGCGCCGACGATGAAATATTCCGCAGTGTGCGTGGATTGCCCATGTCACCACGAATGGCGGAAAAAGTTGTGGAAAAACTGCGCATTTATCTGCAATTGCCAGATTATGTCACACCGCATGCATTGCGTCATACATTTGCAACGGCACTGCTGGCGGGCGGCGTTGATTTGCGTAGTCTGCAGGAATTGCTGGGGCATTCATCATTATCCACGACACAATTGTACACCAAGGTTGACATGTCGGAAATAATGAAAATATACAACCATGCCCACCCGCGTGCGGAAAACAACGCAGATGCGGATACAGAATCCTAAATAAATTTGCATCCACTAATTTTTATGATATAATGCACAACGCAAAGGGAAACCGGCGCATGGGTATGATAACCCATCCAGTGTGTCTGAAAAGACATTAAATAAAACTCCATTGGTTGGAGGGTCGTGAATATATTGAATAAGCGACACTATCACTGGTAGTTATCATCCTCCAGCCGTTTGGTTTTTCCAAACGGCGTTTGTTTAACCAAAAACATGGAGTGAAAAATGGCTGCATTAACAATGAAGGCATGGCAAATCGGACAGGCATTAAAATATGCACGCAAGAGCATATCTATGCTGCACGATGATACGGCGCGTATGCTAAAAATAACACGCGAAGAACTAACATTATTTGAAAATGGCGAGGTTGAAATCCCAAAGCACATATTGGAAACGATATTTGCCCTGGGGCTGATGATGATGCACACACGCGCAATGCAGGTGGATTATCATCACATGGCGCGCCAATGGCGACATATGCATACCAAGGTGATTGACCTGCAGAAAAAGGTGCAAAAAATTGATAACACGCCAAATCCTGCGTTGCAGTAAAAATATCGCCCCATTCGGGGCGGTTTTTATTTCAAAATGAAATGTACACTATACTGCGGCTTTTTATCCGGCCCCAGCGCCGCGCGAACAACCTTGTTCGACGCGACCTGCACCGCACGGGTCAAATTATCACGGTCTTTGCGTTCAGATTTGGTTAGCGCATCTATTGCCTTGGTAATTTCAATCTGAATCTGACGCTTCATAAACCCGGTGTCGTCGGTTTCAAAGATACCGGCACTGGACACCTCCGGCGTGCCTTTTAAGAATCCGCGCTTGTCCACGGGTAATGTTACAAACACAGCGCCGTTGGTCGCAATTTTCTTGCGGTTCTTGTACACCTGGTCATTTGCGCTGCGTTCGGTTTCGCCCTCCATAACGACAAAACCAGTTTCGATTGTTTCACTAACATATGGTTCTGCGCCATCGCCCAGGGCAACCATTTCACCGTTGTGAACAACCATCATGAATTTTGCACCGCCGCGTTCCATCGCCATTTTACCGTTCAACATTTCGTTGATATAATCGCCGTGCATCGGAACGGACACCTGGGGGTGCACCATGTCATAAAAACGTTCCAATTCTGGGCGGCCGGCGTGCCCACTGGCATGCAAATGGTCTGTATCAAATATCGTGTGCGTTTTGATACCCATACGCGCCAGTTTATTATACAGGTACGAAACATCCTGTTCGCGTCCCGGGATAATGATAGAACTAAACAAAACCGTATCTGTCGGTTGCAGTTTCATTTCCTTTACATGACCGCGGCAAAGACGTGTCAACATTGCAAACTGTTCCCCTTGGGACCCGGTTAAGAATATTGCTTGCTTTTCTGCCGGTAAATCCTTTATTTCACTGAACAAATACACATCATCTTTGTTCAAGTAGCCCATTTCGATTCCCATTTCACGAAATTCCGGCAATCCAACATACGGTACCGGGTTCGGATTACTGCGCTCCTTTATCGCGGCGACGCGACCGGCGGCGTGGGCGGCCTCGGCAAACATTTTCATGCGTGCAATCGAACGTGAATAGCCCGTCACAATAACGCGTCCCGGCGCATTTTTCATTAGTTCTGTAAAGGTATCACGAACCTCTATCTCGGTCGTTTGTTTTGATTGGCGCGATGCGGATGTTGAATCACACATACAGGCCAATAATTTTGGGTCAGACCCTATTTCACGCAGACGCGCAAAGTCTGTCGGAATTTCAACCGGATTATCATCGTTGAATGTCCAGTCACCCGTATGCAAAATCTTGCCAGCGGGCGTCTTGATGATTAACATCTGCGCCTCTGGGATTGAGTGCGTGACATGGAATGTTTCAACTTCAAACGGTGCCAAATCCAACGTGGCGCCATTATGGTCAAATTCAACAATGTCCTTTTTCGGATTAAAGTCCAATTCAATTCCACGGAATGTTTCGCGCAAAATCTTCGCCGGAAAACGCGTGCAATAAATCGGCTTTCTAAATTTCGGCCAAATATATTTTAGCGCCCCAATATGGTCTTCGTGACCGTGTGTTATTACAAAACCAACAACATCCTTCTTGCGCTTTTCCAACCATGTCGTATCGCAGTATTGAACGTCACCGGCGCCGATTTCCTCTTCTAAAAAGCCCATGCCGCAATCAACGACCAAATATTTGCCCTTGTATTTATAGACATACATGTTCTGGCCGACATGTTCCAATCCGCCCAGCGCCATAAAATAAATCTTTTCATCGTTTTTATCACCCTCGTGGGCGGGCACATTGGCTATTTTTGTTGGCTTTTTCGGGGCTGTGCCATTTGCCTGTTTCTTTGGTGCGTCCGGCCGTGGTGCCGCCACAGACGCAGGCGCATCTTTCTTTTCTCTAACTTTTACCATTTACATATCCTTTGCTTATGGTTCAACATTTGCGCAGCCGCCAAATTCATTGCCAATAAAGAAAATTTCTTTATTCGTAGTGAATCCGCGGCCACGCGGCAACGCCCCACAGGGTAAATTTTATTTTTAATACACTTGGGGACTTTATTTTGACGCAACGCGGCGTCTAAATTTACACATCACATTTAATGATACTATTTTATCGGCTAAATGCAAGAAAAAACGCCCCAAACTGGGGCGAATATCATGATTTCTTCCAAAATGCGAATCCGCGGCGCGGTTTTTCTTCGCGCGACTTGCGATCCTGGGTTTCGCGGCGGCGTTCCGCACGACGTTCGTGGAAACGACGGGCTGATTCCTCGTCACGCTGAATTAATTCCAATTCAACAACGGATAATTTATCGTTGCGTACCTCTTCTGTGAAAGAAACAATATCGTTTTCATTCAAAAATCTGATGCCGGCAGCCTTTAACGCACTGGAATGAACAAATACATCATCCGTATTACCATTTTCGTTCGGCGCATCTGGTGTAATAAACCCGAAGCATTTCTTGCCATTGTACCATTTTACTTTTCCTTGACGCATAATCGTGTCCTTATGTTATGCTGGTTATGGTTCCGTGAAACATCCCGAAACCTGATTTAATTGTGACGAAATCGTCTCTCAAAAGCAAGCAAATAAGCGTGGCCGGCAATAGTTTGATTTCCTAGGAAAATCGCGGTTGCAAACAAAAAAATACGCCGCATGGCGTATTTTTTATCACTTTTTATAATAGCGCTGAATTTCCTTCATTACAAAGTTAAACAACTTTCCCGCCATGTTATCGGCCGGAACCTGCCAGTCATTTTCGTTATAAGGCATCGCCGCCACCAGTATAAATTCGGTCATAAATCTAAATATCTCATACTTCTGGGCGGGCGTCAGTTTTGATGGCGCGTTTGTTATATCAAATATTTCGTTTTTTATCGCATCATCAAGCTTGGCCATTATGCGTTCGACAACATTTGTTGGATAATGCATGGCGCATTTTTTCGGAAATCCGTCAAACATGCTGGTATTGCCGCCCTGGCTGTAGAGAATATTCCAGCCAACGCGTTCAAACAATTCCCCCAAACACCGGCAAACCATCAAGTTATATTCTTTCGTTCCAATATTGTGTATCGCCGCGACATCAATATCACCCGGCGCTTCATTTTTGCCACGAACCGTTTCATATTTGGCATGCGTTTGCTTTTCAAATTCGAAAAACGTACGCACTTGGCATATGATTTCCATGGGGACAACCATATCTGCGGTGCCAATATTTATAACCAGTTTCGCATCACGATAATTACGCGGATTATCAATATTATAAAAATCATCGCGCACGGACAAAATACGTTCCGGCATCATTTCACGCACCCGTTCGATAAAGGTGCGCGCTTGGGGCACCAAATCAAACAGGCATTTCACGCGCCACACATCCTGCAGGCGCATACGCGGCCGCTTTACCTTATCCAGGGCACGAACCAATTCAACTGCGATATTTTCATGTCCACGTCCAATAAGCGACAAAACCGTTTCAGACGGGGTTGATGTATATTTTTCATTCAGTTTTTTACGTATTTTGTTCGAAATCGCCTGGGCGGATGCCTCGCGGTCATGCGATGCGATTACACGATATACGGTATCGCAAACCTCGTCCACGTATTTCGAATAATATTTTCCTGTAATTTTATCCAGTGCCCTGTCCACTTTTTTCTGGGCACCGACAATTACCGTGACAATAGATGACACAGCCAGGTTAATTTTATGACCGCGCCCGCTGGTAAAAAACTGATTACGCATCGGGTCCATATCCAAACGATGATTAACAATATATGGAAACAACGGATTAATATCGACAATCGTCATTGCGTCACCAACCGCAGAATCGGTTGCATAATCATATTGACGCACCGACGATTTGGGCGCACCAAAGCACTTTCCCAGAAAGAAAAACACTTCACGCAGCCATTCCATACCATCGCGATAAAGTATCGACATGTACTTTGCGGCATCGTCATTAATACGGCCGGATGCACGCGCAGCCTCTATTGCGGCTAAATTTTTTTGGTCATTTTCGCGTGTTATATCAAATGCATAGTTTTCCGGCCACGGTCGTGGCATATATGTTTTGTTCATGTCAAATCATCCGTTATTTCATTATTGGGAATAATATAACGTCACGCAACGTCGGCGCATCCGCGATGATGGAAAAGAATCTGTCAATCCCCAGCCCCAGACCTGAAATCGGCGGCATACCGTGTTCCATCGCCCGCAGAAAATCTTCGTCGACATCAAACGCTTCGTCGTCGCCGGCGGCTTTATTTTTCGCCTGCTCTTCAAATGCGGCACGTTGTACAATCGGGTCGACCAATTCTGAATATGCCTTTATCAATTCCGCCCCGCATACAATCAGCTGGAATATATCAATACGGCGGCTATCATTGTTATTACGCCGCGCCAACGGTATCAAATACGCCGGATAATTATGCACAATCGCGGGTTGTATGATTTGGTCGCGTATTTTGCGCTTGAACACATAATCGACAATCGCGGGGACAGACTTTAACGGTTCTAGTTCATCGGCGCCGAACATACCCGCCGAAACCAATTGCGCCTTTAATGCATCGGTATCCTTGAATTCTAGAATATCAACCCCCAGCAAATCATTCATGCGCGCGGTGTAATCGATTTCTTCGTACTTTGAAAAATCAAGTTTCTGACCTTGATACTCAATCTGCAGAGTGCCACGCAAATCCATGATAATTTTTTGAATCATGCGCCATGAAAAATCAATATTCATGTGATAATCCCAATATGCCGCATACCATTCCAGCATGGTAAATTCCTGCAGGTGCATGGCATCCATGCCTTCGTTGCGGAAATTCTTGCCCAGTTCATACACGCGGTCAAAGCCGGCGGCAATTGTCTGCTTTAAGAACAATTCCGGTGCAATTCGCAGATAAAAATCCGCATCCAACGCATTGTGATGGGTCACAAACGGGCGCGCGGCGGCACCACTGGCAACAACCTGCATGATGGGGGTTTCCACCTCTACAAAACCGTTATCGTTTAGATATTCACGTATCAGGCGCAGCATGCGGAAACGCATTTTCATTGTGCGGCGTGTGTCTTCGTTTGATATTATATCCAAATAACGCTGGCGATATCTGGTTTCCATATCGGTCAGGCCATGAAACTTTTCCGGCAACGGACGCAGTGCTTTTGATAAAATGTCATACTTTGCGACCTTTACCGTTAGTTCGCCCGCCGTCGTGTGGTATATTTCACCATCAATTCCGATAAAGTCACCCAAATCGACATTGGATTTCATAAACTTATACTGTTCCTCGCCCAGTTCTTCGCGTGACATAGAAAACTGAATTTCGCCATCAATATCATATATGCGACCAAACATCAGTTTACCCAACCACCGCAATGCGGTCACACGACCCGCAATTTTGACATGCGCACCATCGGCCAATTCGCGTGCAGCCACAATCGTATGCGTGCGGTCAAATTTATCCTTCCATACGACACCGTCACGGGCGCGGATATTTTCCGCCTTTTGCAGGCGGGCTTCCAATTCATTGCTAGACAAGGTTGTGTTTTCAGACATTTTCTTTCCCCTGGTTTAATCTAAAAAACGGACGCATAAAAAGTGCGTCCGTCATGAATTCTGATGGTCGCACATGCGTTTATAAAAATTTTTTCAAATTTAACATAAGCCTGTGTATTTACCTTTTAAGTCGGCTAATATTATGACGAAAAAATATAAAAAGTAAAGGATTATTTATCGGACTATAATACTAATGATTATTCCACAGGAATTATTAAAATGCCCTTTGTCTTTTATAAGGAGTCAGAGCCCATGACAAATCGGCATAAGAAAATAATATATATATGCGCCGCGGTCGCAGTTTTGGCGATAATAATATTTATCATAACACGTTATATTATATCGCAACGCCCGTTTGTATATGCGGGCACACTTGAAACAACCAAGGTAATTGTTTCCGCACGTGTTGCCAGCGATATTTCACACATCACCGTATCCGAAGGTGACACTGTATCCACCGGCGACGTTATAGTGGAACTATCATGCGATACATACAAAATTTTGGCGCGCCAAATTGACAACGACTATAACCGGGCGACAGCTCTGTTGGACAAAGGTCATCTGTCCCAGGCAGAATATGATATACTTGCCCGCAACAAACAGGACAATGACCTAAAACTGACCTGGTGCCAGGTTGCCGCCCCAATAGACGGAATGGTTACAAATAAATTCCGCGAAGTTGGTGAAATCGTCGCACCGGGCGCGGCCATGTTTTCAATTTCAAATCCGTATGATATATGGGCATATTTTTATGTGCCGTATGAAATGCTGCACAAACTTCGCGTCGGACAAATTGTTACCGGCACCCTGCCAGAGGCGCCCGACATGTCTTTCCCCGGACGTATTATAAAAATCAGCGAAGAAGCCGAATTTACCCCGAAAAATGTTCAAACACGCGAAGAAAGAACCCGCCTGGTCTATGGGATAAAAGTGCAATTTAAAAACCCGGATTTAATATTGAAATCCGGCATGACAATAGAGAGCACACTGCTTGATGAATAGCAAAATTGAAATAAACATATCCGACGTGTCAAAGGCGTTTCGTCTGACGCCTGCATTACGCAATGCGTCAATGCGCTTTCATGATGCGACCATTTACGGCCTGATTGGGCCGGCAGGTGCGGGAAAAACGACACTGTTTCGATTGATGCTGAATCTGATGAAATGCGACACGGGCAAAATCACATACCGCGCCGAAAACCGCGACACAACATTTGAACAAATACGTGAACGCATCGCATACATGCCGCAAAGCCAGAGTTTGTACGCCGACCTATCTGTTGATGAACATTTGGATTTCTTTAGGCAACTTTATGGAATAAACGACCGCGAGTACAAGAAAAAGAAAAATGAATTGTTACATCTGGCGCGGCTGGATAAATTTTTGACGCGGCCGGCTGGGAAACTTTCGGGCGGAATGTATAAAAAACTGGGGCTGATATGCGCACTGCTGCGGTCACCAGAAATAATGATACTTGACGAGCCCACCAATGGCGTCGACCCGATAAGTCGCCGCGAATTCTGGGAATTGCTGCACGATGCACAGACGCGCGGAATCATGATTATTTTAAGCACAGCATACATGGACGAAGCCGAACGATGCGATGAAGTCATTTTAATGGAACAAGGCCGCATTCTGGATACTGGCGAGCCGAAATCTTTGCTGATAAAAAACGGGGCGAAAAATTTTGACGATGTATTTTTAATGCGCGGAGGTGAAAAAAAATGAAAGACGCAATTGTCGACGTGAAAAATCTGTTTGTGCGCTTTGGTGATTTTGTTGCGGTACGCGATGTATCATTTACTGTTTCACGCGGAACAATTTTTGGTTTCCTGGGGGCGAATGGTGCGGGAAAAACAACAACGATACGCGTGCTGTGTGGCCTACTGCCGGCATCGGATGGACGCGTAATAATTGATGGAATTGAATTTACGCCCAAACACGCAAATGACATAAAATCGCGCGTCGGATATATGTCCCAGCGATTTACGCTATATGATGACCTATCCGTTGCGGAAAATTTTGACTTTGCGGCCGCATTGCGCGACATACCACATGACACATACATGGCGCAACGCGAAAAACTGCTGAACTTTATCAAATTCAACCATTCGCCAAAACAAATCGTCAAAAGTTTGCCCGGTGGCATAAAACAGGAAGTTGCACTTTGTGTTGCATTGTTACACGACCCGGAAATAATATTTTTAGATGAACCAACGGCCGGTGTTGCACCGGCGGCCCGCAAGAGATTCTGGGAATTGATACGCGAACTGGCCGCGCATGGAAAAACGGTATTCGTCACAACCCACTACATGGACGAAGCGGAAAACTGCGACCGTATCGCATTGATGCGCGCCGGCGAAATAATCGCATCGGAATCGCCAAAAAATCTGAAACACCAGACATTCGGCGACACCCTTTACAACTTTACGCCACGCGTAAAAAATCCGATTATGCCGCCAAGTGAAATACTGGACATAATGGAACCATACGGCCGTCATTATCACATCAGATTTCGTGACGGGATCAACGCAAGCGCACAAATAAAAAAATTCCGTACGGATTTCGAAATAAAAAAAATATCGCCATCGCTGGAAGATGTGTTCATCCGCCTGGTCGAGGGACAAAACCGATGAAGAAATTTTCCGCGGCGCGTGCGCGCGCAATCTTTGCCAAAGAATTTAAGCACATTTTGCGCGATCCGTTCACATTGATAATGGCGGCTGCGCTGCCGCTGCTGATTGTGTTAATTCTAGGCAATTCAATCGAGTTTAACATACGGTCAATCAAAATGGGATATTTTGATGCCGACCAAACAACAAGTTCGCGACAACTTGTGGACGCATTCGGCAGTTCAAATTATTTCAAGCCATATAAAATCCCAACCCCGGACTACGGCTTTGATGACATATTGGCGGAACGGGCACGCGCGGTATTGGTTGTACCACCCAATTTTGAACGCGAAATGGCATCCGGCCGCACAGCCCACGCCCAGGTTATATTGGACGGCGCGGACAACTCGTCAATCATGGCGATTATGAATTATATGGCCGCAATAAATAAAAATGCACAGCAAAAAATTAGTGGTATGCCGTCCTATATGACGCGCAATCCCCTGTCATTTAAGACACGATATTTGTTCAATCCGGAATTAAATTCGCGCTGGTTTTCCGTGCCGGGACTGGCCGCCGTAATAATAGCATTGGTTGCGGTAATGCTGACCACACTAACAATATGCCGGGAATGGGAACGTGGGTCTATGGAAATGCTGCTATCCACACCGGCAACAACATTAGAAATCATACTGGGCAAGGTAACACCATATGCCATTTTGAGCTTTATCGGATTTATACTGGTATTTGTTGTTGCACGTATCTTATTCGGGGTTCCATTCGTCGGCAGTTATATAATACTGATTCTGGCAACAACGCTGTTTATAATCGGATACTTGTCAATGGGTCTGCTGATTTCCGTTTCAACACATAAGCAGGATGTCGCCATTCAATTTGCATGTATTGTCGGACTGTTGCCGGCATTGGTATTGTCGGGCTTTATATTTCCGGTTGAATACATGGGTCGCGGCTACCGCATTTTATCGGCAATATTTCCCGCCCGATTTTATATCGATATATCACGCGACCAATTCCTAAAAGGCAGCCATATCGGCGCCCTGTGGCCGTCGTTTGCCGCAATGGCGATAATCGCCGTTGTGATTTTAATTGCATGTATAATTCGATTCAAAAGGAGTCTGGAATAATGCGACGCCTGCTGGGGTTTTTCAAAAAAGAAATTATTGCACTAGTGCGTGACCCGGTGTTGCTGATTGCGGTAATGATAATGCCCGCGGTACAATTGGTGGTATACAGCGGCGCCATCACGCTTGAGGCAAACAACCTGCGCCTGGCGGTGGATAGTGCACCAAATGATTTCATAATGGAAAAGATTTACAATCACGCGATTGGCTCTGGCTGGTTTGTGCGCGCACATGACACATCAGATGACTGTATTTCCAGCGTACAAAGCGGCCACGCAGACGTTGCAATCGTTGCACCAAGTGATGGATTAACACGCGGCGCAATGCGCGGCGACGGCGAAATCCAAATTCTGATTGATTCAATGAATATTCTAAAAGCACAGAGTATCGAAGCCTATCTGCAAGGTGTGGTTTTATCCACAATGCGCGAATTAAATATGGCACCAAATGCCACTCCATTAGAGTTTGATTTGCGCATTTTATTCAACCCACAATTGAATACACGATGGTTTATGGTGCCGTCAATGATTGCAATTTTGGTATTTTTATCACTACTAATACTGATAACTATATCAATAACCAAGGAAAAGGAAAGCGGCACAATTGAAACCCTTGTGGCGGCGCCGGTATCAAAATACGATATTATTTTAGGTAAAGTTCTGCCGTATATTGCGGTTACTTTTTTAATAATGCTGTCAATTCTGTTGGTGGGATTGATTGTATTTAAGATACCATTTATCGGATCAGGATTTGCGTTTGTAATCGGTTATTTTATGTTTTGCGTGCCGGCATCTGGAATTTCCGTATGGCTATCAGATTATACCCGCACCCAGCAGCAGGCGCTTTTGGGTGTTGTGATTGTGGCGTTCTTGATGCTGATGCTGTCCGGGGCTATGATTCCTACGGAAAACATGCCGCGCCTGTTGCAATATATCAGTTACATAAACCCGTTAAGTCATTATGCATATATGGTTCGGAATATTATTTTAAAAGGTTCCGACATCGCGTATTTTTGCAAACAATGTGCATACATGCTGGCCGCGGGCACGCTAATATGGTTTTTCGCATTGCGGAAATTCAAAACAACCTTGTAATACGGTAACGAACTTATGAAAAATTATTTTGTTATAATGCTTGCAATTATCACGGTGCCAATGTCGGCCGATGCGGATATATATTCGGCATTGAAATCAGTATATGAAACAAACCCGGTCATATCGGCTGCCCGAACAAATGTAAGCGCGGCACAGACAGACGTTAGCCTGGCAAAATCTGAATCACATCCATATATCGGTGCCGCCGCAAATGCCGGCATTGCACGAACGCAACTTATGGGTGAAACATTTGATTACAACCCAACCCAAATTGGTATAGAAGCACAACAAAATATTTTCCAAGGATTTTCCACACTTGCGCGGATAAAGGGTGCAAAAGGTCTGCTGGCCGCGGCGCGTGCGGATTTATACGCCACCGAACAGGATGTCTTTCTGGATGCAATAAACGCATACATCGGCGTACTGCAGGCGGCAGATGTATTAAAACTGAACAAAAACAATCAGCACGTTTTGAAAGAATACTATGACTACTGTACGGATTTGGAAAGCGTTGGACGCCTAACAAAGACAGACGTTTCACAGGCGTCTGCACGACTTGAAATGGCAAAATACGCCGTGGCCGACGCCCAGGCAAAATACGACAACAAATTGGAAACTTTTAGACGCGTATTCGGCAAAACCCTGTCGGGGTACACTGATGTTGATTTAGAACGTGTGCAGCATTTGTTTCCAACGTCAATCTCCGCCGCAGAGGAAGATGCGTTAAAAAATCACCCCGTGTTAATTGCGCTGGCGGCACGCGAAAACGCAGCGCGTGAAAATATAATGATTGCGCACAAGAGCATATTGCCATCTGTTGACGTCCGCGCCAGTGCAATGCAGGTTGATGATTTGCCATATGTCGACCGTGTGCGCGACCGGCGCGTCGGGGTATATCTGAAATTACCGTTGTATGACCGCGGAACAGCATTTGCAAACGCCGACAAAGCACGCCATACAGTAAATGAACTCGGTGATAAAATTGTAAACGCACGCCGCATCGTGATTGAAAAACTGCGTCATGCATGGAATACTTATGACGCGCAAAATTATGCCATACGCGCCGCAGAATCTGGAATACATGCGAACAAAATGGCACTTGATGGCACCCGTGAAGAACAAAAACGCGGACGACGCACCGTACTGGATGTACTTAACGCCGAACAGGAATTGCTAAATACCCAGGTGGCACTTGCCAATGCAAAACATGCACAGGTTGCGGCATTTTTTGCGGTGTTGTCGGCCGCCGGGCAATTAAACGCAACAAATCTGGGAATTATTGATATTGAAGAATAAATCCCCAGACGTCCGATTATTTAAGAAATAGTTTTTTATACAAATAATCATCCATATTGGCATATTCCAAAGAACGGAAAAAGTTTTCCTTAATAGCCGGCAGACGCTGTATATAATCATTTGGAGTACACTGTTGCAAAATCTTTGGTAGATTATCAAAATCATTTTCAGATATTGTAATTATTCCATCTGGGTTAAAAAATTTATCAATTTTACGAGCCCCCAGATAAATCGGCACAGTCATGGATGCAAAACAATTGACAATCTTTTCTGTAAAAAATAAATCTGTTACTTCGTTTTCTATTGCAATAGAATATCTATAATTCGCCAAACTGTCCGCAATCGGAATCATTGACCCACCATCAAAAGTTCCGAATGTATCTGCTAAATTTTCTTCCTTGCACTTTTTAGCCAATGCTATTCGAAAATTATGCAGCGCACACATTCTCTTATCGGATGAAACTATTGATATGTTTTTAGTTTTATGCCGATATCCTTGTTCATCAAGAGTTCCACCCCCCCCCTAGGTCTCGTGGGAATACACCATACCATAACTGTGCACAACCTGGCATGAAAACAGCATTATTTAATTTATCCAACAACCTATCATCATAAGTCAAAATTGCATCAAAATCCTTTTCCAATCCCGGATGTAAATCAAATATTTTATATGTTTCCGGCACAATACCAGATGATTCCAACAACCAACCAAAACGCTTTTTCGGATTCCCCATTGTTTCCAACATCGCACCATGCGTATAAAAATGAACAGGTAAAGCAATATTGAATCTATCCCATAAAAAATATTGCGATTGATATACATAGGGAATATGCGCACTGCACCCATCGCGCAGGAAAAACATATCCATCTTTCTACCATCCTTGTTGTATATATCTGGGATATCACCTTTAATCGCAGAAACAGGATTATATATAGGGCAATATATTTTTCCATACTTTTTAGAATCAGTATAATTAATTAAAACTACCTTTGTTTTTTTACGTTTTCCATACGATATTATTTTTTTTCCAAAAAACAAAATATGGCGCCGGCCATTTTCACAATACTGTTTGGCAAAAATTTTCATCACAACCTCGTTAATATGCAGATATAACAAAACTATATACCATAATAAATATAAATTGTAACTTCATTTTTAGTAATTTCTTTTGACATATTTATTTCTTGATTTTTAATTAAAATTATGATATAGTATATTTTGTTCCCCATAAGAAGTGGGACTTTTTTTATTACTGCGCACTGCGCGGTTTTTATTTTATGTCCGTGCCGCCCGCCTGGTTTTCAGTCGCTGCGATAACGCGGCAACTGAACCAAAAGGATTACAAATGACAAAATCTAGACAGGTGCAGCTGCGGCGCGGCACGGCAGCACAACATGAAACATTTATCGGCGCAGAAGGGGAAGTCACGGTCGACACTACAAATCACACCCTGCGTGTTCACGACGGTATCACCCCGGGCGGCAATATCGTTAGTTCAAATCAGATAATTTCAGATAACTTTCTTGTACCGGATTATTCAAACGCAATTACATTTAATTTTACAAGCCTTAATACCGCACCAGAAGACGGCTTTTTTGAGATAAGTGGCCTAGCTTATTTTCCTGTAAATCTTACAATTAAATTGAACGATATAGAAAAAACATTTGCCAGCAGTTCAAATAATGGATATTCGTGCACAGGGTATATGATATTGCCCGTAAAGGCTGGCGACACAATACAAGGATTGACATGCCATAACAATAACGGGCATATATCATTTCTTCCAATCAGAAAAACGCAGTCCCCACAAGAATAATTTAAATGGGGCGGAACAAATTTGTTAGATTATTTCTGCGTTGAATGGATTGTTTCCGCTAATTCTATTATTTTTCTTGATCTATCTTTGTAATATTTCGCGGGGATGCCCATATTTATGCTCCATTCCCGCGTATTTTCACGCACAAAAGACATTGCGCCAACGGCACTACCAACACCGAAATTCACACCGGGCATAACCACTGTACCAGACCCCAGCTGTACAAAATCGTTTAAAACAATCGGTGCAAAACACACATTGGTTAAATTTTCCGGAACCATAGGAGAAATCATATAATTTCCAGAAAAATCATCACTTGCGCTAAATAAAGTGCAACGCGGTGATATTCCACAAAAATTTCCAATAGTAATTCCCCCACGTCCATAAAGAGCACTATATGCGGAAATATGAACGTAATTTCCAATTTTTATATTGCCGGACAATATGCAAAAATCATCTATTCTAACATTATTTCCAATATAAATTGACCCGGCGCCATATATTGAACATTTTTTTGAAATCATAACATTATCACCAACAGATGCGAAACCAATTTTCTGCAAATCTTCCGTTGTATAGAAACTATTCATTATAATTCTCCTTGTTTTTTAATCCGGCAGGAAAAAGTCAATACTATTACCTTTTTTCTGCATGTAATAATCATAATCTTTGGACACGTGTCCTATGTCCAACGCCTGATACCCACATTTTGCTAAATCATAGGCCAATACCGTCGCAGTGGGTCCCAATATAATTAAAATCAGCTTGTCTTTATCATGCTGTTTCACTTGCTTTAATATATCATTATATTCCGAAAATGCGTCCTTGCTGGGGGCAAAAACATATTCAAGGCTTTTTACATTATCAAATATATTATAAACGTGTTTGTCACGAATACCTTGTCCTTGAACCAAGACGACGTCACGATTGTCCCATATTTTACGCAATTTAGCATAATGGGCATCATAATCCATATTTTTATAAACCATATACATACAGCTTATTTCTGTGGCATAGTATTGTTTCCCTGGCCTGGTAATGGAATCCAAATATTGCCGATTGCTTGGTAAATAGTTTTTTACCCATTGCGAATTTTTTACGTCAATCAACGAATTAAAAAAATGCCAATTTGTTGCAATCATAATATTTTCATCATCCGAATCCCATACCTCTTTTAAGCGTTGCAATAATACGGGTTCCATTTTTTGAAAATCTAAATCGCCCGCTTCCTGCATCAGGCGAAATTCCCCGTCGCCAAATCTGCACAAAGAGCATCTATCTCGAATTATTTTGTCCACTGTTTCATCAGGGGTTGCAACAGTTACCCCCCCCCCGGCGCCATCATTGCAACAATATTCGTACCCATATGAATCCCATGTAATATTCTCTTTTATAATTTTAGCGGGATTTCCAGCAATTGCACAATGTGGTTTTTCAAATCTGCCCGAAACAATGGCACCATATCCAACCACACAATCATCTGCAATAATCGTATTTTTTAATATGGCGGCCCTTGTGCCAATCCACACATGATTTCCTATGTTTATCTCTTTTACAAAATTTATAATTTTGCGAGAATTCAAATCAAAAATCGGGTGTGCATCGGTTCCCAGAATTGTTACATCAAACGCAATCATGCAATCGGAACCGATATGGCATTTTGAACCACTGTTAAATGTTGAATATGACATTGTTTCAATACTGGTTCTGGCACCGATTGAAAATTCACAGTTTTTAACTGGCGCAAAATTTTTATGATTTTGACCTATTAATATATTTAGATGCCCACTTAAAGAAATATCTTCATCAATTGTCACCACATTATTGTCGCCAAAGATTGAAATACTTATACGCGATTTTGCCGATAAAAAACCGGCCTTTATTGTAATTGTATTATTTTTACCATTTATATTCAGCAAAACTTTTGGCTGCAACTGTTCTGGAATATTTATATTATTATGCGAAACATCTGGTTCAGTGTCATGTTTCAGCTTTTTAAACAAACGCATTGCAATATCCTTTTTATTATCAACCCTTGTTAGCCATGATATATTTATTAATGCTATCGGTATGAGCGTAATTTAAATATTTATCTACATACCGCAAGATGTTTAGCATTTTTTGCTGATATTCAAGTTGCCTGGCGGCGTTGGAAACGCCTTGCCCTGATATATTATACTGTGCGGTAACCTTGTTAATTACTCGTATATCACCAAAGTGAGCATGTATTAGAAAAACCGGAAAATCAATTACAACGTGGTGCAAAAGCCAATCCGGCAAAGTGTTTGCAACCATCTTCCATCTTACCATCGCCGTACATGATGCAATAAAACGACAATTTAACAAATCATCAAAATCATATGTCTTTTTTCGCGCCATATTTCGGGGCATATATTTTTTTACCTTAAAAACAAAATCCGGCTTTTCATCATCCACATAGTGAAATTTTACATCGGTGCAAACAATGCTACAATCTGGGTGCTTATTTAATATATCAACCTGCATTTGAAGTTTATTTGGATCGGTCCAACAATCATCACCGTCACACCATGCAACATACTGACCACGAATTCTGCGTAATGCCGAAATTGCGTTTTCAGCAACACCTTTATTTTTTGGATGCAATATAGGTGTAATAATATCCGGATACTTTTTGGCATATTCACGAATAATATCCGCCGTGCCGTCACTGGAACCATCATCAGAAATGATAAATTCAACTGGACAATTAACTTTTTGACTTATAAACCCGTCCAAAGTTTTGCGTATAAACTTCTCTTGATTATAAGTTAGGCATATCACAACAACTTTATTGTCCCTGCCAACCTTTCCATACTTGTCACGCCATGCACACAAAGAAAACCGTCTACGAAAAAACAACGGGAATTTAAGCAAATTATAATACTTTCGCTGATTTTGAAATGGGGTACATGGCGTCACATAGGTTGATATATACTGGCACCAATCCTTTACAAAAGGTGTTTTCAACAAATATTCCAGCCAAATTTCACTTTTAACTATGCCGGGCTCCCGCCAGGGTTTAAATTGCGTCGCAAAATGCAATTGAATTGGCGCCGCCATAGCATCTTTTATTTCTTTGGCACTATAATGGGGATCGGAATCATAATTTTCTTCGTATCTAAATAAATCATAACAGTAACTGCATACCAACGCGTCTAACGGCAAAAGAATTTTATCTTTTTCAGGTACAACCAGATTTATAACATCCTGTTCAGGTTGAACCAGTCTTTCACTGTTTTCATTTAAAAATTGTATTAATTTATTTTCAATAATACTATTGTCCCGCCGCATGTATTCCAAATTAAATATCAAATATCCACCACACAAACTTAATCTGTCTCTTTCCTGTTTTGTAAAATTATCAGCATATACATTATTATAAAAATCTTCAAGATAAGAACCACGTGGGGCAATCGGATAAACCCCGGCGACACAAAAATCATCATTATCAACAACGTCCATATAATGCTTGGATATATCGCCGGTAAACACCACATCAACATCTGTGACTATTATTTTTTTATGTTGCGGAAACAAATTAGCGACCAACAACTTGTACAACATCTCTTTTGAATAATGCCCCTTACTTTGCAGGCTTTGAAATTCTTTATCAAATTTGCCGTTCATATTCAAAAATTCAAGGCGGGCATTTTTAAAACCAGAAATTGTTTGCAGCAGTTTCGCCTGATTTTGTGTTGAAATATCGGTATGACATACATATATTGTGTAATTGTAATTCTTGTCCGAATTTTCCAACATAGAATACATTGCCACGGCCGCCGCAATGACATAGTTGTTATCAAAACACAACATTATTGGAATATCTTTATTCATATTATCCCCCCCTTACACTTATAAAAACCAACATTAACATCATAACCGCAATAACAACTATCAAGCGATTTAACCATGTTTTATATTTTTTATATTTTCTAGACACATCATCAAAAACATAATTCGCAGCCGAGTGATATGCCGCCGAATCCACATCATATATTTTTTGCAGGCAATCAAACTTGTTCCGCCTGACAAATGACTGGATTGCCAATCCCACAAGATAATTCAATTCACCCGTCATATTTACATTAAACTGTTGTTCAACGGCACGAAAAAAATTAATAACTTTGAATGTGCATATGTCAAACCATTTATCTGACTGATATGCGCCATTCCAAATCCCACCGGAATGCTTTCTATAAACAGACATTATATCCGGCAAACAGTAAATATAACCCGTCTGGGCATGCAACAAATGCAAAAACCAATCCCCGGGCAAAATATCCGCCGGGAATAAATCTTCATTGCCACTTAAACGCCATCTGTAAACAACTGAATTTGTTTGAATAAAATTATGTTTAAGCAAATCACTTAAATACAGTTTTTTCCTATTAAACCTGTATTTTGACGTTGGGAAAACACTGTCTGGACAGGTGTCATCTTGCCATACCACACGAACCGGATGGAAACATATTGAACAATCCGGATGCGCATCCAGAAAATCAACCTGTTTCTGAAGTTTTTCCGAATCCGTCCAATAATCATCACCTTCATTTAACGCCACATATTCACCAAGAACACGCGGAAACAAAAAATCCTTTAACGGTGAACGCCCCTTTGAAAATTGATTTTCTGTCTGGAATATAGGCCTTATAATATCTGGATATTGTTTTGCATATTCACGAATTATGTCCGCAGTCCCATCAGTAGACGCGTCATCATGAACTAAAACCTCAAATGGGAATGTGGTTTTCTGCATAACAAAACCATCCAAAGCCTGGCGTATGAATTCTTTATGATTGTATGTTATACATAAAATTGAAACTTTTGGTTTCATCCCTTAATCCAAGTATTATGTTATATGATACTTTTTATATAGTTTATGTCGTATATTATGACATGGAATTATTTTTATACAATATCTTAATGCCAATATTTTCATCCGTTTTTTAATTGGCATGTTTAATGTGTAGCGCCTGCATATAATTTTTTTCAAAACAGAATTATCCACCATCCAGCTTTCCGCGCCAATAGATGCATTCTGATAATTTGCCACAATTTTTATAAAATCATTCGTGTCGGCAACAACTTTATAATTTCCGTGCGGCATATTTATATCACTTGCAATATATAGCAAATCTATCTGGCATTGCGGCCATTTTGCCTGTATAGGTTCAAGAAATTTTTTAATTTGCGCATTTGACAAATTTTCCGGTTGCGACGGAACCTCGGAATAAACAATTAAAACTTTTTTACTTTCGCATATCTGGTTCAAAAGCCTGTGAATTCTACGCCGATATTTATCATTTACACATTTGTAAGACACGGCCACATCAATTCCCGCCGGAAAGTCATGATTAAATGTTAAATCGTTATATTTGTTGTGATAAGCATCACATTTTATACTGCGTTCAGAATGTGCGTATTCCAAATCCCCCAATTCTATAAATCGCTTGAATTGAGAAAGCAATATACCCATGCGGCCGCCAAAATCACTACCAAAAAGCCAGTCAAATGGATAACTGTTTAATTGCAAACCACAACTTCGTAATAAAATGCTATTATGGCATGCGGCTCCCAATCCAAAAATTAAGTCGTATTTGCGTTTCATGGTCTTTAACGGATTTTATTTTTTACAGTTGATTTTACTATATCAGCGATACGTTCAACATCTGAATTCTGCAAGTCAGCGTATAATGGCAAACATGCAATTCTTGATGAAATACTCTCCGAAACGGGGCATTTGTGACCTTTAAGATAAGGCAATTTATTCAAACTAGGGAAAAAATAACGTCTTGGGAATATATCTTCTTTCTGAAGCGCAGAAAAAACATTTTCCAGCTCATATTCATTCTTAAACACTACTGGATAATACGCATAGTTGTACTGTAAATCTGCCTGTTTTTTTGGTCGTCCAACACTATTCAATAAAATATTATCATACAAGTCACTTACGCGACGACGTTCTTCAATAATTTTACCGATATATGGAAAATTGGCAAGTCCCATTGCCGCATGCATTTCTGACTGCTTTCCATTAATGCCCAACATATAATGGTTGTCCATATTATGTCCAAATCGTTTCTGTAGTTCAAGTTTATCAGAAACATCTTTGTCGCGAACTATGCATGCCCCGCCTTCAACTGTATGAAATAGTTTTGTCGCATGGAAAGAGCACGTTGACACATCGCCATAATCTAACAATGACTTTCCCTTATATTTAGATGCGAATGCATGTGCACCATCATAAATTACTTTTAAACCATAATTGTCTGCAATCTGCTGAATTTTATCAACATCACATGCATATCCAAAAACATGTACTGGCATAATCGCACGCGTACGCGATGTAATCTTTTTCTCAATCTTATCTACATCAATTGTAAAATTATCGCCCTCTATATCACAAAAAACAGGTTTGCATCTTTGCCATAGAATACTAGAAGCTGTTGCAACATATGAAAACGGCGTAGTTATTACTTCACCATCATTAATACCCAATGCTGAAAGCGCAAATTGTAGCGCAATTGTGCCATTTGTAACATAATGAAAATTTTCTACCCCCAATAAATCTCTCATTTTCTGTTCCAGTTCACGTACAAATGGCCCCTGATTAGTTAATATACCACAATCGTATATTTTTTCTATATACTTTATATATTCATCCCTAGGAGGCATAAAAGATTTTGTCACAAAAATAGGCATAAATTAATACTCCTTATAAAACTATAATTGTTATTTCCAGCAAACCTTTAAAATAGGCAAACAACCAAACAACCAAACATAATTACGTTTGATTTTTATCAGCGGAATTATCCCAAACAAGCGTAATCTAAATACCGTTATATTCTTTTCATCAGAATGCAACATTTGATGATAATAATATGGGTATTCATTTCGTATCTCATACAGTATGGTGCGGGTCTTTAACGCCATTAACTTACACTGTTTTATTGTTGTACGCTTTTCATGGCTGCGGTAACGAACCATGGTTTCTTGTATATTATAAAAATGAGTGACCCCCATTAAACGTGCCCATAGCTTATGATCTTCGGACGGGGAATAAAATTCCTCATATTTTATTTTGTTGGTATCTAAAATTGATTTGCGTATCATTGAAGCACTGTGCGCAACACAACAATCACGCGTCAGGAACGTTTTTATATCAACATCATGTTCCGGTGTGTGCAAAATATTTTTCACAACATCACCGTTAAAATATTCCATAAATCCGGAAACAACGCCAACGTCCGGATTTGCATCCAGATATGCAACTTGCTTTTCCAATCGCGTCGGCATCGATATGTCATCATGGTCAAATATCGCCATGTATTCCCCGCACGCCAAATCTAATAATCTGTTGCGTGACGCACTAATGCCCATATTATGTGTATTCTTTATATATTTAATGCGATTGTCTTTGTATGATGCAACAATTGTATCAAGTTCAGTATTTTCAGGACTGTCATTCAGTATCAAAAATTCAAAATCCGTAAATGTCTGATTTAGTATTGATGCGATACATTCACGCAAATGTTCCGGATTTGTGTTATATATTGGCGTCAGTACAGATACCTTTGGCGGTTGCATCTTGTTTTGTCCCTTATTGCACAAAAATATGATGATGGGATATCAAAATTAGCAACATAGAAACGCCAATTCCGACAGTTTTTCGATACGCTGCCCCACCAACATACAAATCAAAAAGGTTAAAACACCGTACAATTCAAACGGCATTTGTAAGCCCCTTTCAATTTGCTCATAAGCTTAACAAAAATCCAAGAAAAGTCAACATTATTTATTATACTTTTTTAACACTGATTTTTTTCCTATAAAATGACGCCGCATTTCATGCAATTTAACATAAAATTTGAAACTTTGTTGCGCACAAAGAGATGGCGCACCCTCGCACTCCCCATTGGCAAGATCCGCGGCTGGCCAACTTCGCTACGCTCGCTTCTCGCTTTCCTGAAAATAAAAAAATCCGACATTTGTCGGATTTTAAAACTTTGGTGCGAGCAAAGGGGCTCGAACCCTCGACCTCAACCTTGGCAAGGTTGCGCGGCTGGCCAACTTCGCTACGCTCTGCTCGCTTGCTCAAAAAAAACAGTCCCGTCAAATAACAGGACTGTTTCTGAATATCTGGTGCGAGCAAAGGGGCTCGAACCCTCGACCTCAACCTTGGCAAGGTTGCGCTCTAGCCAACTGAGCTACGCTCGCACTGCAGGGATAATTCTTACATATATTTTTACCTATTGCAAGTATTATTTTTGTTTTATTTTTCCAACGCCATAATACCTTATTGAATCCAATGCAAATTGCCGCTGCTGCAGTTCAAGTTCCTTTTGGCGGATATTTAATTCACGCTGCTTTAGCTCATTATTCACATAAATTCCATTCGCAATTGTCAACAGTGCAAATGTTGATAAAACCGCTGCACACGATATTATAGACAGACGTACGCCGCTTACATGCACATCTAATGTTTCTTTTATACGAACACCGACATCTGGCATCTGTTCAATAACAGTGTGTATGCGATCCATCATTTTGGACCCTTTTTACATTCTATTATAACCATTTCCACGGCTGCAGAATCTTTAATAGACTGTATGCCGTGCGTTTGTCGACATATGTGTGACCACAACGTGGGCAAACTGCAAACGGACGCAACATAGCCTTGACCTTTTTGAACAGCATGAACCAAACCAACAGCCCCAGCAACCATGCCGCCGCAACCAGCCCCCATGCAACATAACCAAAGTATTTGTTTACAGTTCCGGTAATTACATTTATTACATCCACATTCGATTTTTCCAAATCGTTATAGATTTTTGTAGCAACCGGCCATGATGATGGACGCCATGGATAAACATGTTCAACATTGTAACGGGTCAGCAATGTCGTCCCCAGCCCCCCGGTATTTTTATCCAACTGTTTTTTGATTGCTTCGTCAATCATCTTGTCGAATTCCAGTTGCAACGTGGATGTCAAATCCTTTTCCACCTTGTCCAATTTTTCATTTACCAATGCAGTGGTGTTATCAACCTTTGCAATGGCGGAATCTGCCTTGGCCACACTGTCATCAACTTTGTTCAGCGCCTTGTCAATGCCGCTGGTATTAACACCTAGTTTACCCGCAACCCCAGTCAGCTTTTTTACCCCCGCTGTTTTTTTCGCGACGGCGGTATTTGCCTGTTTCGCCTTGGCCGTGGTTTCAGAAACCTTGTCAACAGCGTTTGATGCCATCTTTACCTTGTCCACTGCAAATGCAATTGGCTTTTCCAAGTTAATCGCATCTTTTATCCCATCAAGCAGTTGTTCATACTGTTTTACAATATTTTGCTGCAAATCAAAGAACATGGACACAACGATTGATTTCTTTATCGGTTGGGAATATTTGTCCTTTACATGCAACGGCGCAATGATAACAAACGACAGCCACAATATCGACACAATCGCAAACACGCGCTTTGTCCATGTGATAAAAGAAGTCTTTTTTGCGACGGTTTTTGCGCCACCGTGGTCAATTACTTCTACTTGTTTTTTCTTGGGCATATAAAACTCCTTTTTTTGATAATATAACTTTAATAAATTATTCACATGAAATGCAACATTTATCTAATCTTGTCATTGAATTGAGAAATATATTCCGACACATACTGCAAAAACGCCGCATACATTTTGGTTTTTGCCTGGTGCGCCATTATCTGATTGATGGCTCCATGATAAAAATCTGCCCGCGCGGGGTCATCAAACGCATATATTTCTGTGTGCGGTATCAAATCATAAGTGCGTCCATGGCTCAAATTAGAAACAAGTGCATAAACATAAAACTGTTTTCCTGCATTCTTGCGTGCGGTGGCGAAATAAATTTTATCCCTGTCATTTAAAATATGTACAGGTTCTTGATACGGTGTTAATTTTATTTCCATTATTTTTTACCGGTGTATTTTGCTATAAATTCGCTCTTAAATTCTACAAAGCGTCCCTGCTCTATGCTTTCGCGAATACCACGCATTAAATCCTGATAAAACCATAAATTATGCTGCGTTAGCAATGTCGCCCCCAGGATTTCATTGCACTTTATCAAGTGGTGAATATACGCACGCGACAATTTGCATGCCGGACATCCGCATTCTGCATCAATCGGGTTCGGGTCATCACGGAATTTTGCGTTTCGCATGTTCATTGTGCCATACCTAGTAAATGCCTGGGCGGTGCGGCCGGCGCGCGTTGGCATAACACAATCAAACATATCAATTCCGCGTTCCACCGCCCCCAGAATATCCAACGGTGTCCCAACCCCCATAAGATAGCGCGGCCTGTCCGCCGGCAAATGTGGGGTTGTGATTGCTATCATATCAAACATAACATCTTGCGGTTCCCCCACGGCCAAGCCACCGACCGCATACCCATCAAAACCTATATTGGTTAATTGTTTCGCAGACTTTTCACGCAAATCCGGGTAATCTGCCCCCTGGACAATGCCGAATATGCCGTATCCGGGTCGGTCGACAAATGCATCGCGGGAACGCTGCGCCCAACGTGCAACCATGTCGACATTCTTTTCCGCGCGTTCGCGCGTTGTCGGCAAATGCAAACATTCATCCAACACCATTGTTATATTTGAATCCAACTGATGCTGGATATGAACGGAATCTTCGGGTCGCAGAAAATGCTTTATCCCACCGTCAATATGTGACGTAAATTCAACACCCTCTTCACGCATTTTAACCAGATTGGACAAGCTCATAACCTGGAACCCACCAGAATCGGTCAAAATTGGCCCCGTCCAGCCGCCAAATTTATGCAACCCGCCCATTTTTTCAACCAAATCGCCGCCTGGTCGCATCATAAGATGATAAGTATTGCCAAGTATCACCTGGGTGCCAGTGGCCGCAACCTGATTCATCGTCAGAGCCTTGACCGTCGCAGCCGTACCCACCGCCATAAATGCCGGTGTTTCAAAATCCCCATGCGCGGTGTGAACGCGCCCGCGACGCGCACCGCCATCCGTCGTAATCAAATCAAATTTTAATGACATTAATTATGCCCCCTTTTTGAATAATAGGCAACAATCCCCGTATGAGAAAAACCGGTATTTTTCCGCAACTGCATGCGAATATGCGCGCTTCATTTCATCTAACCCCGCGAATGCAGACACCAACATAAATAGCGTTGATTTCGGCAAATGAAAGTTTGTCAGCAGAACATCCACGGCACGGAATTTATAACCCGGCGTAATGAATATATCCGTTGTTCGACAAAACGGCGCAACGCGCATACCAGGCGCAGCATCTGCCGCCGCAGATTCCAATGTACGCATTGATGTTGTGCCAACCGCGATAACACGCGCTGCATTATTAATAATTTCAGCCTGCCCGGGTGTTATGCATGCCCATTCGCTGTGCATTTTGTGCTGTGATAAATCCTCGGTCTTAACCGGCATCCAGGTACCCGCCCCGACATGCAGGGTGACGTTAACAATTTGGGCACCACGCGCACGAATTTCGTCCAACATTTCATTTGTGAAATGTAATCCAGCCGTCGGTGCCGCCATGGAACCGGTGGGACCAGCGTACACGGTCTGATATCGTTCGCGGTCTAAATCCTCTTGTGCGCGTTTCATATAAGGTGGCAATGGCATTTTCCCAACGCGTTCCAACACGTCAAACAAATTGTCGCAATTGAATTGTAGTTTAAGTCCGCTGTCATCATCACGCGCCAAGACGGTCGCAGTTGTCCCGTCATCCAGCGTGAGTGTCACGCCAATTTCAATTTTGTTAAATTTTTTGCACAGTCCCCACCACGTACCGTCATCCGCCGCCGTATGCAGGGTAATTTCATGTCCAGACGCCATAAATCGCGCGGGGATAACACGCGAATTGTTAAATACGACCACATCGCCTGGGCGTAAAAATTCGATAAAATCGCGCACGCAGAAATCTGAAATTTCGCCATTGTTCGCAACCAGCATGCGTGATGCATCGCGCCGCGGCGCCGGATGCGACGCAATCAATTCCGGTGGCAATTCAAAATCAAAATCAGATGTGTGTAACATTGGCAATGATTATTTTGTTTTTTCCATTACCTTACGGATTGCCTCGCTTTGCAACTGTTTTTTTTGCATTGCCTCTTCTTCACATATTATGTCGTTCAAAGTACGACCATTAATAGTTCCAACACGCGAATATTCTCGGTTTTGATAACCAAGCCTAGTGTTTCTAACCTCACTATTCCATACACTATTAAAGCCGGAAAATGACAAAGTATCTCCTATATTTACCCGTCTATAGTATTTGGTTCCACTTGCGCGACCATCAAATTTAATCAACAATGTATCTTGTGAAGACTTAACATTTGTAAGAACTATTTTATTATCAGCTTTGCCGATAACAACGCCATTTTGCGTGCATCCACCGAACACCACCGGTGCACCAAACATTACTGTTGTAACAATTTTATGTTTCAAACTCATATTACTACCTTAATTATTTTATTTTCGGCGTCACCATACGCATAACGCTATCTAATATAGATTGTTCTTTTAATTCATTAAAACTTTTACCATTTACAGATTCAATATTATCAATGTTATTTTTTTCGCCGCGGCGATTGGCTACAACCAAGCGTTCATTTACGCTTCGGTGGCATTTTAGTGTATCGCCCACATTAATCGTATAATACTGATAATATCCGGGTGCATCAGGCACAAAGCAAATCATATGCCGGTTTTCCGGATTGCCAACTTCATGAATAATGATTTTGTAATTTATCTTATGGTCAACAATAAATTTGGGCGAAGTATCCTCGCATCCCGTCAACATTGGCGCCACACATGTCGCCGCCATTAAAATTTTATTTTTTATATTCATTTGCATCCCCTTTTATATGATTTTATTTCTTGAATTCCAAGCCTTGATCTACATAGTTTTCCGCACGGTTTTCCCAATCTGATTCCACGCGCACAAACAAATGCAGACGCGCATTTACACCCCATTGATTCTGAATATCATGACGGGCGCTTGTACCTATTTGTTGTAACTGTGCACCACCGCGACCAATTACAATTTTCTTGTGTGCATCGCTTTGAACAACGATTTTCTGATAAATATCTAAAACGCCATCGGAATCAACATCTACTTTTTCGGTAACAACATTAATGTGATACGGCAACTCTTGGTGAATATATTTATAAATCTTTTCACGCGTCAATTCGGACAGATACAGATTATCCGGCACATCAACACTATCTGCTGCGTCAAACAGATATGGCCCCGCCGGCATAACCGCCGCCAATGCGTCCAGCATTCCCGCAACCCCATCATTTTTTAGCGCAGAAATCATAAATATCTCGCGCCAATCGGCCATTTGGGACAATTCCGCCGCAATTGGCAACAAATCCTGTTTTTTTATGGCATCGGCTTTATTTAATGCAACAAACAAATTCGGTCTATTCTTTATTTTTTCAATCAAACCACGGATTGTGTCCGTCACGCCCTTTTGCGCATCCAAAATAAGCAACACCGCATCCGCGTCCGACAACGCATCCATGGCTGCCCCCACCATTGCACGATCCAGCCGTCGCGCAGGCTTGAATACACCCGGCGTATCAACAAATATCAATTGACGGTCGCCGACCATTTTTACCGCACGAAAATTTGTACGTGTGGTTTGAACCTTGTGCGACACAATTGATACCTTACGCCCCATAATTTGATTTAATAATGTGCTTTTGCCCGCATTTGTGGGGCCTATAATTGCAATAAATCCGGAATATGTCTGTTTCATACTTTGGAACATAGCACAGTTTTTAAAAAAGTAAATAAAAAACCTTGCAAAAGTTGTACTTTATTTTATTATTTGTCCACAAATAAGGATTTGCTCATGAAAACCACTGATAATGATATGAACACAGGATTTGGTGAAAAATGGAATTTGCGCTTTATGAATTTGGCCAAACATATATCAAATTGGTCCAAGGATGAAAGCACAAAGGTCGGATGCGTTATTGTAGGACCGGGCAAGGAAATCCGCAGCCTGGGTTACAATGGTTTCCCACGTGGCGTTGATGACACGATTGCCGAACGCCAGTTACGTCCGCTAAAATACGAATATTACGAACACGCCGAACGAAATGCGATATATAACGCCAACCTGTCGGGCAGTGCGCTGCGTGGATGTACACTTTACGTAACATTGCCGCCATGCCCCGACTGCGCCCGCGGAATAATCCAGTCCGGAATCCGGCATGTCTATTTCCTGAAACAGGAAGAAAAAAACAACAAAAATTTATCCGGCTGGCGCAAGAATATTTGCCTTTCATTGGAAATGTTTGACGAGGCGGGCGTCAAATATACATCATTAAACCGTGAAAACGGGATATGCGATGTCCCGCTGAAAAAGCTGTTCAATCTAGTGCCGCAGTATAAATTGGATAATGTGTCGAACATCACAATTAACAAGTATGGCCACAATCATCAGATATCAATGTGTATCGAAGAACTGGGCGAATTATCAACGGAGCTGCTGCTGAACAATTCTGCTAAAAACACAGCGGCGGAAACCGCAGATGTATACATAACGTTAAATCACATAACATACGGGTATGACATCCGTAAATCGGTTATCACCGCGCGCAACAACAAGATACAAAACCCACAATATCTAACACGGGATGATGAACGCCTGATATCATTTTTTGCATTACAAAAAGAACTGCTGAAAAACATCAACCGCGGCTTTGATAACATCCCAGAAATCATAAACAGAACCGCCGATGCATATGTTGCACTGATAAAATCTATTGTGGAACGCAATAATATGGTTCAGGTACGAAAAATCATACAATCTAAAATCGAACGAACAATTGAACGTGTAAAAACTGAAAAAGCTAAATAAAAACCGGCGTTATGCCGGTTTTTATAAATTAACGTTCCATATCATTTGTTTTCTTGTCTAATTTTTGCGTCCATTCGTTGTCCGGGAAATTCGTACGCAGCATTTTGGAAAATCCTGCTGCCTGCTCCGGCAGGCCGATTGCCGTATAACACTCGGTCAGGCGGTACATCGCCTCTGGCGTCATAACGGTTTCTTGGGCGTCGGTAACAACCGATTGCAGACGACTAATTGCGCTGGTCCAATTTTCGCGCGCCATATCGCGCCGTGCGGAATACATAATCTTGCCCGCGATATAGTTCTTCAAAATAATTATTTTGTTTTTCGCATTTTCGGCATATTCAGATTTCGGAAACCGTTCAACCAATTGTTCAAACTGGGCCAGCGCATAGACCGACATTCCCGGCTCGCGCCGGACATCGCTTACCTGGCGATAATAACACATGCCACGCAAATACAGGACATATGGCACATCGCGATTCCCCGGGTGAAATCGCATAAAACGGTCAGCCGCTAAAATCGCCCCGGCAAAATCATCATCCATGTAATAAGAATACGCCGCCATAACCAGCGCATCGGCCGCCCATGGACTGGACGGGTATTGCGTTTCCGCCCGCAGAAAATCCGCCGCCGCGGCATCATAATTCTTTTTGTTAAATTCATTGTACGCCTGGGTATATATATCATCAAGCGGCTGTTCCGGGGCAATCTTCGTTTCCCCACCGCCGCATCCGGCCACCAGGCCACACACCGCAATTAACATCAGTATCTTTTTCATTATAATCCTGCCTTGATTTTGTGTTTCAAATATGAGTATAATCGAAACCATGAAACTAGGCAAACATATTTTCGGCGTTGGCGCCATGACCGGCATCAGCCGTATATTTGGATTTATTCGCGACATGCTGATTGCGCGCGTACTCGGGGCGGGACGGTTAAGCGACATATTTCTGGCGGCATTCAAGTTGCCGAATTTATTCCGTGATTTGCTGGGCGAAGGGGCATTGTCCGCTATATTCATCCCCATGTACACAGATTTGAAAAAAGACGATGAATTTGCCAAGAATGTTTTTTCATGGCTAATTACCGTATTATTGGGCATAACCATAGTATTTGAGATACTCATGCCATTGATTGTATGGATATTGGCTCCCGGATTCGACGCAGAGCCGGGAAAAATGGAAATGACCGTACTAATTTCCAGAATAATGTTCTTTTATGTAATATTCGTGTGTGGTTCGGCATTCTTGTCTGCGATACTTAACGCGTTTTCAAAGTTCTTATTGGCTGCGTTTATGCCGGTTATGCTGAACATAATGCTGATATGCGCATTGTTGCTGGCGTCTACATGGACTGGTGGTATGGCACTGTACCTTATGGCGGGGACGGTTGTTCTGTCGGGGGTCGTGCAATTTGCAATTTTGTGGGCACGGGTACGGGCACGACACTTTGGCCTGCGCATTATCCGCCCCAGGTGGACACCCGGAATCAAACATCTGTTTCAGCGTCTGGGTATCAGTATTGTCGGAAATGGATTTTATCAGATTACGATTATAATCGGCACACTGATTGCCAGTTTCCAAAATGGCGCTGTATCATGGCTGTATTACGCCGACAGAATTGTGCAATTACCTTTTGCAATGATTGGATTGGCGGTGGGAACGGTGCTGATGTCGTCAATTTCAAACGCATTGGCGGAAAACAACATGCGCAGTGTTCATATTCAGCAGAATTCTTCGATGCGTCGGTCAATGATGCTGATATTACCGTGCGTGGCGGGTCTTTTTGTGCTGGCGCAGCCAATTATAAAATACCTGTTTGAATACGGTGCGTGGACAACATCTGCAACTTCGGCGGTGGCCGCAGCCATCATGATTCAGGTATTCGTCCTGCCGGCGATGCTAATCAGCCAGATTTATAGCAAAACGCTATATGCCGCCCAAGATGTCAAGACACCTGTAAAAACCAGCATGATTTCACTGGCGACGGCGGCAGTGATTTATTTGGCGCTGTTTCCGATACTGGGCTATTTGGCGATTCCCACCGGTGTTGTGGTCAGCGGATATCTTAAAAACTACCTGCTGGGGCGGGCATGCAAAAAACGCGGTCTGTTTAAAATGGATATGCGTTCAGTTCGCGCCATTGCGGCATTCGGACTGCTGGCCGCGGTGATGGGTGTTGGGCTGTGGTTTGTCCCAATTGACAGCATTTGGACAATGCTGGCGGCAATTGGCGTATATGGGATAATATACCTGCCGATTGCATACGTTATCGACCGGAAATTATAGATAAAATAAAATTTGAAACCGGGGCTTTTTTATGATAAAATATAAATATTAAGAATGTAAGGAGTCCCACATGACAAAAAAAGTAATATCACTGGCGGTTTTGACTGCTGTGCTGACGGGGTGTATGAACAATAACGGCACAACGACCGGTACGGGCGGATATGGTTCCGACGGCTTTGGCGAAGAAGTGCTGGTTACCACACCGAACGAAACGCAGACTTTGAATAACACATACCTGATGGCGCCGGCGCCGAAATATTATATCGGCAACGCATACAAAGTTGAAGACGTTCAGTACATTCCAGTCGAAGATTTGACCTATAATCAAACCGGCGTGGCGGGTATTGTGCCGATTGAATTGAACGGCAGCAAGACCAGCAACGGCGAAACGTTTGATATAACCCAAATGCTGGCGACCAGCAAAACGCTGCCTCTGCCGACAATTGCAAAGGTTACAAATTTAGATAACGGTCAATCTGTGATTGTTCGTGTAAACAACCGCGGTCCGTTCGTAAATACCCGCATTATGGATTTGTCACCGGCAGCGGCGGCAAAAATCGGCATGAATGGCCAGACCAAGGTTCAAATTCAGGTTTTGCCAGAACAGTCAATTGCAGTTAAAAATGCAACACTGGGCGCGAACACCACATTCCAACAAACCGAAACAATTGAAGTGACGCCGACCCAGACGATTGAAACAACCACAACAACCGTCACAACACCGGCTGCCACTGGTGATTACAGCGTACAATTGGCGGCATTTTACGCCGAAGACAGTGCAACAGCTCTGGCCAACCGTATGAAGGCGTATGGCGATGCCACGGTTGTCAAAGAAGGCGACATGTACAAAGTTCGTATTATAAATCTGGATGCATCCCAGGCACGCAGCGTTATCGACACACTGCGCAATAGCGAAGGCATGGCGCCAGGCTTGTTGAAAAACGGCCGCTGGATTAATGCAGATAGCATTTAATTTGTAAAGCATCCATCAAAAATAAATCCCGCAAATGCGGGATTTATTTTTTTAATATATGCGCCACAAATTATATGCAAATATGTTCATAGAATATAAAAACCACTATAGATATATCCCCGGCGCGTTATACCACAACGTTACATTGAAATTCTTTGACCTGATTTTGGCGGCACGTCGTTTTAATTTTCGCAATACGCCACGTTGCCGCAACATTCGAAAAGCCATAGTTCCAGGTGTCACCGGTTGTAAAAAATATTCATCATACTGCAAACGATCCTTTTTATGGTGCATTATTTTTTATCATCTAAAACCATAAAACCTTTGTCTGACAAGCATTTGAACAAATAATCGCGGGTAAGTTCACCCAGAAGGATTCCCTCGGCATATAATGCCTGTGGGGGAAACCGTGACGGCTCGATTACACTTTGTTTATCTCGCCTACTTGTTTTCGAACCAGGGTTCTCATCCTGGGATGCACAGCATAAATTAAAACCGGCGCAACCGCCGGTTTGAATTTATGGCGCACCCAGAAGGATTCGAACCCTCAACCTTCTGATCCGTAGTCAGATGCTCTATCCAATTGAGCCATGGGTGCAACAGTGTTATATTCTATATCAATTTATTCAAATTGCAAGAAAAAATAAAACTATTTGTAAAATAATTACAAATGCAGTATAATATGTTTGATGTGCACAAAACGCACATCGGGGTGTCGAAACCCATAAGTTATAGTGTCCGAGGGGACAATAAACGCCTCCAATCTAGTCAAGGTTGGAGGGTGGTGATATATCAAAATAAGCCCACTATTTCCTATAACTTAATAGTTTCGAACCTCCAACCACCATTTGTTTGGTGGCATTTTGTGCTAAAAGGAGAAATGATGAAAAAATCTTTTATACTGGGAGGCATAATGTTACCCATGGTGGCATTTGGGAATAATATATCCATGGATGAAACACAATACATTATATCAAGTGCCGAAAAATTATTAAAAACTACCCGTGTTTTATGCAGCGGCATTTCAGATGAGTTATCACAAGTTTCCGGTGTTGCCAAGACTGAAACGGCTATAAACGCTGTTGGGGCCGCCGCGGGTGGCGGTGCGGTGTATGCCGGACTAAAAAAATCGCAATTGGACAAAGAAATTGAAACATTAATGGATAAAATGTGCACCGGTGGCGGATGTTCTGCAAACGGTATAAAATCAATGTCAGATGATGATTTCGTAGAAAATGTTCTAACATCGATGGCGAACATGTCAAAGTTGTCCGATGAAATTGCAAATGCGGAAAAGAAATCGAAAACTTTGGGAAATTGGCGTACGGGACTGATGGCGGGAAATACAGCAACAAATATTGCATCGTCAATTGTGGCGGGAATAAATATGAATCAATCTGATTTGGTGCAACATGTTATGGCCTGCAACAATTCTTTGACACATTTAGAACAAGCTTACAATAACTTACTGGTAAGTGGGCTAAATCCATATGAAACACCGCTGATGATTAAAATTAACAAAATTAAGAATAATTGTGGTGAAATTGATCAAAAAGATATTTTAAAAATAGAAAACTCAATGGCCGGGGTTGTGGGGATAGGTGCAGCGGGTTCAATCGCTGGTGTCGTCGGCACCGTTGTAAGTGCCAAGGCAAATTCTAATAAAATTCGTAATGACACAAGCGAAACCGGTCGGCACAAAGAAAGAAATTTAAATACGACCGCAAATGTAATGGCTGTTGCCGGAACTGGGACCAGTATAGCCGGCACGGCAAGCAATGCGATAATGATATCGAAAATAAAAAAATTAATTAAACGGGCGCAATATTGCGAGGAGGTTTTACAATGAAGCAAATATTATCTGTCTTATCTATTTTATGCGTGTTGGCTCCATTCGCTGCATTAGCAGATGCGCCAAGTAAAATAATCGCGTCTGGGAATGAGTTTTTTTCATGGACGACCGAATTTATGAAATATATTAAAGATTATAAAGAACTGTTGGATGTTGCATATGGAATATGCCAAAAGACAAAAGATTATATATCAAATAACAATATAACACTGCGATACGAAGGCGTCGAATATGATAGCGACAGGATGTTGAACTGCGACATCGCGACGCAACCAAATGTCACCCAAGAAGAAATAGAAAGCCTGATGCAACGCTGCGGGATGGTCGCCATAATGATTATAGAAAATGGCAAAAACGCCCGCGCCGCCGCATTGGCAAGCGATTCACACAAAGCACCAAAAGAACGCCTGATTGCAAATATTGCGAAACGGCAATGCGCGCGATTTAACCCGCGCACCGTGACAAATATTGATATATCTTGTCGTATTGATACGGTCACACGATGCCTGGTTAAGGAAACCATAGGCGAACCGGGTTATGATGATACAACATACCCGACATGTTGCATTGTATCAGACCGATTGGTTGATGAAATCAATATTGATTCGGATGGCAACGCGACTATAAAAACAACGGTTTCATACGCAGATTTTACAAAGGTTGCACATGATGCGATGCTTTCCAACAAGGCAGATAAATTAACACTTGATAACTTTGACGATAAATGCAAATAAAAAATCCCCCAAATGGGGGATTTTTAACGCTGCTTATTCTTCAGGCCGTGATATATTTGATTAAAATGCATTCGGCACACGGATTTATAGTTTGAATCGCCGACACAAATCTGGTCGCCGCCCCGGATTACATTGCCGTCCGCATCAAATCGTAAATGATGTGTTGCAAAGTGCATACATTCCGGAATCATACACGATGTTTCTGCCTGATGCAATTTTGCCCCCACTTCTACCAAGCGGGCAGATGTGGGAAACAATTTTTCATTACTATCCACCATAAGACCATAACATATCACCAGTAAACCTTTGATATCTGCAATTCGCACCAGACAATCAATATCACTGGGCGCAAAAAATTGTATTTCATCAACCAATATAACTTTTGTTTTCGGCGCCGGTTCATAATTGTCAAAAGATTTTAATACCAATGCTTCGGCTTCATCTTTGGTTGCACGCGATTTAACTGTTGTAGAACGTGTATCGCTTAACGGTTTTATTATTTCAACCGGGATGTTTTTAAGTTGAAAATTATGCGCCGTCATAATCAACATAGCAGACTTTGCCGATTGCATAACGCCATAATGAAAATGTAATTTTGCCATTTCGCACCCCCTTTCTGAAACCGACTTTGGTCATAGCAAATGGTTCCTGTTATAAATTCAAATTTTCGCCCCTATTATAATCAAAAAGTGGTCTATGTCATGAGAAAAATATTTATGCTATTTTTTATGGTTTTAGGTCTGGGGGCACATGCGGCAAACGCGGGCGTATCGCGACAATATCTGGCGGATGCCGGGAAAGCATGGGCGGCGGCATTAAGCGGGGTTGGTAGCAACAGCAGCGAAATTGCACGGCAATTGTCACAATACCACAACAGCGACCTTGTAAGATTTAACGAATTAATCGGTATTATTGCATATAACGACACAGCACTTGCGATATACGAGGCCACAAAACATCTGGACATGGCATATTCGGTAATATCACGCCCAATGGCGGCACGCCGAACAACATGCGCAAATAATTTATCCAACTGCGCGGTTCGACGCCGCACATTAAGTGCAGAAATAGAACTCTTTGCATCAACTGCAGACTTTGATTCTGATGCAAACGGTGACTTTACAATTGACGGCACGGGTCTGTCCATTAGAGCCAAAGGCTACGCCGCAGACGGGTTCGCATTCGGGGTTGGGTACACCCACAGTTCCGCCGACACACGCGATAATCCAGTCTATAACGATGCAAAGGGAAACAGCGTAACACTGTTTGCACAATATTTAGCGGAATCGGGGCTCTTTTTGAATATAGCGGCTGTTGGCGGACACATCAGTTGGGAAACCGACAAAACAATTGCCGCAATCCGTGACGACGGTGTTTATGATGCTGATTTCTGGTCGGGGCAAATCGTCACAGGCATTCAATTATCGCGGGGACCTTTGTTCTTTGCACCACGCATGGACGTGCGTTATGCACACTTGAAATCAGACGCCCATACAGACGGCGCCGCGCAGAGTTTTGACCGTTGGCGATATGATGTACTAACCGCCGGGCTAGACTTGGAAATGGGCGCAAATTTTGCTGTGAACGGTTTTGTCGTACGTCCTAATATAACGATTGGCGGTGGATATGATATTATCAGTCATGCCGACGATAATATCACCGTGCAGGTTATTGGAAATCAAAGATACGATATACCTGTGGAACGACCCGCACGCGCCGCACTACGGGGCGGACTGGGCATTGGGGTATACGGCGCGTCGTTTGCCATAACGCTGGATTATAAATTGGATTCGCGGTCTGATTACATGGCGCATACGGGAATGCTGAACGCAAAGATTGCGTTTTAACAATTAGAAAAAATATGCTATAATACACGCGTTATGAAATATGACTTAATGCGTGTTTTTATTTACGTTACGCTGGTTGGTTTTTGCGGCGGCCAATCTGTTGCGGCCGGGTTACTTAAACCGGTAAAGTTTGCGACAACATATGCCGACCTGCCCTTTGCGGTGCGAATGGAAAATGAACGCGCCGGGTTTGAGGACTGGGAACCCGAATATGACGCAAATGGACGTTGTATCCGCGGATGCGCATACCAAGGCATGAACATAGAAGACGATTTGAAGGCAATGGAACGCCAAACGCAGATTGCAGTCGCCCAGATGAATCAGGACACATCGCAAATCACGCATCCGGCGCCATCGATGGATGTTACGAAACAACCGGCTGTGATAACACCGCAATGCACGCCGTCAAACCCGGCAATTGCGCCTGGGCAAATTTACCCCAGCGGGGAACCATTAATCGGACGACACACAATAACCTCTCAATACGGTGATAGAATTCATCCTGTCACAAAAATCCGGACACCACACCGCGGAATTGACTTTTCCGCCCCCATCGGAACAGATGTTTTTTCACCGGCAACCGGCACTGTTGCATCTGTTTGGTCGGACAATACATGTGGGCGCGGCATTCGTATAACGCATTCTGGCGGCTTTGAAAGCGTTTATTGCCATCTAAATTCACAATTGGTAAAGGTGGGCGATACGGTAAATGCTGGTTGCCGCATTGGACAAAGTGGTAATACCGGCCGCACCACAGGCGCACATTTACATTATGGGATAAAGCATAATGGAACCTATGTAAATCCCAATAAATTCATCGGTCGATAATTTATTCGTGATGTTTTTGTTTCATGAATTGTACATGAAAACTGCCATTATTTATCGGGGCAAAAGAATAAATGTATGGCGCCAATATGCTTTCTGTGGCCCATTGTGGGAATTTTTGATGCAAGATTCCACTGGCGCCGGTAATAATCGTTGCGGTTCGTGTGCCTGATTTTGCGACCCGCATAATCGCGTTCCACGCCTGTTCTTCGGTATATTGGTGCAAATCAATGGCGACATGCTTTGCCGCGACGGCGCGTTTGGCGGGTATTAATTTCCCCAAACACAGATTACGCCGCACACTCTGATTTACCGCACGCGTATCAGGCGTAAATTTACATGACGCCATTTGTTCAATATCTGCATCCGACAACTGTTTCATAATTCTGGAATAATAATACGAATAAAAATATATTCCAGTAAATATGGCAAATTTATAATTTATTTTATGTCCCTAAAAATCGCGTTACGCAACTGTTTATTAGACACAATGTCACGCGCGCAAAAACTGGCACACCAATTTTGGCATTCGTTTGCATAAACATAACTGCGCAAAAATACATACTGCGACCGAAATGGACTGGATATTCGGCACCAGCAGCCAATTGCATCGTCCCCATCTTCGGGTGCGGTCAAAATTTCGGTCTGCGTATATGCGGGCGCCTCAACATCATTGCAAACGCCGACACCCTTTACCACCAATTCATCCGTGCCATTATCGCATAATGCAGCCCAGTTATCACCAGAATATTCCGAATTTTTACATTTTATTTCCGGCGGCAATATTTTGGCGCACAACGCCGCATGCGAAACAAACGCCAGACCAGTGGCAATCATTAGATATTTCATTTTCTATTTCCCCTTTGGTTAAAGAACAAAACCACCAAAAAGGTGGTCGGGAAGTTAGAAAAATCATAAATCAGAATGATCCCGCTGGTCTTTGGGCGATCCCTGTTGTATAACCAACGGCCTCCCGACAACGTGCCGGGCAAGCACGGGAACATCCCGTGGCATTGGATACGGTGCACTGCACCGCTGATTTATGGGATTTTCTACGTCCCGAACCCACATCCCTGCAGGTTCAATAAAAGTATAATTTATATTTACCGCAAATACAAGAAATATAAAATTCCTTGAAAATAATTCAAAAAAATTATACACCGTAAACTATGAAATCTGAAAATAATATTGATATAAACCAACTGCCGGGAACGGAATTTCAACATGATATTTGGCGCGCACTAATGAAAATACCACGCGGGACGGTACGAACATATGCCCAACTGGCCAAAATGTCGGGGCACCCGAACGCCGTGCGCGCCGTGGCCAATGCTGTTGGGAAAAATCCCATGCCACCCACCATTCCATGCCATCGCGTCATACGCAGTGATGGCAAAATCGGCGGCTATTCCGCCCCGGGTGGGATAAGGCGAAAAATTGAATTACTTAAATCAGAGGGCATTGAACTTCCATAAAAAATCCCGCAAATGCGGGATTTTTTTACATTTGAATAAACAAGTTCGGATTTTCAGCCAATTTTTCAATTCCGCCATCCAATACCTTGCGATATTCCAAGAATTTTTTCTTATCCGCACTACCTAAATTACTAATTGCAGGTAATTTTACTGTCAACGGATTTACATGCTTGCCATTTTTGATTATTTCATAATGCAAATGCGGCCCCGTAGATAATCCGGTCGAACCAACATATCCAATTGTCTGTCCCTGGCGCACATTGGTGCCCACGGTGACACCCTTGGCAAAGCGAGACATATGCGCATAAAGCGTTTCATAAGACCCATTGTGGCGCAATTTTATATAATTGCCATGTCCATTGTTGTACCCGCGTGCAACAACACGTCCCGCACCCGCCGCCGGAATTGGTGTACCGGTAGATGCACGGAAATCAACCCCCTTATGCGCACGTGTATACCCCAGCACCGGATGCTTGCGCCGGCCGGAAAAACTGCTGGTAACCTTGGCATTGTTAATCGGCGTACGCTTTAGTGATTTTATTGCACCATTACCATCTTCATCATAATATCCGGACGCACCGTCAGCCTTTTTGAACCGATACATGCGCACATTGCCGCGTAATGCATCAAACGACACCGCCAAAACGCGACCATTATCAACCTTTTGATTATCGGAATAATTTTCCTCATACACGACCCAGAATTTTTGCCCCGCGCGCACATCACGTTCAAAGTCCATTTCAAACGCCAGCAAATCATATACGTCCGCCAATATGCCCGCCGGTATTCCTGCACGCATCCCCGCCAGATAAAAACTATCACCGTCCAATATTTCACCAGTATGATAAACCGCGCGCGTATCAGGTGTAATATCAACTGTATTGCACTGCCATTGGCCGTCGGTATTACGTGACACCTCAACCCGGCGCCACGGAGACGGAATTATTGCAAATCTGGTCGCAGGCGCATCTTCGTTGTCACGTATAAATTCAATTTTATCACTCTGCGCACGCAGGGTTGTAATATCGGCATCTTTCTTTAAAATTTTTGCAATCGCATCCACATCGGAATATGTCAATCCCTGTTCCGTCAACAATTTAGACAACGTATCGCCATCCGCCACCTGAACCGTAATGATTTGTGAATCAGATTTGGAGCAATTTGGCGCCACGCGCGGCGCACGATGCGTCAGAACGACAATTATCGCAGCCACACTTAATGCCGCAGCCACACCCAAAATAACCCATGTTAATATACGTAAATTAAGAATATCTTTTGCTTTTTTCATGGAATCCATTATACTATTTTTATGCAAACAAATCAAGCCTTCACAATTTTACAAAATGCCGGCGGTGTTCGTGCAGCGCGCATTATCACAGAAAATCAACCAAAATTAACGACTTTTACCGTATGGCGAATGGCAAAAAAATTACGGCGCGGTGTTCCGGTTGCAAAAATCATTCATCGCAAATGGTTCTATGGTTTACCGTTTTATACAAATGCGCACACTTTGGATCCACGGCCGGATACGGAAACGCTTGTATCGGCGGTAATTTCAGATATTACCCCCGGGCAATCCACCAAAATCCTGGATCTTGGCACCGGCACCGGATGTATAATTGGCGCAATCATTAAAAATATTGCCGATGCACACGGTGTTGCTGTGGAAAAATCATGGCGCGCCGCACTCGTTGCAAAACGAAATTTTCGCGATTTGAAAATATTTGACCGGGTAAAAATCCGCCGTGCGTCTTTTACAAAACAAAATGCAATCCGTGAAAAGTTTGACGTTATAGTGTCCAATCCGCCATATATTGCAATTGGCGATGCGCGCGTGGATGCGGGTGCACTGCATGACCCAAAATTGGCTCTTTACGCGACGGACGGCGGATTTGCAGCATACCGTGAAATTGCAAAAAATGCGCGCAAATGGATACGCGCAAATGGAAAAATATATTTGGAAATTGGTATTGATATGGGTGCGTCGGTTCGTGAAATATTTGAATTAAACGGGTGGAAATTTATCCGGGGCGAAAATGATTTAAGCGGTACCGAACGCGTGCTAATATTTCAATTATAGGTCAATTTGGAACTAATTTAATCCTTGCAACATTTGTGCCCACCACAACAATCCCCACCGTGGCAACAATGCCCACGCCCACATTCATTAGCCACAAAATACGGATTTTCACGCTTTAACATTTCAATTGTTGAATTCATTCCGTGTCCAAACACAACAAATGTATCATCTGGCAAATTCATTTCACGCAAACGCGCAATTGTTGCACGCAGCGCGCACATATCGCCGCCCGGCAAATCGCACCGGCCGACCGAATCCGCAAATATTGTGTCACCTGCAATTAAAACCTTAAAATCCGGGAAATGAAACATCATGCCGCCCACACTGTGCCCGGGCGCGGCAACGGCGTGCATCCAAACCCCAGGCAGTATTTCAAATTCACCCGCCGGCAAATCGTTCGGACGCGCCGCCGACACATCAATTGCCGGCAATTCAAAATATTCCAGCAGTTCCGCGCCCCACCCTAGCAATAAATTATCACGCGCATTCAAAAACCACGGGATATTATGCGCGGCGGCCAATTCCGGCGCCGCAGAAATATGATCCGGATGTCCGTGTGTAGAATATACTGCACGCAGATTAAGTTTCCGTGACACCAATAATTCATTCCATGCGTCCGCACGCCCCCACGCGTCAAATATAACTGCATCCGAGCCACATGTCACCAATACGGAATTCGTATTTTCTGGCGCCATGCGCAGCACTTCAAAACTCGGCGAATTATTTTGCATTTGTTGACTTTGCTTTCTTTTTTGTTGGCGTATTCTTTTTTATGGCCAAATCTGCCGCCTTTTCTGCGGATGCCTTTTTCTTTGTTTTTCCCAAAACAATTTCACGAATCTCGGCCCCGGTCAGGGTTTCACGCGCCAGCAATTCGTTCGCCAGTTTTTCAACCGTAGCCCGGTTGCGGGTCAGCAATCTTTTAGCGTCACTGTACGCGGCGTCCATCCATGCGCGAATTTCCGCATCGACCATTTCTGCGGTCTTTTCCGATGCGTTTTCCAACGCGCCGCGTGCGCCGAACGTATTGACCTGATTCACTGCCGCCAAACCAATTTTTGGCGACAGACCAGCCGTCGTTATCGCATACCGCGCCAGACGCGTCGCCATGGCAATGTCTCCTTCGGCGCCGGTGGTGATTTTATCCGCACCAAAGAATATTTCTTCGGACGCGCGTCCCGCCATGTACATGGACAAATTAGCCCGAATTTCTGCAATTGTTAATGAAACCTTGTCATCAATCGGCAATTGCTGAACCATGCCGAGCGCCCGCCCACGTGGGATAATCGTCGCCTTGTGTATAGGGTCAGAAACGTCCGCATACATTGTACTAACAAATGCATGCCCCGCCTCGTGATACGCGGTAAGTTTTATATCCTCTGCACGCATTTTGCGAATTTTACGCGGCCCCATTATGATTTTATCACGCGCCTCCTCTACGTCGGCCTGGGCAATTTCCTTGCGACCACCACGCACCGCGTGCAGCGCAGCCTCGTTCAACAGGTTTTCCAAATCTGCCCCTGAAAAACCGGTTGTTCCGCGCGCCAAATCCTGCATGTTTACATCCGTACCAATTTTTACGCGCTTTGCATACAAATCCAGAATTTCCCGTCGTCCCGACAAGTCCGGCAAATCAATATGCACCTGGCGGTCAAATCGACCGGGTCGCAGCAGCGCCGGATCCAGCATATCTGCACGATTTGTCGCACCAATAACAATTATTCCGGTATCATTTGAAAAGCCGTCCATTTCAATCAACAATTGATTCAATGTTTGTTCACGGTCTTGGTCGTTGTATGAATGTTGACTGCGGCGTTGTCCGATGGCATCAATTTCATCAATAAATAATATGCACGGCGCATTACGCTTTGCCATTTCAAATATTTCCTTTATCTTGGCAACGCCTAGTCCCACGATAATTCCCGAAAAATCACTGCCCGATGCGGCAAAGAATGGAACATTCGCCTCACCTGCGATGGCACGCGCCAATAGTGTTTTTCCCGTTCCCGGCTGCCCCGACAGCAGGACACCACGCGGAACGCGGGCACCAACCGCCTTGAACTTTTCCTTGTTTTTCAGGAAATCCACAATTTCGGCTAATTCCTGTTTTTCAGAATCAATGCCGGCGACATCTTTGAATGTTGTTTTTGGCTTTCCGGTGGTGATTTTTGTTGGGTTTTGTTGTGCCAGCCCCCGCGTAATACCGCCCGCACCGCCACGCAGACCGCGGAATATCCACCATATAAAGAACACACCCATCAAAATCGGAATCCATGTTCCCAGATAATCAACCCATGATTTAGATGTATCAATTGAAATCTTTGCGCCATTTTCCGCCAATTTAGTCAGGCTTGCCGGGTCATACGCAATTGTTGCGGTGTATTTTGTTCCGTCACGCAATGTACCCACTGCATCGTTACCGCGAATTGTCATCGTATCTATATCTTTCGCACGGCGCAAAACATCAGAAAACGACAGTTTCATCGGTGCCGATGTGGCGCCGACACCGTCAAAGGCATTTGACATCTGCATATGCACGGCCGGCGTCGCCACAAATGACCGCGCCAGCATTGCACCAAACATCAGCACAAACAGCAGCAACCAAACCGAACCACCGTCACGTTTTTTCTTGTTATTGATATTATTAAATATTTCTTTTGTTTTTTTCATATCTCTTCCTAAAACTTGTTTTTGCCCCTTCTGGCACAATCAAAATTTTACCGCCCAGACGCCGCACCGTACAATGCCCCAACGTAAATTTGCAATCGTGTTGCAATTTATCTAGTGCGATATTTAACGAATTCAAGCGCGGTCTGTACTCATCCCCCCCTATTTTTTGAATAAGCGTTCCCAGCAACTTTAGTCTAATATCCATGCCCTGGTCAAACAGAAAAGAATCAGAAAACATTGCATACCCATCATGCATAACATGTGCGACATGTTCGTCAATGTCCGTATCAATCGCGTCACGCACCCGCCCCAGATTTTTTATAGCCAGTAATATTCTATCGTCGCTGATTCCTAGCTTTTCAGACAACATATGACGATTTTTACGAATTTTAACACGCGTGTACTTCTCGTCATCATTCATTTCATCGCAAAAATATTTTATGGCGTTATCATCGCAATATTTTTTCAGTTCTGTGCGCGATACCTCTAATAATGGTCGCACGATTTTCACCCCGTCGCGAAATGTCACCGTCTGCATCGCAGATAGCCCGGCAAGCCCGCTGCCCCGTCCCAGATTCATCAGAAATGTTTCAATCTGGTCATCGGCCTGATGCGCGACAAAAAGCGCATCTATGTCATTTTCACGGCAAAAATCCGTCATAAATTTATATCGTGCGGCACGTGCCGCGGCCTCTAGGCCTGACGACGGCTTTGCGCCGGCCCATTTGAACACATGGCATGGAATCCCCAGTTCCGCACACATATGTTGAACATAAGCGGCCTCGGTATCGGCGGCGGGACGCAACCCATGATTTACATGCAATGCAACCACATCCGCCCCAACACGCCCCAACCAGCATAGCAGGCACACCGAATCCACACCACCAGATATGGCCACGGCAATTTTCTGGTCGGTGTAATTATGCATAAAATCAACAAACTTTTTATTCATCGTCGCCATATTTTATGCTATAATTCGCAAAAATAAAGGGAAAAAGAAAATGGCGCAAAAATTAAAATCAATCGCGGTATATTGCGGTCATCAATTCGGGAACAAACCGGATTTTGCGCGTGATGCGGCAAAAATCGGCGAAATGTTGGCAAAAAACGGGATAAAAATGGTTTTTGGCGGTGGCAACGTCGGATTGATGGGTACGGTGGCCAGCGCAGCATTGGCCAACGGGGGCCACGTGACGGGCATAACAACACATGATGTTGTCGCAAAACAAGAACCCATGCACGACGGCATAGACGAATTTGAAATCGTTGGCGGCGTAAATGAAAGAAAGCAGAAAATGTTTGAATTATCCGACGGTTTTATAATTCTGCCAGGTGGGACGGGAACCTTAAATGAATTAACCGACATAATGACGATGCAGCAAATTGGCGAAACGAAAAAGCCATTGTTCTTTATGAACACAAAAAACTTCTGGGGGCCATTTGCGCGCCTGCTAGTTCATATGAAGCAATCCGGATTTTTTGTCCACCCCGAAGATTACAACATGCAGGGCGCCACAACCCCCGAAGAATTAATGGAACTGGTTTTGAACTATCGCGATTAATACTCAATAACCTTGTCGCGGGATGTGAGCCCACGAATGATTTTAATGCTGGTTTTCGGTACATCCAAATGCCGAGCCAGCATTTTTATCACCGCCGCATTCGCGTCGCCATCCGCGGGCGCGGCGGTTGTATAAACGCGCAATGTGCCGTCTGTGGCGCTTTCCACCGCATTGCGACGCGCACGCGGAATAACCCTAATATTTATTCGCACAGGCATTTCACCATTTTACCCAGTTCCACCGTCTTTTCACCAGCCATCAAGTGCATATGGAAATGAAACACAGACTGCTTTATAAACGGGGCATCCGCACCGGCATTAGCCAACGCGTTAAAATTCGCATCAATCCCTAAAATTTGCGCCGTTTTGGCAAAGCATTCCCAGAATCCGGCCTGGGCAGATGCCGGGGCATGCGTCGCAAAATCTAAAATGTTTTCATATTCGCCCTTGGGTATAATAAGCGCATGCTTTGAAAACAATGGATTTATATCATGAAAACTTAACGCAAAATCGTTTTCATATATTTTATTGCACGGAATTTCACCGCGAATTATTTTTGCAAACACATTTTCTTTGTCATACATATTTATATTCCCCTTGTCCGTATGTAAAAACAATATTACACTGTGGTTATAAAATCAAGCCTTGAAATGCGCGACCGACGCATTATATTAAACGCAAGAGCCAAGGAGAAACACATGTTCAAACCATTACACAATTATGTATTACTGGAAAGAATCGAAGAAGAAAACAAAACAGCGGGCGGCATCATAATCCCGGACAACGCACGTGAAAAACCATCACGTGGTCGCGTGGTTGCATGCGGCGACGGCACAACGGAAAACGGCGTTAAAATCCCTATGTCGGTAAAGCCTGACGACACGGTTCTGTTTGCGAAATGGGCATCCAGTGCAAACGAAGTCAAAATAGACGGCAAAGACTATGTATTGATAAAGGAAACCGATATTTTGGGAATTTTATAAAATTCAAAAGGAAAGGAATAGAAAATGGCAAAAGATATTGTTTTTAATACGGACAAACTGGCTGCAGGCGTTGATAAATTGGCCGACGCGGTAAAAATCACCATGGGTCCCAAGGGGCGCACAGTCGTAATAGACAAGTCATACGGCGCACCCGTCGCAACCAAAGACGGCGTTACCGTGGCCAAGGCGGTATCATTAAAAGACCCGGCCGAAAACATCGGTGCACGCATGGTTCAAGAAGTTGCGAAAAAGGCCGGCGACGATGCCGGTGACGGCACCACAACGGCGACCGTTTTGGCACAAAAACTAATCCGCGAAGGGCGCCGCGTTATCGCCGCGGGTATGAACCCCATGGACATCAAACGCGGAATTGACGTTGCAGTTGCGGCCGTTGTTGATGATATTGACGCGCACGCCCGCCCGGTAAAAAACAGCGCCGAAATCGCCCAGGTTGCGACGATTTCTGCCAATTCCGATGCAGACATTGGTAAAAAAATTGCCGATGCAATGGAAAAGGTTGGCAAAGAAGGCGTCATCACCGTTGAAGAGGCCAAGGGATTGGAAACCGAAATTGATGTTGTAGAAGGCATGCAATTCGACCAGGGATTCATGTCGCCCTATTTCGTGACAAATAGTGAAAAAATGCTGGCCGAGCTGGACGGTGCGCAGATTTTGGTGTCTGAAAAGAAAATCACGGGGTTGCAGGCGTTGCTGCCGATACTGGAACCAATTGCGCAATCGGGCCGGCCGCTACTGATTATTGCCGAAGACGTTGAATCCGAGGCATTGGCAACATTGGTCTTGAACCGGTTGCGTGGGGGATTAAAAGTATGCGCGGTCAAGGCACCGGGCTTTGGCGATAGACGCAAAGAAATGCTGAAAGACATCGCGACGGTCACCGGCGCAACGGTAATATCCGATGATATGGGCATGACATTTGAAAATATTTCAATGGATATGCTGGGCACAGCCAAGAAAGTTGTTGTCAGCAAAGATTCAACATTACTGGCGCACGGCGGCGGTGATAAAAAGGCGATTGCGGCGCGCGCGGATGAAATTCGCGTGGCGCTATCGAACACAACCAGCGAATACGACCGTGAAAAATTGTCGGAAAGACTGGCCAAATTGGTCGGCGGTGTCGCAGTTATAAAGGTTGGCGGCATGACCGAGGTTGAGGTTAAAGAAAAGAAAGACCGCGTTGACGACGCATTGGCGGCAACACGCGCCGCGGTGGCCAGTGGCATCGTCGCGGGCGGCGGCGTGGCATTGGTTCGCGCGGTCAAGGCACTGGAAAAATTAAAGGGCGAGAACACAGACCAGAATGTCGGAATTGACATTGTGCGTCGCACGCTTGTTGCGCCATGCGCCCAGATTGCAGAAAACGCGGGCGTATCGGGCGAAATCGTTGTTGGCAAGGTTATGGAAGCCAAAGATTACAATTTTGGCTATAACGCACAAACCGGCGAATACGTCGACATGATGAAGGCGGGCATTATCGACCCGGCCAAAGTCGTCAAGACCGCAATTGCCGCCGCCGCCAGCACGGCGGGCGTAATGCTGACCACAGGATGCGTAATGTCGGAAATTCCCGAAGAAAAACCGGCCACCCCACAAATGCCGGGTGGCATGCCGGGCATGATGTAATATAAATGCCCTATAATTTATACCGCCCCGGATTGGGGCGGTAATATTATTCATTAAAATACGGTGGTAAATGCAATGAACGATGCGTTGCCGATATAAAACAAATCAATTGAAATGTACTGGGGGTATATCGACCGCTTATGAACCGTTGATATTCTGCGTCCGTCATACAAAGCGCGGTTTGCGCAATATGGTCGGGGATGTTTAATTCGTCTTGGATTTGACGGACCTGTTGATATAGTTTTAGCGCAGGTTTTCTTTCCATGCCTAATTTCCCCCATATTTTGAAATCAAACAAAAAACCACTAGAAAACTTTCAAGTGGTTGGAGGTTGAGAACTATAATTCTCGGAAAATAGTGCCACTTATTTATATATATCGTGACCCTCCAACCTGCTGGTTGGAGATGTTTTTTGTCATCACTGACACCGAAAATTGAGATTCTCATATCTCAAATAGTATACTACTATCACTTGTAATTTTAACACACAGGAATCAAATTGCAAACAATTTATTATCCATTGGATTGCCACGCCACCCGGCGCCCCACAATGACAAATAAAAATCATCAAAAAACTTTCATGCAGTTGGAGGTTAAGAACTATAATACTCAATAGTGCCTGTTATTCAACATATTCACAGGCCTCCAACCACAAATATGATTGGAAGATTGTTTCGCCATCTCATGCGTATACGAACAGGTTATGAAGCCTGGTGACAAAACTCTTGTCACTGTTGAATAACATATCACAATTTTATAAAAAATCAAATATAAAGAATTGAAAAATTATTTAGGTTGGAGCTTCATAACAATCGTATAAATTGCATGACTTATTGGATATTCGTCATACTCCAACCCATATAAAGTTGGAGATGTATCGCCATCTCATGCGTATACGAACAGTTTATGAAGACTGGCAAAAGCAACACGCCTTTGCATTAAGTACTATATCCTAATTATTCAGAATTTGCAATAAGTAAAAACCAAGGGCAAAAAATCCCCGCGACCGCGGGGATTTTTTTGTTTTATTTAGCCGATTATTTTCTGCCATATGGTTTTCTTTTTCGGCTGTTTCTTGCGGCGGCGGCGCGGCGCATTCATTGTTGTTTTTTTCGCATCCGCATGCTGCACATTTTTCTTTTTAACGTCGGTTGACGGTGCATGCGCGGTCAACAATTCTTCCGTTTTGTTCTGTTCCGGGGCAACACGCTGAATTGAATACTGGTCAATATTCATCAGGCTATCATCACCCACAATTACGATTTCGGTTTCGAACTTGGCCTCCATTTCTGCCAATTCCGCACGCTTGTGATTTAGCAGATACACCGCCACATCCGTCGGTACGGTCATGATGATTTTCTGCGCGGCCTTGGCCAACAATTTTTCCTGTAGATGACGGAACATTATTATTGCGGCGGTCTGAATACTGGGCACAACACCCGCCCCCATGCAGTACGGGCACTGAACATAAGACGATTCCATAAAACTACTGCGCAGTCTTTGGCGCGACAGCATCAAAACCCCAAAATTATTAATCTTGGCCACCTGGGTGCGTGCACGGTCGCGTTTCATAACCTCGCGCATTTTTAGTTCCAGTTTGCGATTGTTGCGTTCTTCCTCCATATCAATAAAGTCAATCGCGACAATACCCGCCAAATCGCGCAGGCGCAGTTGCAGGGCGATTTCCTCGGCTGCCTCCAAATTGGTGTTAAGCGCCGTTTGCTCAATATCCTTTTCCTTAATCGCGCGCGATGAATTAACGTCAATTGTAACCATCGCCTCGGTCTGATTTATAACCAATGAGCCGCCCGACGGCAACTGAACGTATGGACCGTGCAGACCCTCTAACTGCTTTTCAACGCCGGCCTTTACCATTAATGGAACGCCTGCATCCTTGTAATTCACCAATTGTTTGCGCGGGGCGCGGCCGTACATTTGCTGAAAATATTGTTTCGCGGCTTCAAACGCCTCTTCGCCCTGGATAATTAATACATCATCCTTGTCCGACAGGAAATCGCGCACAACGCGACGCAGAAGCGAATCTTCGGTATGAATAGTTACCGGCGCAACCGATTCCAATGTGGTCTTGCGAATTTCATTCCACAAATTGACCAAGTAATCATAGTCCGCCGCGATATCCGCCGCCGACGCGCCAAACGCCGCCGTGCGCAGGACAACCGTCATTCCCTTTGGAATTTTTAACCCGTGCAGAATTTCACGCAAACGCGCGCGTTCGGGTTTGTCCGAAATCTTTTTGGAAATACCGTAACTGTTACGCTTGCGGGAATTGGGCATCAATACCGCAAACCGTCCCGCCAATGACAGGTACGTCGTCATGGACGCACCCTTTTGACCGCGTTCTTCCTTCACGCCCTGAACCAGCAAGATTTGTTTCGGCTTAATAACATCCTGAATTTTGAATTCACGCGCGCGCTTGGCAAATTCCTTGTTGTCTTCGCCGGCACTCTGGTCATCATATTCGGCGACTTCGTCCCCTTCGTCATCGGGGTCATCATCATCGTCAACGATGTTGGCATGCGCCAATTCCAGTAATTTTTTCTTTTGCTCGGCCGTTACCTGATAATATTCGGGGTTGATTTCCGAAAACGGTAAAAATCCGTTCTTGCCCGAACCGTAATCAACAAACGCCGCCTGCAGCGATGGTTCAACACGAATTACTTTTGCAAGATAAATATTTCCCTTTATCTGGGGCTTGGTCGTGGTTTCAACATCAAAATCAGAAACACGATTTGTTGCGGTATCCACAACAACGACGCGTGTTTCCTCCGGGTGGACTGCATCCACATAAATTTTCTTTGACATTTTGTAATCCTTTGTTTTGTGATGCGTATGCAATGGAAACAACCCGTCCCCGTGGGGCGTCCAAGCCCATGCCAAGAGAAGGCGCAATGATGATAAACAGCGCGTCGCGGATTATTGAAAAAAGTGATAGTATAAACACCTGTATTAACCCCATGTCATACGACAAGGTTAAGCATAGCACGCCCCACCACGCAAAGGCAAGGTATTTATTTTCCGGTCTTTTTATTTTTGCGAACTGGGATTCGGGGAATTTTTTCCTTGGCCTCGTTAATCCAGCGACGCATCCGCGCCCGCAGCCAGTTTTCATATATAAAGAACAGCCCGCCAACCCCGATTAATGGCAACACGTAATATATTATGCGATACGCCAACAATGCACCAAAAACACTTGCCTTGTCAATGTCGGTCGGCAATGCAATTAGGAAAATACTCTCAAACACACCGATGCCGCCGGGAACCTGGCTGAAAACGCCGGTGGTCTGCGCAATTACAAACAATCCGATAAATGTTCCAAACGGAATTGCCCAAAACGGCCGCAGGCAGAAATACAGCACCAAACCTGCCAAAACACTGTCCGTGATACCCAAAAGCATTTGAATGATGGCCATTTGGGTTGTGGGAATCTCAAACCGAACAGTGCCGATTTTTACACTTTTACCATGAAAGAACACAGTCATTGCAAAATATGCCAATATTGCCGCTGCACATGCGATAAATAGCGTATTAATACCGACACTGGCGCCCATGGAATTTTCAAACACATGACGCGGCACCAGAAAATATCCCATAACAACAATCGCCGAACATCCCAGAAAATAAGTAAAACCGGATATGGTCAACATTTTTAAAATATCGCCCCCCCGAATTCGCCAACGGGTGTAAAGGCGATATCTAATCGCGCCACCAGAGACAACAGCATGCCCGGCATTATTGCTGATTGCAAAGCCCAACATCCCGGCCAGCATCCATTTCCACCAAGAAACCTTTTGATTTTCACCAACATAATTCAATGCCAGATAATCATACAGCGCCAATGCAAAATATCCCGCCAAACACGCCAGACACGCCCCCGCCAGATTAATCAGCGGAATATCAGTAATTGCATGCCAAATGTCAGCCAAACTGTATGAATGCAATTGCCACCATAGCATACCTGCCGCCAGAATAAAAAAGAAAATCCCCGAATAACTAATAAGTTTTTTTAGAATCCGCTTTGTCTTTGCCGACATATAAATCCTTTTTAGCGTAGTCAAGGTTAGCAATAATATATTAAAATGCAAAGACAAAAAACACTTTACAAATAAGGGCATTATAAATTATTATCTGCATGTCACGGAATTGTTTCGTGGCGGGGCCTGATAACCCCATTCTGTGCGTCCGAACAATTATTCGGCGGTATGCGCCATTTTTGCTCTGACGATAAACAAAAAGCTCCTGGCTCATGGTCAGGAGGGTTGCGAATATAAAAATAAGCACGCAATTCACAGAATTGTTATCAGCCTCCTGACCATCATTAATTGATGGTTTTTTGAGTGGTAAACTAGGGGGAAGATGTGAAAAAAATATTGTTTTTTTGTATATATGCAATGAGCGCGCTGACTACAAACGGCCTTGTTGCGGCGGATTATACATCTAGTGGCACACGTGTACCAGATGATGACTATATTTATTTCAGCGACGGTTACATGTGTTCGGACACATCTATTAATTCTGTTTCAAATCCAAATTCATTCAAAATTCTTACCGATGGCCAAACACTATACGATTCACAAAAGCGCGAATTGCTGTTATGTTGTGAATTCTATGGATATTGGGTCAGCTATGGCAACGTTCAGTCCCTGCCGGCCATCCCAACATGCGGAACGAAATATAATTGGGTAAGCTTGGGCGCCAATCGCTATTGCCAGGCGACAATGAAATCAACATATGACAGATGCGATAATTTGAATGGTTCCGGCGTTATTCCCAGTTCCAATGCCACGGGCGCATGCCAATATTCCAACGGGACATGCACAACATTTACGCATTGTGGACGCGGATATTATAAAGACGGAAACACATGCATCCAATGTCCCGATGGTGGCACAACATCTGGGTATACAAACAACGGGATAACCGCATGTAAGCTGCAATCCGGCACCAATAGCGCGGATGCGACCGGAACCTTTCTTATCTCTGGCGGCAGTTGCCCCTACTTAAGCTAAACCGAACTTTATTTATTGAAACATAAAAGTCTATATCCTTTTGACAAAACTACTTGACAAATCATATTTTTGGGATATTATGCCTAGTACGTTAACAAGGTGTATTTATGTTCAATAAATTAAGAATGAAAATGGCCGCGCGTCGTGTAAAGCGTCAAAATGAACGCCGTGCCAAGAAAAAGGCCCAAAACAGCCAAATCGCAACGAAACATTGTGGCATTGGGGCATTGTGGATGCGTATCTGCAAAATCGATTTTATTGGTTTACTGAATCTGGCGTTGTTGTTGGTAATCATCGCGATTTTCTCTGTGCTGATTATTGATAATTTGAATTGCCACCGGCCGCGATTGATTGTGGCTGAAAAAAACACGCCGAATATGGAATACAATATTACTAATACCCGGAAACCACAAAAAACACCGGCGCCTACTATGCGCACGGTTAAACCGCGTTCACAGACAAAATCACTGCCGATACTTCGCGATGCCACGACACGCATGTATACGACTGAACCTGTAAATATTGTTCCCGTAAAAAAGGACGCCGTTATTGAACAACAGACGGTACGAAACAATAAAAATATTTATGGCGACACAATTATTGATGGTCGCGGCACAGCGCATATTTTACGCACAGGCGATACGGTCAACGGTAACCTATATTTACAAAACATGCGTAAATATACACTGCCTTGCGGGGTTACGATTCGCGGCAATTTGTTTCTGCGTGACCTAAATTTGCTGCAGTTTTGCGGGGAATTCACAGTTACTGGGAATATTTATGTAAGTCCGCGTTCATCGTTCGGACCTCTGCCGCGAACCGCACACATTGGCGGCCATCTGATATTCTAATATTGCTTCTGTTAGGCTCAAAAGACCGTGCACATGTACGGTCTTTTTTAATGGATTTGAAAAATTTGATATGTTATAATTCCCAATATCCAAACAAAGGGAAACAAATGAAAACTTTTGATAAAATATTGAATGTATTAACACGTAATATCGGATACACGATTGTACTGGTCGTGGCGATAATCCTGTTTGTATATTTTTCAAATGGCCTGATTGAAGGGGCAATTACTGCCCTGTCCGCATTAGTGGGTTATGCGTGCATATTGCAACTGCATCGCGATTATAAGCGTGCCAATGCACCACGTGCCGTACCGGCGAAAAAAGCAGCCACTAAAAAGACCCCGGCAAAAAAGAAAAAATAATAACATTTGTAATAAACTAAAAATCCCCACATATTGCGGGGATTTTTATTATCATTACGAAACAATTAATTAAATTTTTATTTTGTTTCCGTATTCGGAACCACAGGTTGCGCGGCATCTGCGTTTTCCTGCATAATTATTTCCTGGCGCAGCTCACTTTGATTACGGGACATATCGGACTTGGACGATACCAGCGCCAGCGCCGCGCACAATATAAAGAATATTGTCGCCAACCATGCCGTCGCCCGCGTTAAGAAATTACCAGCCGCCGCACCTGTCAAGGCACCCCCAAACATTGATGCCGCCGCCGAGCCGGACATGCCGGAGCCTTCGGACTTCTGTAATAAAATCAATCCAATCATAAAGATTGCAACAATTACCAACAATACTAACAAAATTGAAAACATATTTTTTCCTTATTTAAATTATGACTTGATTTTATATGTCACCATCTGAAATTGCAAGTTTTTTCAACAGTGCACCCGCGGCATTTATACTGGCTCCCTTTTTGGATGAACCGCGCCCCGTGGCCGATTTGTCCATGGCGGACACCCGGACTTCAAATACCGGACTGTGTGATGCGCCATGGGGCGCCATATATTCATATTCCGGTAATTTTCCGTTCCAGTTCTTTTGAACAAATTCTTGCAGTGCGCTTTTTGCATCCTTTGGGGCAACCGCGTCCCGCGCCGCCAATGGCCGCCACAGGTCGGCGATAACTGTTGCCGCCGCCTCAAATCCGCCGTCTAGATAAATGGCACCAAACACGGCCTCCATCGCGTTAGCCAAAATATGATTAATGCGCCCACCAGTAATATGCCCATGATGCAGATAATCGGGAACCCCCAATTTCCTTGCAACATCGGCCAACGTTATCGTTGACACCAAAACGGAATGACGCCGCGCCAGGTCACCTTCAGGTTCGGTGGGAAACATATCAAACAGCATTCGCGCCACCGTTAACCCCAACACCCGGTCACCCAGAAATTCCAAACGTTCATTGTTATGCGCGGCGTCAGCTCCACTCTGCGTCATAGCCAATTCCAGCAACTGCGCATTTTTGAATGTGTAATTTAGTTTATCCATCTTTTATTTCTTTTTTTAATCGCATTAAATTATATTAGATGATTGGAAGTGTTTGGAAAATCCATAGTGCACAAATGATACATCAGGGACACCAAACACGACAAGCATCAATAGAATTTAATGTACCCCCAGGCCTATGCGCGACCAACGTATCTTCTTGCCCCATGACCACACGGCCAACATTGGTGAATAATAGTTGTGCGAATACCAAACGAACCACACCCGCCCCAGAACATTATCACGCGGTACAAAACCTATTTCGGCACGGCTATCGGCGCTGTTGTCGCGATTATCACCCATGAAAAAGAAATGGTTTTCCGGCACAGTGTATACCGGCGTATCGTCAAAACGTGCATCGTCGGCGTATTCAATTATGCTGTGGGTAACGCCGTTCGGCAAAGTTTCGGTGTATTCAGTCACATTGAATACGCCGCACGCACCTTCATACATGCGACAGAACTTATCATCCTTGTATTCAATTGTATATCCGAAATCAGCCGGTTTATTGTCGACCCATATTTCATTTCCGCGCACAACCATGTTGTCACGATAATATCCAACGCTGCGAATAGATTTCGGCAATGTCGCAACCACATATGGCCGCGGATTGTCACGCGGTACAATTTCACCATTTATATACAACCGACCGCCAATCATCTGAATGGTGTCGCCGGGCTTACCAATCAAACGTTTAACAAAATCCTGGGATTCGTTGACGGGATTACGGAAAACAATAACATCGCCGATTTTGGGTTCTGTTGCAAAAAAGCGTCCGTTCCACAATTTCCACGAACCAAACGGGAAAGAATAACGTGAATAACCATATGACCACTTGGTGACAAAAATGTGATCGCCAACATTTAACGTCGGTATCATTGACCCAGACGGAATATTAAACGGTTCCAACAGAAAGCTTCTGAAAATAATAGCGATAAGCACGCCGTAAAATATTGTGTTAAACCATTCGCGTGATGTATTTGTTTTTTTTGCTGGCATTTTTATTCCTTTCTTTACGCGCTTATTTTAGAACTTGAATTGATTCAGCGCAAGTTTTAATATGCAATTATGATTTCTTTGAGTTCAATAATATTCAGCGGCATGGATGCCATACAGATTGATGTTCAGGTTCAATTGGCATCGGGTCTATCAAAACCAGAATTTAATATAATCGGCCTGGCTGATCGTGCGGTTAAAGAATCCGCGGAAAGAATACGAAACGTACTATCGGCGCTAAATTTGGCGTTACCGCCAAAACGTCTGACGGTGAATCTGTCGCCGGCCGACGTTGAAAAATCGGGTTCACATTTTGATTTACCGATATTGTGCGGAATTTTATGCGCCATTGGTGTTTTACCCGAAGAAAAACTATCACAATACATGATACTGGGGGAAATCGGGCTGGACGGTGCAATTGTCAAAACAGATGGAATACTGCCCGCTGCCGTGTGGGCTGCGAAACACAATATGGGCATAATATGTCCCGCCGCCCAAGGGGCAGAGGCAGCCCTGTCGCATAATAACGACATTCTGGCAGCGGCGCATGTTATGGAATTGATAAACCATTTTAACGGAACGCAGATTTTACGCGCCCCGGCAATCCATACACCGGCACAAAATGCCGCAACAAACATTGGTGATATGGCCGATGTTCACGGTCAAACAGCGGCCAAACGCGCGCTTGAAATCGCGGCGGCGGGCGGGCATGCAATGCTAATGATTGGACCGCCGGGGTCCGGAAAAACGATGTTGGCATCTAGATTGCCCACAATATTGCCAGAAATGACGACGGATGAAATTCTAGAAACATCAACAATATATTCAATCGCAGGGAAAATGGAAAACAATGCGCTGATTTCAACGCGACCATTTCGTGCGGTACACCATACGGCCAGCGCGCCCGCACTAGCCGGTGGAGGCTCAAATGCGCGACCGGGCGAAATATCATTGGCGCACAATGGTGTGCTCTTTCTAGATGAATTGCCAGAATTTAATCGGACGACTTTGGAAATCCTGCGCCAGCCGATGGAATCTGGTCACATAACAATTTCACGCGCGCGACAAAATGCAAAATATCCCGCCCGGTTTCAGCTAATCGCTGCAATGAATCCATGCCCGTGCGGACATTTGGGAAACACGGCACTGGCGTGTTCGCGTGCCCCCAGATGCGCCGAGGCATATCAAAATAAAATCTCTGGACCATTACTGGATAGAATAGATTTGCATGTTGATGTAGATGCCGTAAACCCATGGGAAATGAAAAATAACGATGATACCCCACGCGAAAGCAGCGAAGATATTCGCAAACGCGTTGTTGCCGCACGCCGTCGCCAAATAGAACGCCAGGGATGCGTCAATGCGCGACTGGACGGGCCGGAATTGGAACGCGCGGCGCCATTATCAACAGAATTGACAGATTTTTTAAACAACGCCGCGGAACGTATGGGTATGTCTGCACGTGGATATAATCGGGTAAAACGAATTGCGCGTACAATTGCCGATTTGCGTGGGTCTGAAAACATTGAAATAACGGATTTGGCCGAAGCTCTGTCATACCGCCAAATCGGCCGCGGTAAATTTTCAGCCTAGAGTAATAATTATATTTAATTGCTTTTTACGTGTATTTATGATCATGAACAAAGTCAATAATTATCGCCATTTTTGCCGAAACCTATGGACATATAACATGTCAAAGAAATAAAAAACGGGGCTCAATGCCCCGTTTGCATAAATACATTTTTATTTTGCGAATGAATATTCCATCTTCAAATGGTTCGGATTATATGTTCCGTTCATTATCGCAATCGTATCTTCGACAATAACCAATTCTTCGTCCGTCGGAATCATCAAAACCTTGACCCGGCTGTCGTCCGTACTGATAACAGATTCACCGGCCCCCTTGAATGCGACCGCGGCCTCGTTACGTATGGAGTCGATTTTTATGCCCAGTTCCTCTAATCCGGAACAAAATTCTTCGCGCAGGCACGGATTGTTTTCACCAACCCCCGCGGTAAAGATTATCGCATCCGTATGTCCCAATTCCGCCATGTATGCACCAATGTATTTTTTGACATTGTGCGCTTCCATCTCTATCGCCAGGCGACATTTATCATCCGCCCCCCTATGTTCCAAAACATCACGACGGTCAACAAAGCATTCGGTCAGCCCCAGAAGCCCCGAATTCTTGTTCAAATGCGTTTGCATTTGATCCGGCGTCAGGTTTAAGCGCTTCATCACATACAGCACAACCCCCGGGTCCAAATCACCCGGCCGCGTTCCCATCGTCAAACCAGACAGCGGCGTCATCCCCAATGACGTATCAACCGACACGCCGCCGCGAATTGCGGTGGCAGACGCACCCGAGCCAATATGCAACGTGATGAAATTACATTCATCCGCCGGCCGCCCCAGCATGGCCGCCGCACGTTTTGATACATACAGATGGCTGGTTCCGTGAAACCCGTAACGACGAACCCCCAATTCACGATACCATGCGGCCGGCACCGCATATCTATACGCCGCATCCGGCATTGTCTGATGAAATGCGGTGTCAAAAACGGCAACCTGTTTTGCATTCGGCAACAACTGCTTTGCCGTAACAATCCCCAGCAATGCCGACGGATTATGCAATGGCGCCAGCGGCGACAATTCATCAATTGTCTTTATTACCTCGTCTGTAATTTCAACCGACGACGCAAATTTATCGCCCCCCATAACAACGCGGTGCCCTACACCCTTTATATCGTTCAGGTCAATTGACGCCTCGCGCAGCATGAACAGAACGACATTCAACGCCTCGTCATGATTCTTCATAACGGTTTCTTTTCGCTGTTTCGTGCCGTCGGGATATTTTTGCGTTATAAACGAATCCGGCAGCCCGATTTTTTCAACGTTCCCGCCAACCACAACACGTCTGGTGTCGGCGTCAAATACCTGATATTTTAATGAAGATGAACCACAGTTCAGTGCAAGTATGTACATTATGCCTTCCCTTTTATTTAATCACAGGGTTTAGCATAGCAGAACAGATGACGCGTTTCAATAACAAACTCGGAATTGTATGTACCAATCATCGTATTCTATATCGGTCGGGACGCCAGTGGCGCGATGATAAACCCAATATTTCTGCTCGCCGCACATAAACACCGCATGCAGGCCGTCGTATTTCACAAATGTGTTGATGCCCGGCGCGCCATGCGCCCCCAACCCGAACGCATGCACTTTTTCATCCACAGAATATCCCGCCGACGGGTTTTTGCAAATCAGACACACATCAGCAAAAATTGCGGGTTTGTTTATTTCTTCAAAAACGCATTCAAACAGCGTTGTACCGTATAATTCTATAATCGGGCTGGTTGCAATATTGAATGACGCCCCGCCGCCAAATTGTGAAAACTTATCGGCCCAGAATTCATCCGGCACAGAATTAATATCAAAACCATCGCCGGCATCTGGAATATCCGGAATTGCGTCCGCGCGCGCCAATGCAAATCCTCCCAGGGTTTCTCCATCATGCACGCGCAGTGTTTTGGTATCGGTATCAAACGATATTTCGCCTGCCAGCCCGGTAAAGTTATCATTTTGCGCGGTGGTGCCGCGGCGAATTTGTAAAACTCGTGACATTAAAAAATCCTTATGTTAAAAAAATGTTTGGAAAATAAAAACACCGCCAGTTGGCGGTGTTGTAATATTTATATTATATCATAAATTCACAAAAAAAGCAATAATATTTATTATGCGTCCCGCCCGCCGCCATACGACGCCATATAATCATTGAACAATTTCTCCTTATAAGGCTTCTTAATAGGTTTCCCCTTGTTGTCAATTTTGCCGGTTTCCGCGTCCGCATCAAATGCCTTCTGCTTGCCCTTTGCACTGCCCAGCGCCCATGAATACATTGGGCCGGTATGTGTATTGCGCCCTGTTTCCAAGAAATCCCAGAACGCCATAAGTTCCATATACTGGTTTTTATGGTTATCATCCCACGATTTTAGCTTTTTATCACGCTGTGCAATTTGCGCATCCAGCATCTTTACAGATTCTTTGGCATTATTCCATTCGTTTATACGCAGTTCCTTTAGATGGCGTTCGGCATCAAGGCGCTGCTGGCGTTCATTTATTTTTTCAATCGCACGCACATATGCGTTTGTGCGCTTTCCATCCGCCAATGTTTCAACACGCGCATCACGCCTTGCACTTTGCAACTTGCGTTCCAAACGCAACACTTGATTTTCCGCGTCCGCGCGTTCTGCGTCGGACAAACTCGGGTCGCGGGAATATTCACGCGCGTTATGCAATTGTTCTTCTATGTGCCGAATGCGTTCCGGGGCATTTTGTGCCGCCATAATCACATTTTGGCGCCGATTATCCAGACCGGCCACCATGTTATTTTCCGCCGCCAATTCGGCACGCTTTTCCGATATGCTTTCTTCATTCAAGCCAAATGCGGCATCCGTATTGTCCAATGTTTCCTGGAGAATTGCGCGCATGGCAACATTATCATCATACGCATTTTGCATTTTATTACGCGCAGATTCATTTTGTGCCACCTTCTCCATCCAGGCATCATCTAGCACATCAGATTTATTATTAAACTTTGACCCGCTGAGCCGTATCATATTTCCAACAATTGTCACGCCATATCCGACACCAATCATTGCGGTTTTTATACTGCGATCCAATGCGGTCATTATAAATTTTACACCGTCGTTTTTATTCCAAGACAAATTCTTGTCCGAAAATATCGTTAAATCCGTCTTGCCCAGCGCATCCATTATCTTGCTGGTGGTGTAACCATATTTTATAACGGACAAAACCTCCATCGCGGTTTTTGCCTCGTTCATTTTGCCGTCGCGTACCGCCTTTAGGATAATTTCCTGAACCAATGCGCGCATTTGCGTGCCATTTTTCAAAGCACCCGCAAACGCCTTGGGCATTGTGTTTTTCAGTTCAGTCAAGGTGTCTGTAAACCACTTGAACTGTTTTGCCGCGTTGGTAGATTTTCCTTTTAACTTGTCCGATATGGCCGATGCCGACGACAGAACCTTTTCCAAACCATCCGTCGGCTTTATTTTTTCCTTGTCTAACGCCTTTACAATCAGCTTTGCCGCCGGCGAGAAATACATTCGGTCGCCATGCAGCTTGACGTATTTATCCAGATAATTTTCAAATGTAGTGTCCCACCATTCAGATATGCGCTGCGGCATGCTTAATTCGTCTTCGCGCTTTGGCGGGATATAAGCTTCGGATTCTTTGTTATTATAATCAACGCGTTCTTTCGCCTCATTCAGCGTTTTTGAAATCTTGCTGCTGTCATTGGCGGAAAATGCCTCGAACGCATCTTTATTAGTGTACAACTCCTTTAGCAAGTCGGAGTAGATACCCTTAAACTCTCTTAATTTAGACGGATTGATTTGTTTATTTTCAAATTCAGACGAAATAACACTAAAATCTGGGACACTACCAATTATCTGGCGAACATTTTCTTCGGTTTGTGCATCATATTCCAATTGCCCACAGATTTGTTGTACGCGCGCTTTAAATTTGGGGTCTTTGTTGTATTTCTTATCATTTAGCCCGTCCAGCAAATCTTTATACGAAAAATCATCATTGATAAGATTGTGTTGACGCAACAGATATTCCAGACGCGGCTTGCTTTGCAGCAATTTGATCAATTCTGCAATTTTTGCCTCGGCCGCGGCGGTGGCAACAGCATATGAAAACAATTGCCCGTCGGAACCAAAATATTGGTTCAAGAACTTGTTCGCCTTTTCAACATATTTGAAACTTTTCTTGTTGGCGTCCATTTGCCGGAAAGTGTCTTGAAACGCCTTGAACAGTTTATCCCATTCTTCATCCGACAATTCAAAATCGCCACCCAGTTCTTCCGGGTCAGGCAAAGATTTACGAACATATAGCTTATTGTTTTTTACATATTTGCCATCCGCGTCTTTTTCCAGCAGATTATTCGCCCAATCTTTTCTGTTACCGACCAGTTCGCCCTTGTCAACATATTCGCAAAACTGAACAAATTGCTCTATCGGCATACGCTGGAAAATCAGCCGCCGATAGTATTCCAATAAAAATTCGTCCATTTTTGCCATGATGCGCCTTTACATATCATGCATAATTATACTATTTTTTTAGAAAAAATTCAACTTTTTAGGCTCATTTATCGCGATAATATCGCAAATATTCTGGTATAACGGATAATTAGACAGGGCAAGCCATTGATATGGGACGCGGTTCCTGTGGAATAAACACAATGCCCGGCGTAAAATGACCACATGGCCATAAAACTACGCGATGTATTGCTAAAATCCATACCATACCTGTTGTCTATCGCAGGCGGCGTTGTGTTATTTACCCTGACACAGGATAACATAAAAAGCCCCAGTATGGCAGATTTGATAAATAATATCGCCGCATCATTATTATCGATTCCGCTGGTGTTTTTGCTGTATGATTATTCAAATTCCCGTATTTCAAAGCGCCTGACGCAAACAATGGCGCAGAATATGGCGGACAAGGTTAATCTATTGATGATGAACTTAACAATACTTATGCGACATATCGCCGACATGCGCGGAAAATTAACATTGGAATCAATTAATAGGATGGACGAGCTGACCCCAAGCCATATTGCAAAAAACATGAAAATCGGCAAAGACGAAATGGCAAACCTGCGCAAATACCGCGATGAATTGGATGATTTGATATATAAATACGGCCGTGCAAACATAATATCAATCGACCGCGTTCAGGAACTGTCTGCAATGGCACGCGATTTGTCCCATTTAATAAACGAGCATAAATTTTATTCAAACCGTAAAATAACCGCAAAATATATAATAAATATAATAACCCGTATAACAGATTGGCTGGACACGGACGCGGAAATGGCACTGCATTTCCAGCAATTATTGCAACAAGGCGCAATCGGCGAAGAAAAATAAATAAAAACGTGTATTTTTTCTTGATTTTTATAATTTAATATGTCAAAATCTAGCCCGAACCACGGAAAAAGAACCATGTGTTCTTATTCCCGAGGCCAAAGGGGACATAGCTCAGTTGGTAGAGCAAATGACTTTTAATCATTGGGTCCAGGGTTCGAGTCCCTGTGTCCCCACCAAAAATTCAACCGCCGCATAGCGGTTTAATTTTTTGGTGCGTGCCGGAAATAAAATCTGTTGAAAAGAACCAAATGTCCGCCATAATCCAAAAGGATATAATGGAGCTAATAAAATGGATAGACTGGCCAGAATAAAAATGCTGTTTGGCGACGAGGCAATTAAAAAATTGCAGAGCTCATCCGTTATGATTGTCGGATGCGGTGCGGTTGGTTCCTTTGCAATTGAGGCATTGGCACGTTGTGGCGTCAATCACCTTATACTTATTGATTTTGATAAAATAGAGGAATCAAACATAAACCGACAACTATTCGCACTGTCGTCCACAATTGGCAAGCCAAAGGTTGATGTGGCCGCGGCGCGCATATGCGACATAAATCCGGCGGCGCATGTTGATGCACTGAATATTTTTTTTGACGCGGAAACAAAATTGGATGCGCATCCCGACTTTGTAATTGATGCCATTGATTCCGTACCGTCCAAAATCGCCCTATACAAATGGTGCACAGCGCAACAGATTCCATTCGCCGCCAGCATGGGCGCCGCGCGCAAAACAGATATTGGACAAATAAAAATCTCTAGCATTTCCCGCACCACCGTATGCCCATTGGCGGCAAAAATACGCCGATTGTCGCGCGAAAGTGGCCTGCCCGATTTTCCGGTGGTTTATTCAACCGAGATTCCCACCGGCCAATTGTCAGCCAACCGCACATTCGGTTCAATCGTTACAGTGACGGGAACATTTGGGCTAATGCTGGCCAATTATGCGATTGATAATATTATTGCAAAATAGTCTAATATTTCTCATTTATCATCTAGGGATTCCTTCCTGTGTATTTGCTGCAAAAAGACAGGTATAATTATTTTGTCTTATCTCAAAGACAACTTTTATTAAACCTTGAAAGGAGAAAAAACAGATGAGAGGATTAACAAACTATGTTCTGAAACCGTTGACCTTTATTGGCGCGTTGAACTGGGGGCTTATCGGAATCTTTGGTTTCGACTTGGTTGCATGGATTTTCGGTGCCGGCACCCTGGCCAGCAGCATCGTATACGCCATTATCGGTATCGCTGCGTTGGTATGGCTGATATTGATATTTATCGACAGACCAGTACGCGACGCACGATAAAAACAACATTGGATTTCATGTCATTCGCCCCACATCGCGGGGCGTTTTTTTTTATAGATATTTGTATGCAATTATAATTCATATACAAACAATCGATGTGGGAATTTTTTGCGGCCATACCGCGTAAAGCCGCGCCCAACATCAATCGTGCGAACGGGGTGCAACCCATCAATCGGCACATCCAACGTAATCAAAACGCGGAATTTTTCACTATATTCACGCAGGCGCCAATTAACACCCGGCCCCAAATATGCAATCCCAATATCAAACCCGTCTGATGTTTTTAGATATTCAAACGCATCACACCAAACGGTTTTGACACGCCCAAAAGAAAATAAGTTAAGCACCCATAAAATCGCCGCGGTCATCGGCATACTTTCCAGCGCCCAGACCCGTTTCCCACATTTACGCGAAACACAGCGCGCCAGACCACCATACCCCGCACCAATATCACACGCGGTCTGCATATACGCGTAATGTGAATTTATCTCGTTTACGACTGCACGACGCAGTCGCCCGGCACTGGGAACAAACGGAATCTGGCCATGAAAAACACAGAACGAATATTCCACGGACTTTAGCACCAAATACACAACCAATACAAACAGTGAAATAACAAACAAATATAAAGAAACTGTCATTATGCTCATCATGATATTATTATAGATATATTCCCATGTAATGGCAAGAAAACTTAATGGATATTCTGGGTGGCGTTATAAATATCGCGACTGACAGATACAGCTAAAAACGCGAGAAGCACCGTTAAAATTACCATTGCTAGCGACATTATCCCCAACGCATTTGCACCGCCACCTAAAAGACCGATTACCAATAAGACCATGCAACTAAATGCACGCCCCATATTAAGACAGCACTCACGACTGATAAAATATTCAACCTTGTTATCGCGATTTAACGCACTGTAATTTGAACCATTGGTCATGTTCATTTCCAGCAATTGGAAAAATATGCGCCCCGCAACGGAATAGACCAGCATATATATAACCAGTGATGGAACCGTGTGCAGGGACAAAAACAACAATACACTGCCCAGCATGAATGCACTGGATATAGTTAGCAACATTGGAAAACCGCGTAGTGTCAAAAAACGCCCAACAAACGCACTGGATACTATAATAACGACCGATGCCAATGATTGAACCCAGCCCAATGCGAAATCTGTATGCATGAAATATACAATTAACATCGGCATCACAATCAATAACCTGTCAACGGACATGCCGCGCACAAATTCACAGAAAAATAATTTCTTGTTAAATGCATTTTTTCTACATTTGGCCAAGTACGATTTCATTTTTAGACCATTGTTTGATGCAGGTACACTCTTGATTGAAAAAGACAGCAAAAAACTTAACATCGAAAACGGAACAACCATCCAGACCATAACCGAATATGATGACGCCGTAATCAGCATTGCAACCAGCATCGGCAGCACGACGCGCATTGTATGCGCCACAGATTGGCGATACCCTGTATATTTAATCAATTGGTTTTTAGATAATTTTTCACTTATAATATTATTCCATGGCAGATTCATCGCCCCATCAGACAGTCCCAGCACAGACGCCACCAGAATAACAATCGGCAAATTCAAACTGCATGTACCCAAAATTAAGCATGCACATATACGCAATAAAATACTAACCCGGAAAACCGTCATTTTGTTACCGCGTTTGGTTCTATCACCGGCCAAATAAAACCCCAGCGTTATCATAATCGCCCAAAAGATATAAAAAACGGCAACCCCAACCATTTGGTTTTCAAAACTGCGCATTATATAGGATATAAGGAACGACGTTAGAAAAATATCCAATATTCCATATGATATGTTTATTGCAATTAACCGCGTAACAATATTATTAAAAAATGATGCTATTTTATTTTTCATGGTGTGGGATTTTATTGATTTTAACCCAACAAGTCAAACAAAAAACGGTGCGTTTTGTTATCAAAACGCACCGCTATAAAAGTAGCTATCAAGCCACCCTTGAACCGCACAAAAAGCGATTCATGCCTGTAAAAAGTTTTTATTCTTCGTCCAGGCCTTTTAACAGAACGTCTTTCAATTCGTTCGGCATCATGCCCGTGGTTGAATAACCACAATCAACGTGGTGAACTTCACCGGTTACCGCGCTGGACAAATCGCTAAACAGATACACGGCCGCACCCGACACATCGTCCAGTGTCATATTGCGACGCAGCGGTGTCTGTTCCGCGTTAAGCCGCAACATCGCCTTGAATCCGCCAACCCCGCTAGATGCCAGCGTCATAATCGGCCCCGCGCTGATTGCGTTTACGCGAATTTTATCGCGTCCCAGATCAGACGCCAGATAACGAACACTGCTGTCCAGAGCAGATTTTGCAACACCCATGACGTTGTAATTCGGAACGGATTTTTCACCGCCAAAATATGTCAGGGCAACCACGCTGCCGCCATCATTCATTAATTTGGACGCACGCCGCGTCAAATCAACCAACGAATATACTGAAATATCCATTGTATTTTTGAAATTGTCGCGCGTTGTGTCTGCATAACGGCCGGTCAATTCATTTTTATCCGAAAACGCAATCGCGTGCAGCATTCCGTCCAGATGTCCCCATTCTTTTTCAATAGAATTGAACAGGGCATCCATCTGCTCATCATTTTGCACATTGCATTCGGTAACGAATTTCGCATTAATGGATTCCGCCAACGGACGCACGCGTTTTTCCAAATTTGGCATCGCATACGGCATTGCAATTTCTGCACCCTCTTCATGTGCGCGTTTGGCAATCGCCCACGCCATTGACCAATCATTGGCAACACCAGTGATTAAAATCTTTTTTCCTTTTAATAACATGCTTCTTCCTTTTATTGCTATCTATTGGACACAAATAACCATAACACCAAAATGCAAGGTTATCAATAAATAACTTGAAAAAATATTTTATATCAGGTTACTTGCGCAATTTTTCCAGATACCATTCAACGGTCTTTACAATGCCCGTATCAAAGGTTTCCTGTGCCTTCCACCCAAGCAAGGTTTCCAGCTTTGTTGCGTCAATCGCATAGCGAAAATCGTGCCCTGCTCTATCGGCAACAAACGTTATTTGTTCTTCGTATTTATGACCGTCGGCACGCGGCGCCTTTTCGTCCAATATGCCGCATATCGTTTTTACAATTGTTATATTGTTGCGTTCATTGCGACCGCCAATATTGTACGTTTCACCAGACTTGCCCGTGTGGAAAATCAAATCAATCGCCCGGCAATGATCCAATACATACAACCAGTCACGGACATTCTCGCCCTTGCCATAAATCGGCAATGGTTTGCCCGCTAACGCATTGCTAATAATCAACGGAATTAGTTTTTCATGATGCTGCTTTGGTCCATAATTGTTGGAACAATTAGATGTTGTGACATTCATTCCGTACGTGTGATGGTATGCCCGAACCAAGAAATCCGAGCTTGCCTTTGATGCGGAATAAGGACTGTTCGGCGCATACGGCGTCGTTTCGACAAAAAATCCGTCCGCCCCTAGGGCACCATACACCTCGTCTGTTGAAATATGATGAAAACGGCAATCCTCATACCCCGGCTTTACCTTGCCAGGTGCATCCATCCAATGACTGCGTGCCGCATCCAACAAATTAAACGTGCCAATAATATTTGTGTTGATAAATGCACGCGGTCCCTTGATTGAATTGTCAACATGGCTTTCGGCGGCGAAATGAATCACACCGCGAATATCGTTTTCAGAAAACAGCTTTTCAACCAATTGCGCATCGCATATGTCACCATTTACAAACTTGTAATTGGACATTGATTCGCATTCGCGCAAATTATCCAGATTACCTGCATATGTCAGCTTGTCCAGATTAATTACATTATATTCCGGGTGCGCCTCACAAAAATATGGAACAAAATTTGACCCAATAAATCCGGCGCCACCTGTAACCAATATTGTTTTTTGCATATTAAACTCTCCTTGTGATAATCTATATCAACTCATGCTTTTCATCATAAATTTTCTGCAAATAATCCCGATATGTACCCGGATTCAGACTCTGTATCAGTTCCATTAACTGTTCATCTGTTATAAAGCCGCAATCAGATGCAACTTCTTCAATACAACCAATTTTTAATCCCTGGCGCTGTTCTATAATTTGAACAAACCGCCCCGAATCCATCAGTGCATCGGGCGTACCCGCATCCAGCCACGCGTTACCGCGGCGCATTGGAACGACCGACAAACGCCCTTCTTCCAGGTACATTTTATTTAAATCAGTAATTTCCAATTCCCCGCGCGCCGAAGGTTTTAATTTGCGCGCCTTTTCAACAACATCACCGGGGTAAAAATAGAGTCCAACCAACGCATAATTTGATTTCGGCTGTTTTGGTTTTTCCTCGATTGAAATGACATTAAGGTCTTCGTCAAACTCAACAACCCCAAAACGTTCCGGATCGCTAACATGATACGCAAATATTGTTGCGCGCTGCGATTGGCTTTTTGCGACTTCTGCCTTGAATTTTTCCATTTGACCGCCCATATGGAATATATTGTCGCCCAAAATCAGACATACAGAATCATCACCAATAAAATCTGCCCCAATTGTAAATGCCTGTGCGATACCTTTGGGTTCCGGCTGAATCGCATATTGAATGTTTAACCCCAGCTGATGCCCGTCACCAAATAATTTTTCAATATTTGGGGTATCCTGCGGTGTTGAAATAATTAAAATGTCCTTGATACCAAATGACATAACTGTAGATAATGGGTAATAAATCATTGGCTTGTCATAAACAGGTAATAATTGCTTGGATGTTGTTTTAGTCAATGGATAAAGTCTGCTACCACTGCCCCCTGCAAGAATAATTCCCTTCATGATAATGTAACTCCATGTTTTTATTGAGCCGTTTGTGTATTTGACAAAAGTGAAGATAGCAATCCGAACATCCCAAAGTCAAGATTATTTATTGTATTTCCGGCAAAAAATCAGGATGCAAAATTATTTTTGCGGTTTGAAAAAAAAGACTTGAAATGGGATTAAAAAGATTATAATATACATGAGCAATTCGGGCATAGTTCAGTCGGTAGAACAACGGACTGTTAATCCGTATGTCGCTGGTTCGAGTCCAGCTGCCCGAGCCAAGTTCTATAAACCGTCCCACCAGGGCGGTTTTTTGTTGTTTTACATACCAATTACGATTACAATTCTTATAAAGGCTTAAAAAATGAAAAAACTATTTTTAGCGTTAAAAGCTATTGCTAATGACAATGTCTATAGAAGAGAAACTAAAAGAGTTTTAGATAAATATATTTTAGAATGTCTTTCTTATACGAAAGAAATGAAAGAATGTGATATATATGAGTTAGAAAAAATAGTGTTAGAATATATTTATAGCCCCAAATTCATGCAAGAATGTAAAGAAGGTATCAAAAGGCACGGTTCTCTTGAAATCTTTTTTTATGATTATGTATTACATCTTCTATCACAGACTGATGACAAAAACCCCAATCACAAAACTTTTCATAGGTGTGACGCGATTGCGTTTGCAGCAATACATCGTGAGTTTAATAGAACGCCACATAGCCAAAGCCGGGAATTTTATACCGCAAGGAAAAAATTTTATACTATATATACTGACGATTAAGAAACATTTAATTTATCTGATAACTTAATAAAATCATCATGATTTTCCACGCTATAACCGCAAGCCGGCTCGAGCCAAGTTTTATATGCCGCCCCATCGGGGCTGTTTTTTGTTATGACAGCGCTGGCCCGCGTGCGCTTCGATAAACATTAAAATATCAATCATATTCAGCCAGCCCAATAAAAATATTTATTATCGAAATTCTATGCGTATGAAAAAGAGCGACCTTTCCAACTTCATAAACTACATGGCTTGTTATCTATCTAAATCTATCGCGTATATCTTGTTCCATTTCATAGAACAGTCGATGTTTGGTTATCCATTTAGATATATTAACCCTCTTCATATTCAGGATAGACTTATATATCTTTAATAATTCGGTTTTTGAAAAATCTTTTAATAGAAAGTCGTTTTTATATGTAAACATATATTTACAATATGCATGAAATAATGGGATATTAAAATCCGGATTCATTAAAATTCTTTTTACATCTTTTACGTACTGTTTCGTAGCAATACCATCGGGGTCTTTTTTAGCTTGTTCCAGATATAATCCCATCTGCCTAACAGGCACATATAAGGAATACTGCAACTTATACCCCCACCAATTCAAAGCTTTTCTTGCTTTTTTAAATTGTTTTTTTATATTTTTCTTTGAAACGTCGTTTTTTATCTCCCCTACGATCTGACTAGCAAGCTCATCTATTACAGCAAGTGCGGTTAGCTCAACTACGTTTAATGGAACATAATTGGTAGTATGCAGATATTTTATTACGCGATGGTCATACCAGTGGTGTTCTTCATGTTGCAATATAGCATCAACATCTATATCAGCGTAAAATAGTTTTCTGCTTGCCTTTTTAAACTTTCCGGCCAAAGTCGACGTATCTACATCTACATTCATCATATGAATGGTATTAGTTTTAGGATTATAATGCGGATTTTTCCCAAATGGTATATCATATTGTAATTTGTATTTAGGTATTTCTGCAAGTCCAATCACCGGTAATTCAGACAGGCTCGAATACTGTTCTTCAAACTGTTTGCTAAAATGTTTTACATAACTTTTCATTTTACTCAAAATATAATATCATAATTATTGAAAAAATAAAATTTATTTTATTGCAGTTGGTAGTTTGGGAAAATACTTTGGAAACTCTGCCCGTAAAAGCGCTAAAATCCAACAACTTTTACCTATAAAAATTAACAAACGGTCATACATTACAAACATAAAGCCGTATAATAGTTACATTAGCCTTAAGCAAAAGACGGCTTGATTAACCACCAATGGAAAATAATACTTATTCATTTACCTTTATTTAGGATTGGCAATAGAAATATACACAAATTACGGCGCTAAAAAAGCTCTTCAATACCAATAGATTTCAAATATTCAAACAGCTCATCATAAAATTTACACCGTCTAGTACTGTCAGAATCATCACCCTGCGGAACAAATATAACGAAACCTTCGCGTGCACGGGTCAGTAGCACACGATATGCGTTTTTCAGATATCTACGCTTATCTTCTTTATTTATGTATAACCATCGTGAGCCGCTGGGTTTATAGCACTGAAATTGACCATTTTCATATCGATAATCAGCGTCCCACGCAATAACAGCATAATCTATTTCGAGGCCCTGAATATCAAATTCACTGGCAACTTCTTCCATAAAATACGAAGATTTTATGTCTTTGCGGTCACCCAGAAACCATTTTTCCGGCTTGCATTTGCTTTCAACCCATATGCCATCTGCACGTAATCTACGCCCATTTGAACTAGCAATTAGGCCGTGACGCAGATTCTTACCTTCAGTCTGATTACGCACCCATTGTTTGGCCGTGTTTAAGTTGCGAGTTATATATATAGGATAAATTCCGGACAACTTATTATATTTGTCTGCGGCTGTGGCAGTATCACCATCCAGCACAGCATCTACAAATCCTGCGACATCTTGTGTTCTGTGTGCACGTACTGATACAGACAGATGTAATTCCTTTACTGTTTCGCATTTTAGGCCATCGGTCAAATCCTGAAACGATTGGTTGCCCAGATATTCGCTGACGTTTATCTCATCTGATACATAAACGTGCCAATCAGGAAATGAACGCTTCAACGACGCAAACCATTCTTGAATTCCAGCCTCGCCAGTGTTTATATCTTGTCCGCCGCCCACCAAACATACAATTACGGCCCAATCTTGGTGGCGATTCATGTAGTCAATCAGCAGTTCCGGTTCACTCATAGACAGAAAATAAGTACGCTGTCCATCGGTTAACCTATTAAGAACCGGGCCCTTCTTTTTCTGCATAAAATCCGATAGCATAGACTGATTCCAAGCACGTTGCGCCTCATCGAATATAACAACGTTCTCGACCGGTGGATTTTGCATGTTATTTAAAGATGCATCTCGAAATCCGTGAATAATCTGGATAAAGGACTTTGTGCTCTCGCGAGCCTTGGCCAATGGTGTTCCATGCTGCTGGTGGTCATCTTTTGCCAACGCCTCACGCAAAACAGAAACAAGGGGCTGATTTCCTGTTAACAAACAGGCGCCACTTTGACCTGTCGCTTTCTGATTTTCTATTGCAATATTTAAACCAGCCAGCGTTTTACCAGCGCCAGGCACACCGGTTATAAAACAAATTGATTTTTGCTGGTCCTGTTTAGATTTCTCGATGATTTTCTGGACTGCATCTGATGTCTTGGTCAGGTTCTCTGCCGCTGTATTTTGCGCGATATTATCAACACAATGGTTGATGTACAAACTTCTGGCGGCCTCAATAATTGTTGGTGTCGGAGCATATCGGGAACCTGCCCATGCATCGACATCAAGCGATTTGCAAGACGTGTCTGTGTTACGAATGATTATAGCACCCAAATCATCACCATTTGTTAAAATCACGTCTTCTGGTTCGTTCTGTTTGCGATAGTCGCAAGGAACATTGGTCGCTATCAGAACGGGTACGATTTTGCGTTGACGACTTTCCTCGTGATAGTTTTCCAGGTCAAAAGCATATGTGCGCACCTGGCGAATTGCATCACTGGGATATGAAGTGGCCCCGATTTTGAATTCCAACACAAAAACAGTGTTGTTTATCAGCAAGATATTGTCTATGCGGCCACCCACACGTGGCAGCGTATATTCGAACAAAATACTGCCGCACGGGGCGTGTGCCAAGGCGCGCCTTAACAAACGAATTTGTTCTATCCAGGCGTCTTTTTGTGTCGCCACGGTATCATATCTATCACCATAAGCAATTGTGCCAAATATTTCATCTTCGGTTTGCTTTAAAAAGTTCTGGATACTGTTTTTGTAGAAAGCGTCGCTCATTTTACTTTTCCATGGTTACCAGTTTTTCTGCGACGATTTTATCCGCAGGTAATTGTGGATGCGACAATAATTCTGACAAAGACACCCAATGCATTTGGTCATGAACCCGCAGTTGTATATCGCCGGCATAGCCTGCAATCTCATAAGCGTAAAGTTCAACAATCTTGCCAGATTCTGTTGTGTGTTTTGCAACTATGACTAATTCGCCAATTTTCGCATCAATGCCCAGTTCTTCAAACAGCTCGCGCTGCAAACAGGTTGGACCTTCTTCGCCATCTTCAAATTTTCCGCCTGGATATTCCCATTCACCAGCCAACGGCTGATTTGGCCCGCGCCGCATCAGCAGAACTTTATCCCCATGCCTAAAAATCGCAGCAGTTACTTTCATTTGTTTAATTTATATCGGCGGCCTTTATTTTGATCAGTAGCGATTAGCATGCCTTTTCCTGTTTAGACAGATCGGATGCGATTTTACATTCATCAACAAAATCAGATTTAGTTTTGATTATACAAAGACTTTCCCGAAATGTATATGATTTTGTTTACGATTGCGCCATAAAGTTCTTTATATTTTACGCAACATAAACACTGTAAACACATTGAATATTCTGCCTTTTTGGTTATACTAATATCAATAAAAATGGTTGTCAATATATGTTTTTAAAATTAATATAAACATATGTGAAATGAAAAATAAAGGTTACAAAATGAAACACACAAACGGCGCGGGTACCTTTACTACAAATCAAATGAGTATTGATGAAACAATACAGGAAGCAATGGATGTCGTTGATATTGCAATTGCGGTACTAAATAATGACGCAAATATACCACAGGCATTAACAAATCTAAACGCAGCACAAACATATTTGGAACATATCAGAAAAAAGTCGAAAATCGCCCTTGCCCATGTCCCAGCAGAAATTCAAACACAAGAATACCTATAACCCAAACTTGTACACCGCACCAAGGTATACTTGCGTTGCATCAACGTCTGTTGAACCATTCTCATGGTCAACCTGGCCAAAATAAATGTACTTAAATCCCAAATCCAAATCAATACGCGTATTTAGGCGGAACAATACACCGACCATAACCTGACCGGACAGGTCAAACGCATTATCCAAGTGACTGGCCACTTCGCCCCATATTCCGGTAAGCCCAACACCACCACCCAAATATGGTGCAAACGCATTATCAAATTCATACAACGCATAAACGTTTAACATGTTTGCCCATATGTCATATTCAAAATTAGTGTCATTTTTACTATACTGGGTGCCCATGTACAATGTTTCGTATTCCACGCGCAAATAATCCGTCAGATTATTCCCCATTGTCGTACCAAACCCCAGTCCGTTATCCAAATACTTCTGGCGCCACCCATCCGAATGCTTGTACGAATATGAACTGTGCTGATTCACATACAGGCGCACACCAGCATAACTGTCGCGCGACACGTTTTGGCGTTCACATACCGGGCATTCATGCGCACCTGCCGCACATGTCATCAAAGATAACGAAACAATAAAAAACTTTTTCATCCCGTTCCCCTTGGGGTATTACTAATAAATGATTACAGAAAACCCCACAAACACAATATGATTATTATCCTTACCATGGCTTGCCGGCATAAAATAAATTACTTTATTTCCTGTATTTTTATTTGTACAATGCCAGAGTCATGAAAAAAATAAAGATTCCTGAAAGCATAAAAATCGAAGGCGGCCATACGCTGCGCGATGGCGCATCTGTCAAAATCAGCGGCGCCAAGAACGAAATTTTGGGTGCTATGTGTGCGGCCATACTAACCGATAAGCCGGTAAAATTTACAAATGTGCCACATATAACGGACGTTATAGATTTAATTGACATAATGCAAGATATTGGCATCCGCACCAAGTATCATCCAAATAAAAAGACACTTGATATTCATGCGCAGCGAATAACATCAAATGAGCTAAACGAATCTGCATTAAAATTTCGAGCATCATATTACATATGGGGGGCACTGCTGGGGCGATTTACCAAAACTGGCGAATTTAATTCTTTAAAAATCAAAGTTCCCGGTGGATGTGCAGGATTTGGTACAAACGGCACACGTCCATTTGACTTTCACATAAATCTGTTGGAAAACGTGTTCGGCGCCACATTGCATGACACGGGCAAGAATTTGGAATTCGTGCTACCAAAATCGTTCGATGCTGGGGTTGAACCAATTTATTCCACAACGCGCGTTTCACACGGCGCAACGTTTCATTGGATGCTGTCGGTCGCGCTGTCCCCCAATTTAAAGATGATATTTAATTCATCATTAGAGCCAGAGGTATCGCACCTGTTAAGTATTTTGAATAAAATGGGGGCAAATATCCGCGGCACAAATTCCGAGGCAATGACAAACCTGGGGCATACAAAATATCTGTTAAACGGCGGACAATTTGAAATCATGCCAGATAGACTGGAAACCGGTTTTTATGCACAATTGGCATTGGCAACAAAATCAAAAATAAAATTGATTGGCACTGATGCACCGTCATGCCGCCCATGGTTAAACACCATGATTGAAATCGCCGGAAAATCAAAGTGTAAAATCGGCAGAAAATCAATGGAATTTGATTTCCAAAATTTACATAAATTTACGGGTCGCAACATGATTATTTCACCCATACCGGGCAAAGAAACAGATATGCACCAAACCTGGGCGCCGGTATTATCCATGGCAACCAGCCAATCAAAAATATATGACCCAATATACGAAAACCGCACAAGACATTTGCCGGAACTGGCTAAATTTGGTCTTAATTCATCCAGCCGGGTGCTTGACATAAAAAATTCTGTCGCGCCTAAATCCAGCGAAATTATAATAAACCCGTCTATATTGCGACCGGCGGTGGCAAATGGGATGGATTTACGCGGAACGGCGGCACTGATTATTGCGGCGACAATGGCAAATGGGGAAAGCACACTGTACGACATCGGATATGCTCTGCGAGGGTATCCTAATTTGATTCAAAATCTAAAGAACATCGGTATACATATAAGATAAGATTGGAATATCGTCCTATGGAAAATCCCGTTATATGGGATAAACTAAATAACGGCTTACCAGAAAGGGCGAAGAGGCACAACCGAGAGAGTCGCCCACATATTTAATTTCCACAATTATATACATGTATATTCGTAAGAATGCGGCATTTTGTACATGTTTTGCGTTACCGCATCAACAAATATAGGCAACACGCCAAATAATCCACCTGGAATTATATCTAAAAATACGGCGGCCCCGTTCAATACCGGCTGAATAGTTGGCGCACCACATTCTGGGTTCTTGCTTTCAATCAATATTTCACCCCTGGAATACAATGTCTTTTCTTCGCCGGGACGTATTTTATAAACACCCATCGTGCCAGATGCGGTTATAATATCTTCTGAATTATTGTGTATTGTAATATCCCGATTTCGCCCAATTCCCATCGCCCCACAAGATGAAAGAAATAAAACAGAACAAATTAAAATAATATTTTTCATGCGCCCTCTCTTCTTTATGAGTGAGATTATAATCCCATATAATATTCATATCAAGCGCCATATTTGAGTTGTATTAGATTTTCATATTTTTTATAATTCACGTATGAATACTACACCAGACTTATTTACACTCGCAGAACATGCGGACTTGATAAAGAAACTAAACGAATGGGACATTGCGTACCACCAAAACGATGCGCCTGTTGTTGACGATGCGACATACGACGCGGAAAAAAAACGCGCCTTGGCAATAGAGGAACAGTACCCTGTCCTGGCCAAAAACGGTGCATCTACGCATGTCGGGGCGGCGGTTGCGGACAAATTCAAATCATATCCGCATACGGTGCCGATGCTATCCATATCTGATGTATTTGACGAACATGACGTTGCCGACTGGTTCGACAAATTGGCCGACAAAAACGTATTTATTGAACTAAAAGTTGACGGCGTTTCATATGCCGCACGATATGAAAACGGTGTTTTTGTACGGGGACTGACCCGGGGCAGTGGCATAAGCGGCGAAGACATAACGCAAAACCTGATGACAATTGCCGACATTCCTAAAAAACTGACGGGCGATTTCCCAGATATAATAGAGGTTCGCGGTGAAGTATACATGACACGCGCGGATTTCATAGTGCTTAACACCGCAGCGGAACAAAACGGTGACAAGATATTCGCCAACCCACGCAACGCGGCGGCGGGCTCACTGCGACAACTGAACCCAGAAATTACGGCATCGCGGCGCCTGTCTGCGTTTGCGTATACATATGGCGAATTATCATCACGTGATTGGCAAACGCAAAGCGAATATTTCGATAAACTGCAATCTTGGGGATTTAAGACAACACGCCAGTACGCACATCATGCGCACACGTTGGATGAAATTCAGGCGGTCTATAACGACATTATGATGCGCCGGGCAGATATACCATTCGACATAGACGGCCTGGTGATAAAGGTAAATGACGTCGCATTACAGGAAAAAATGGGTTCACGCGCCAACAGCCCCCGGTGGGAGGTTGCCTATAAATTCCCCGCCGCACGTGCCGTTACCCAATTAAACGGCATAACAGTTCAAGTCGGCCGCACAGGCGTATTGACACCGGTGGCAGAATTAGAGCCGATAAATATCGGCGGTGTATTGGTGTCACGCGCGACACTACATAATGCAGATGAAATTGCGCGTCTAAACATAAAAATCGGGGACAAGATTATTGTACAGCGTGCCGGCGACGTAATCCCACAAATTGTTGGTGTCGCCGAAAGCGGACCTAATGCCACCGAATTTCATTTCCCTGACGCATGCCCGGTATGCGGTAGCGCGATTGTCCAAGATGCAGGGATGGTTGCACGGCGCTGTATAAATACACTCGGGTGCCCGGCGCAACGCATCGGCGAACTGGAACATTTCGTATCACGCAAAGGATTTGATATAGAGGGTTTGGGGACAAAACAACTAGAATTATTCGTCGGACGCGGTTGGATAAATTCGCCCGCCGATATATTCACCTTAATTTCCCGCCATGGTAATGAGATAAAAAATCTTGATGGATTTGGCGAGAAATCCGTCGCAAATTTGAATGACGCAATTGAACGCGCACGTGATATTGATTTGCATCGTTTTTTATTTTCCATTGGCATACCCGAAATCGGCGAAGTAACATCAAAAATATTGGCGCGAACATTTGGGAATCTGAATGCCTTGCGGACAGCATCAGCCACAGAATTAAAACAGGTGGACGGTATCGGCGATGTTATGGCTGATGAAATTGCATCATTCTTTGCAGATACCCATAATACGCGTGCGCTGAACGCATTGTTGGAACAGGTTCATGTACGCGATGCGGAAATTGTCGCGCCGGTTTTGACGGGGGTACTTGCCGGGAAAAAAGTTGTTCTTACCGGGGCATTGTCCGCATATAGTCGTGACGAAGCAAAAGAGATTTTGGAGCATATGGGCGCAAAAGTTACCGGTACCGTATCGGCCAAAACAGATATCGTAATTGCCGGGGCGGATGCGGGCTCAAAACTGGTGCGCGCAAATGAATTGGGGATTAAGGTTTGGTCGGAACAAGAATTTACAGACGCAATCGCGAATTAAAATTCAAACCGCAACCCCAGCATAAGATTGACATAAATCAAACTTTCCGCATTAAAGAAATCGCGATTACTCGTATCATCAGAATTGGTCAGTTTCCATTTTACGCGCGGAATATACATGACACGCGCCCCAAAATCCAGAAACATGCTGCTGGTCACACCATATGATGCGCCAGCCGCCAAAATCCCTGCGACATTGGACGTATGTTCCTCGGATTTGTAAAAATCCAGCGCGGTTCCGTATTCATTGAACTTACCATACTGCTGCATTGCCAAATCCCATGACAAATTGCCATACAAATCAGTCAAATTCAAAATTGTTTTCGTATCTGCATACCCCGCACCAAACCCGACATATGGGATTAATTTATTAACAGGCTTGTATACCCCGTCAAAGAAATCATAAAACGCCATAACGCTAATTACATCAGACGACAGTTTAGATTGTACCGCGCCCGCCGATGCGTCAATAATATAATCGGCGTTACTACCGTTTAGAACTAAATCACCGTCAAACATTGGGGATGCGTTATAATCCGCCTCTGAAATATGGTCCCAGCCCAATTCTACGCGCCATTGCGGGCGGTTGGGCAAAGTCCATCCGACTGATGCACCGGCGGCAAAGGAATATTCAGAAAACTTTTTATTCGAGGAAAGCGTGCTTAAATCCCCGGCCCCCAATTCGCGGAAACCATCGCACCCGCCATCGCCACAGGATTTATACATTCCTTCTGATATTACATATCCGGTATCATCAACATAATAGACTGTTGAAACGGGCCCCATTTCATTTTTTATCTTTGCATTACCGATTGCCGCCCCGCCGCGAACCGACATCACAAAACGCGCCCCGTCATCAATATAGGCGCCGTCACCGACATATGTCCCGGCATATTGCCAATTTGCGCTTGCCGCCCCCGCCGCAAAGCATGATACAACCGATATAATATATAAAAATTTGTTTTTCATGTTTGATATTATACCACAAATAATGACATTAAAAAAACATAAAAAACGGGGCGTCGCCCCGCTTTTTTATTCGCCGATAAATCCATCCGACTGCATCCGCCACAGTCTGGCGTATTCGCCACCGCGACGCATCAATTGTGTGTGCGTTCCAGATTCCAATATTTTTCCGTGATTTATCACAACAATCCTGTCCATGTTGCGCAAGGTTGATAATCTATGCGCGATGGCAATTGTGGTACGGCCGGCGGACAAATCGTCAAACGATTTTTGAATCGCAATTTCTGTTTCACTGTCCAGGGCAGATGTTGCCTCATCCAGAATCAATACCGGGGCATCTTTTAAAAATGCACGGGCAATGGCGACACGCTGACGTTGGCCACCGGATAATTTAATTCCGCGGTCACCAACCATGGAATCATACTTCTTTTCCGTTGCCATGATAAATTCGTCGGCACTGGCGCGGCGCGCGGCGTCACGAATTTCACGCAATGAAGCATCCGCACGTCCATAACCAATATTTTCACGCACTGTGCGGTTAAACATTGTCGGTTCCTGGGGGATAAAGGCAATACTTTCACGCAAAGAATCCTGGGTAACGTCGCGAATATTTTGCCCGTCGATTAATATTTCACCGCGAGCCGGATCATAAAAACGCATCAGCAAATTTACCAATGTCGTTTTACCCGCACCCGACGCCCCAACGAGCCCCACACGTTCACCGGGATTTATCGTCAGGTTAAAATCACGCAGTACCCATTTGTTCTTATACTTGAACCAAACCTTTTTAAATTCGATTTTACCGCGCGTAACGACCAGTGCTGGTGCATTCGGTGCATCTTGAACGTCAATTGGAATGATAAGTTCATCATAAGATTTTTTCGCACTGCCGATTTTATCAACAATTTCCGGAATCATGTCAACGATTGCCCCAATTGAACCCATAACGGAAAAATAAACCGATGTCGTAAATACAATTTCACTTAATTTCATTTCGCCGCGTACAAATAAATACACACACAAAAACAACGTTGCGCCGTACATTATATCCCAGACAATGCTGGGCACGGCCCAAAACAAACGCTGGACATACGACGAATAAATTGCGTCACGAATACGCTTTGCACGTGGAGCGCGCAAATACTCGCGTTCTTTTTTGGCGCCGGCAAACAATTTTACAATTGAAAAGTTTGATAAACTGTCCACCAATTTCCCCGACAGAGTTGAATAAGATTCACTGGCCTGTTTTGATGCGTTGTGCATTTTTTTCATCAGCGCCAAACTATACACCAAACGGAACGCAAACACGCCACCCAATATCATCGCAACATAGCGATTTATACCGATAAGCAGCCCGACGTTCAGCAACATAATCAGAACCAACGCCGACACACGAAACAAACGGTTTACAATAAAAACCCCGTCGGAAACATAATTTATCTGGCTGTTAATTTTGCCGGCCATGCGCCCGGTCCAGAACGACATAGATTGATTTTGCGTATATTCTGTCAAGATTTCCGATATTTGATTTTTTATAATCGGACTCAATCGTGAAAAGTACATATCACGCAATGTCGCACCAAGTGTAAAGGACATTTCTAATCCGATAATTATCAGCAATGTTGGCAACGCATGCATCACAAATTCCTGCATTCCCGTTACCGGATATTCAAACAATGCAATAAACCAACGTTGTGTCATGGGAAACCACATACCGCCCGAAACACCCCAAAACATTACTATTGCCCATGCAATCAACAACGCCCAATGCCCGCGCGCAGCATACTTTACATAAAATTTCCACAGTGATTTAGGCAACGCGCCCGATTGTTGTAATTTCTTTGCGTCTTTCATCATCATTTCCCCATATTGCGTCCAGACAAACGTTCGTTTTGATTGGGCGTTTTTAATTTTTTACACATCCCACAAATCCGGGATTTTTGCCACTGGTGTTCGGTTATATTCAAACGAACGTTTTGATTGGGCATAAAAAAAAGGTTAAAAATCCCGGTAATCCGGGTCAAAAGTCGAAAATGCACGACACTAAAGAAACGTTGGTTTTAATTGTGCACGCTATCCAACTTTGTGCGGATTATATACACAACAATATTTTTATTCAAGATTTATTTTACAACAATATCATGAAATATTTCGGCCGGAATTGTACCACCCGTTATTTTTGACGACATCGGGGTAAAATCGTCATTTCCGACCCACACACCCACAATCATATTGTTTGTTGCGCCGACAAACCACGCGTCACGGTTACCATTGCTGGTTCCAGTTTTTCCACCCAGAACATTCTTACCCGCTGCGCGTCGCCCGGTGCCGCCGGTGCGCACAACATCGGACAACAGTTCTGTCATATACCCAACCGTATCTGCCCCCAGCACAGGTATCGGGTCGGACGGATTTCGTTCATACAGAACATTACCCATCGGGTCGGTTATTTTTGTAATGGAATATGGCCGCACCGATGCACCATCATTCCAAATAACGGCGTAAATCGTCGTCAAATCCAGCAGCGTCATTTCCGATGCACCCAAAACCGTTGAATATTCACGGCGCAGTTTGGTGCCAACCCCCAATCGACCCGCCATATCCAATACCGCGTCAATTCCATACGTTTCGGTTAATTTTAACGGTACGGAATTCACACTTTTTGAAAATGCAGTGGACAATTTAATGTCCCCGTAATAACGTTCGTTATAATTTTTTGGATTATAATCGCCAATTGCAAACGGTGAATCATTTACATACGTATCCGGCGTCATACCGTTTTCCAGCGCGACCAGATACACAACAGGCTTGAACGCGCTGCCCGGTTGACGCGGGGCAATGGCGCGATTAAACTGGCTGGTTTGGTAATCGGCACCGCCGGCCATTGCGCGCACCGCGCCCGAATACGTCATGGCGACAACCGCCCCCTGATAATCACCAACTTTTTTTGGCAAAATATTGGCAACGCGTTCCTGTAAGCCCATGTCCAGCGTGGTGTACACATACATATCGGATTCAAAGCCGCCAATACGCGAACGCACCTCGTCCAGGACAAAGTCCGTCCAATAACGATATGCATTTGTGTCCGGGGTCGGTGTGGCAGCAGACAAAGATTGCGCCGCAATACGCGCCTGGTTTAATGTAATATATCCCTGGCGCACCATTTCGGTTAGAACCACACGAGCGCGCGCAATGTTTTTTTCCGGATGCTGCAACGGGCTGTATGTTGTCGGCGCCTTTAGCATGGCGGCAATCTGTGCGGCCTGGGCAATGGTCATGTTATTTGCAGACGTCTGGAACATTGTGCGCGCGGCGGCGTCAATCCCGCGCATCCCCCCCACCAGTGACACACGGTTCATGTATAAATCCAAAACCTGGTTTTTATTAAAACGATTTTCCAACCAGTATGATAAAATCAATTCCTGAATCTTGCGCGATATTGTTTTTTTTCGTGATAAGAATATGTTTTTTGCGGTCTGTTGCGTAATGGACGAACCACCCGCCGCAATACGCCCATGAATTATGTTTGACAACACCGCCCGTGTAATGCCGCGTACATCAATGGGTCCGTGTTTAAAGAAACGCTTGTCTTCAATTGCGACAATCGCCTGCCATACGTGTGGTGGCAACGTTTCAACCGACACCGGTGTACCCATTATTCGGTTTGACGCACGAATTTCTGTTCCGTTTTTATCCAAGAATATAACCGCCGCAGGGCGCGTTTCATGCAATATTGCATCCAAAGACGGCATCTGCAGAAAAATCACCAATACATATGCCGCCACCGCAACCACACACATCAAAAACAGATTCAATAAATAAATTAGCATACGCCGCCTGAATGATGGGGCGGGCTTTTCATCAATTTTCCTAACTGCTTCGCGACGCGGCATGGCGTGCATATCTCCTTTTGGGAAAAATTATACCACAAATAAAAACAGCCCCGCCATAAAAAAGGATATTAAAAATCCCCCATTCGGGGGATTTAATTATTTGTACACAACAACCATTGCAGTTCGCAGAACACTGTCGCCAAACATATATCCGGCCTGCATTTCCGCCGCGATTGTATCGGGTTCTGGTTTTGCATCCACATCCGATGGTATCGGCATTATTTGAATCGCATTATGAAACTGCGGATTTAATTTTTCCCCGACCGTACCAATACGCGTAATTCCAATCTGGGCAAAGACAGATTCCAGCGCACGCGCCATAGATTTTATTCCATCGTCATCGGGACTGTGCTTCAATGCGGCATCCACTGCGTCCATAACCGGCAATATTTTTCCCGCAATCGACATTGCACGCGTGCGCGCCATGCTTTCCGCATCAATTGCCGCACGGCGACGTGTATTTTCCAATTCGGCCGCCATGCGCAAATATTTGTCGTTTAATTCGCGAACTTGCGCAATCAGAGTTTCCACTTGATTCTCGCACTTGTCACCGTCCGCAGGATTTGCAGCATTACACTTGGCGCCAGCATTTACGTTCACATCATTATTTGCGACGCCCGCCGCATCGTCCAGTGATACTTCCTCTACCTTTACTTCTTTTTCTTCCATGATATTACCTATCTCAAAACTTTGTGGGGGCGGCGGATTTGCCCCCGACGCCACCACTATATAATTATTTCATACTGGTTATTATAGGTATGAAATCATCCGGCGTCAAGGATGCGCCGCCAACCAACACGCCGTCAACGTTCGCAATGGACATAATTTGCGCCGCATTCGCCCCCTTTACACTTGCACCATAGAGCACCGGTGTACCGCCCCGCCCCATGGATTCCAATGTTTTCGCAATTAGTGTATGTGCCTGTGCAATTTCGGCGTCCGTCGGTGTTAGTCCCGCCCCAATCGCCCAGCGCGGTTCATACGCAATTATAACATCAGTTTCCGGCATATCCGGCACAGATTCACGCACACCCGATTCAATGATGGCCATAGTTTTGCCGGCCTGTTTTTCTTCCATTGTTTCACCGACACAAATAATCGGTGTCAGGCCATGCGTCAATGCGGCGGCCGCCTTTTCGCGTACAATGTCATTTGTTTCATTATGATACATGCGTCGTTCACTGTGCCCAACAATTACATACTTTGCCCCGGCATCGCGCAGCATTTGTGCAGACACTTCGCCGGTATAAGCGCCTTTTTCATGTGAACTTACATCCTGTGCCCCCAGCGCCACTGTTGAATCAATTGGTTGAATCATTGTAAACGGCACACACAACACAACGCGGTTATTTGTTTCCACCACCCCCAGTGCCGCAACCATTTCCGACAATGCTGCACGACTGCCGTTCATTTTCCAGTTTCCTGCAATTATTTTCATATTTTTTCCCCTTTTTTAATTGATTTGTATTACATCGTTTTGCTATGGTAGCGCAAAAGGGGATCAAATGCTAGAATATTTACGCAATGCGGCGGAAAAACCGCTGGCAAAAATTTTAATTGGAATTTTGGCCTTTTCTTTCGTGGGCTGGGGGGTTGCCGAATATATTTTCGGCGGCGGAATGCAGAATGCAAACACCTTGGCACGCGTCGGGGGCGAGGCCGTTACAATGCAGCAATTTAATATGGAAAAATCACGTGTAATGTCAAACATGACACGCGAACAGCAACGTGCCGTATATGCCGACCCGGCCGCCACAATGGCATTTTCAGATGCAATTATGTCGACACTGGTCACACAGCAAATGGCAAATTCACGCGCCACCGATTTAGGATTTGTTGTATCCGATGCGCGCATCGCACGCGAAATCCGCGAATTTCCAGAATTTCAAATGAACGGACAGTTTTCAACCGCAATGTTTGACGCGGTGTTGGCACATTCCGGATATACAGAGGCGGACTTTGCAAACATCCTACGCGGACAGATTTTGCGTTCAATGACACTGGGGTCAATGTCAATTCCGCTGCCGGTTACGGGTTTTGCGGCGGATGCCATGTATAACGCCCGCCATGGCATGCGTGACATTGAATATGCAACGGTAAAATTTTCAGATTTCAAGGCCGGCACACCCACCGATGCCCAGCTGCGTGAATTTTACAATCAAAACCCACATATGATTCCCGAAATGCGCAGCGTATCTTATGTACTGATTCCGGCCGACATGTCCAAGCCGGATTCATACGATGCGGCATATAAAACCGCACAAAGTGTCGAAGATGATATTATCGGCGGCGAGCCTTTATCAAAAGCGGCATCAACGCACAAGGCGAGATTCAAATCATTTAAGGCGTTTGACGCGGCACATCGCCCAGCAGACGAATTGATGACTGACGCAATTGTCGCCAAAATATTTTCCATGGACGAAGGGATTGAATCCGAACTAATCGAAACATCCAAGGGTTTTGTAATCATCCGTGTCGACACAATTACGCCCGCACACAATGCCGAATTTGATGCGGTAAAAAAGAATCTGGTGGCGGATTGGACGCGCGATGCACGCCGCAAGCAGGCATATGTAAAAGCGAATGAATTGCTTGTTGATTTGAACAAGGATGGAAAACTGTCCGGCAAAAAATCGGCAACCGTTTCGCGTACATCAGGTGCACCCGCGGCAGTACTGGTTTCAGCGTTCAGCAGCCCGGTTGGTACAAATGCAATAATACCGGATGTGGATGCGTTTTATGTCATATCGGTAAAATCTGAAAAGGCGCCAAAAATTGATACAAAAAATATGGCGAATATTAAGAACGAACTTCAGAACATGTCAATCCGCATGCTGATGGATGATTATAATTCATTCCTGATGCGGACATACCCGATAAAAATAAATTCCAAGGTATACAAACGCTTCTTTAACCAATAAAAGGCGCCCCGATATGGGGCGTTTTCTTTATCCTATATTCTTATTGAATATTTACAATATTTTGACTAAATTTCATTATATATGAAAAAAGAACTTTTTGATTTTCTTATAACCGATTTGCAGTTTATCAAGGGTGTGGGGCCGGTACTCGCCGCACGCTTTGACGATGTTCTGGGCGGACGACGTGTGATTGATTTTCTAATGCACCGGCCATCGTATGTTCGCGCACGTGATGTCACCGAATGTATTAAAGATGCAACACCTGGCGATGTGGTGACGGTACCGCTGCTGGTAAAATCGCACCGTTCGGGGCGCGTATTTCGTGGGCGCCGTATTCCAACCCAGATTGTATGTAATGACAAAATGGGAAATGCCGTCACGGTTCAGTTTTTTAATGCAAATTTTCTGGATTACTGGTTGAAGAAACTGCCCGTCGGGCAATGGCGTATGATTAGTGGAAAACTTGAAAAATCAACCCGACCAACAATCAATCATCCAGACTTTATTGAAGAAATGCAAAACGCCGACCGCATCCCATCAGCCCAGGCGATATACCCAGCAGGCGAAGGATTGACCCAGAAAACATTTGCGTCCGTGCGTGACCAAATTTTTGGTGCGCTGAACGATAAAATATCCGCAGATGAAGACGCACGCTTGATTGAATTTTTTGACGCATTGCGGCATGTACATTTTGCCACATCTGATGCAGATTTGGCGCCACAATCAGAATACATGATAAAATTAGCATATTGGGAATTACTGGCGCAACAGTCGGCGATTGCAATTAGCCGGCGCAACCGCCAAAACGAAAAAAATCGCCGCATTCCGCGCACGAAAAAATATGATTTGATGGAAAAATTTAATTCCACCCTGCCCTTTGAAATGACGGTGGCGCAAACGCGAACATTGAATGAAATTTTTGACGATATGTCAAATGACATCCCGATGATGCGCCTGGTTCAGGGTGACGTTGGAAGTGGTAAAACAATCGTCGCCATGGCTGCCGCTGTAAAAATGGCAGAAACAGGCGGTCAAACGGCATTCTTGGCCCCGACAGACACGTTGGCACAGCAGCATTTTGCAAAGCTAAAACCAATGTGCGATAAAATCGGAATTGTATGCGATATTTTAACCGGCCGCGACAAGGGTGCGGGGCGACGTGAAAAACTAATATCACTGCGCTCCGGACGCACACGCGTTGTTATTGGAACGCATGCCCTATTTTCAACCGATGTCGAATACAAGGATTTGGGACTAGTTATAATTGACGAACAACACCGCTTTGGTGTTTCCCAACGCGAAGCTCTGCGCGCCAAGGGTGCAAATCCAGATATGCTGGCGCTATCAGCGACGCCGATTCCGCGGACACTATCCATGACAATATATGGCGACATGGATGTATCTATTATAAATGAAAAACCCGCGGGACGCATTCCAATTAAAACAACAAAATTGTCCGCCACACGCATGGCTGAACTGATTGTGCGAATAAAGGCACAGATTGATAATGGTGCCAAAGTATTCTGGGTATGTCCACTGGTCGATGAAACAGAAACCACGGATATGTCTGCCGCCCAGGCGCGCTATGATGAATTAAAGAAATATTTCCAGACAGTCGGTTTGGTTCACGGCCAAATGGATAAAAAACAGCGCGACCGCATAATGGCAGAATTTGCCGACGATAATTCAAATATGCAAATATTGGTTGCAACCACGGTTATAGAGGTTGGAATAGACGTCCCACGCGCAACGATAATCGTAATTGAAAACGCCGAACGATTTGGTCTGGCGGCGTTGCACCAACTGCGCGGGCGTGTTGGGCGTGGCAATCTGCAATCATACTGCATATTAGTCTTTGGCCGCAACGCCAGCGAAGACGGTCTAAAACGTCTGGAAATACTATGCGAGACGAACGACGGATTCGTCATTGCAGAACAAGACTTGATGATGCGCGGCACGGGGGAACTGCTGGGGACACGGCAAAGCGGCTGGATAAACTATCACTTTGTAAATTACCGCGAACACCGCGATTTATTCCGCTTGGCGACAAATGCAGCGCGCGAAATGGAAACCCCCGACGCGTGGACGCGTGACCTGATGTATATTTTTGACCGTGGTGCTACAATCAATGCATAAAATAATTGCGTTCTTTATGATGATATTGTTCGCCGCAAATGCAGGCGCCGCATCATTGATAAATGATACCGAAACAGAACGCGTTATCGGTGAGCTTATTGCGCCATTGGGGCGGGCGGCTAATATCCCGCAATCACGCCTAAAAATAAACATCATAAACGACGATGATTTTAATGCGTTCGTAATGGGCGGCGAGGATGTGTACCTTTATACCGGATTGCTAAAAAACATAAAATCGCCCGATGCATTGCAGGCGGTGGTCGCCCATGAACTGGGGCATACACTGGGCGGACACATGGCACAAATGTCTGCACGAATGAACGCGGAACTAAAACGCACGATGCTGATTCAGGCGCTGGGAATTGGCCTTATGGTGGCGGGCGGCAACCCGTCACTGGGTGCTGGTGTTTTGGCGGGTTCCAGCGGCATTGCACAGCAATCAATGCTGTCATTTTCACGCGACGAAGAAAGAATTGCGGACAACATGGGACTAGATTTAATGGTTCGCGCGGGACAAAACCCAAACGGATTTATTGATGTATTTTTACAAATGCGTGAAATGACGGGCGCGGCAGAATCACGTATAAACCCAAACAGAATAAACCATCCGTTGACGAATGAAAGATTAAAGAATGTTCGCGAACAAATTGCTGTATTAAAAAACGTACAAATACCGGACAAAAAAACAGATGCATCGCGTCGTGAAAAATATGATTTGGTTCGTGCAAAACTTATTGGGTACCTAGACCCGCCGGAAAGGGTAAAAACAATTTACCCAAATTCCGACAAATCAAATCCGGCACTGTACGCACGCGCAATTGCAAACATGCGCGGCGGAAATCTGGATGCCGCACGAATGGGGACAAAAACATTAATATCACGCGCACCCGACAATCCGTATTTTTATGAACTGTTGGGGGATATTGAATACCAATTTGGTCATTATGACGACAGTATTGACGCATATGATAAATCATTGGTTCTGGCCGGCGATGCACCGCAAATTCAAACCGCTGCGGCACTGGTTCTGGCGGAACGTAACAAACCCGGCGACCGGACGCGTGCATTAGATTTATGCCGACGCGCAACATTATCTGCACCGGCACCTCTTACCTATTGGGTGATGGCGCGCGCATTTGATGATGGGCGCGCGGACTGGGCACGGGCAGAGTACTATAAAATGCTGGGGGATGATAAAAATGCAAAAAAATATGCACGACGCGCACAAAAGACACTAAAAAAAGACAGTCCTGAATATATTAAATCCGGAGACATTTTACATAAATAAAAATCCCGCATTTGCGGGATTTATTTATTATCTGCAACCGCCAGTCGCATTACCGATAATTTTGGAGATAGAAATATCCTTGTGCAGCAAGAAATCATATTCGCAGTTACCGGATTTATACGAACCAGTGCAGGCAGCCAAAGTCATAACGGCAAACAAAGCCAACATTACTTTTTTCATTTTTTCTCCTTTTTGTTAAAAAGCATGTTGGTATTATATAGGAAATCATTCGGATTGGCAAGATTTATATAACATTTTTTGCCCAGTGAACCCGCCACCCACATACAATAATCACATCAAATCGCGCACTGCCACGCCATTGCCGTTTCATCAAGTACGTTTCCGCAGCACATCGCAAACGCGCCGCCTGATGTGTGGTAATAGCTTTCCAGCCGGCATCTAACGTCGGGCGACTTTTGACCTCTATGAAAACGATTGCGTTACCACGGCGCGCAATTATATCTATTTCGGCGCGGTTCGTATTTTTTCCGGTGACATACCGATTACACAAAATTTTATACCCACGAAACCGCAAAAACATACGCGCAATAAATTCTGCACGCAACCCCGTTTTATAGGAATTAAAATCAGAACGCATACGGTTTTGCCTTGAAATTCTCGCGGGCGGCGTTGATATTTTTCGCCTCGTCCGCGGCACGGCGGCCGTTATCGGTCAAATCAAGTGCACCGTAATATGCCGTCATCATTGGATCGTAGGCATTACTGGTTGAAACCCATTTGTCCGACCCCGAATTTGGCGCGCCGTATTTATCCAGTACATTTTGCCAGAATGCAAGTATCTTTTTCTGACGCTGGTTTTCAAATTTTTCCGCGTCCCCTTCCAGTTCATTGACGTCATTGTTATATACAACACGCCATACCTGATTATCGGTCGCATTGCTGGTAAAGTAGACAGTTATTGTTTCGCCTGTGCTTTTGCGCACCAGATGCAATTCAGACGCATACAGCAATCCACGACTGCGCGCCAATGTATTTATACATTTTTCCAATTCGGATGGAACAAAAATATTCTGTTGCCGGCACTCGTAATCCAGATTGTATTTCCAATCCTTTTGGATCGTATAAACAATGCTGTTTTTTTCTCGCGGCGAATACAGACCGCCGCCATTGAAAAACAAGGTTTGAACATCTTCGAACGGCATCCCGAGCATAATGCCCGCAATATCAAACGAACCGACACCCGCGACACCTGCACCTTCATTTATCATAACGCCCGTCGATGTGACATCTACATCACCGCTGTCAACAATGGCAAAATTATTAAAGTCAAATGGGTCATCATCCGCATATACAGGAAACGCAAGAAACGCCGCCAAAGAAAGTAATATTATTTTTTTCATTATCGCCGCCCCTTATTGCACAATTGCATCATCAACCCTGAAACGAAAAACCGCCGCCGGATCCCCGCCCGCTTCCAAGTAGCGTCCGACATCCATATCACGCCGAACGCCCGGCGCATCTATAACATTGAGAAAAATGCGCCCACGCGTAATTTCCGGCAATACATCAAAATTATTTGACGCGCGCCATGTCTTCAATTCATATTCCACAATCCAGTAATCACTGTTGTCATCTAGTTTATAAATTTCATCAAAAACACGGACGGTACGCAATCCCTTATTATCGGCAATTTCTTGAATTACTTCAGCCTCTGTATCCGTCCACTTGTCAAAGACAGCCCGCGATGACATTCGGCGTAATGCGGTTTGCCCCGCCACGCGGCGCGCAATGTCTTCGGTATCTGGGTTTGCATAAAAATATTCAACAACATACTTTTTTATCAGCATGTCGCGTATTGTCGAATTCCCCAATTCGGCGTAACTCTGCGGTGCACCGGGACGCATAGCAGACTGATTGTTAACCTGGAAAAAATATGGTTCGACCGTTTGCTTTTGCGCCGCGTCATATATTGCCCCCGTCAAGAACATGGCCGCAAACATCAGACCAATCAACACAATTCCCAAAAAAAGCGTCACCAGTTTTTTCATCAACTTATCTTGTATGCATTAAAATCCGCAATGTAAAAGCCCATATATTGTGGATAAGATTTGATATTCCGTGCCACCTTGGCAAATGCAATAATATTTATCGGCGCAGAAACATTTGACCGCACACTGACATTTATGCGCCATGTGCCACCATCTTCACCGATACTGCCGAATGGCGATATATCAATTGTATCAGCATCAACAACCCACTTTTCCCCATTGGCTGCCCGCAACTGATAGTCCGGCACAATGTCATATATAAATCGCGAAAATATATCTTCGCCGGTTGCACAATATATCGCACATGATTTGTCGCCATATGGTACATCACGCCGACTGTCACATTCCTTTGTCCGGTCGCATGTCAGCCACAAAGACTCGTTTTGCGCCGAATTAGCAGATATTGAAAACCAATTCTGGACAAAATGTACAATGGCCGCCTCCTGTAAAGCGCGAGTCGCGGCCAGCGTCTTTTGCCCATGGTCATGCCCAACCAATTGCCATTGGCCAGTATAACTGTTCACCGAAACCAAAAACGGGTGCACACGGCCAGAACGTGCGACCCACAGTAACATACCGCACACAAATACAATCAATAAAAACGCCACCATTGCGCCAATTGCCATCACGCGGGCAATGGCCGTCGGCCTGCCCGCGGGAAACGCCGGTGTTTCAAAATCGTCTGGATAATTCAATTATTCCCCCGATTACGTATAGAACAAAAACCGTTCTTACGCTTGGTACACCATTATGCATGCACATGGACTTAATTTTAATTCGTTATTATCGTATCCAACACCGACCGGTTCACGGTCATACACCTGGCCGCACCCGGCCAAGGCCAATACAACAAACACGCCCAAAATAATTTTTTTCATATGTGCTTTCCCCTTTCCTATATATCTATAATCAAATTATAAAAAAATTGCAACCACGCGGTCAAGTCCAAAAGGGGTCAATCCTATAAAAATATTGACACACGGAAAAATTATACTAGAATGCGCCTTAATACACAAAAAAAAAATGTAAATAAAATGCAAGACAATATATCAGTACCATATTATGACAACTTTTATCAGATTACAGACCGTCGTGGGCGGCCACTGACGAATATTTATTGGTCACAAACAAACATAGACACACCGTCTGTCGGAACAATATACCTTATTCACGGTTACGGCGGCAGCCCGATTGAACCATGTATGAAAATACCAATGCATGCAGCACTAAAAAATGGATTTGATGTCGTCGCGATTGAGGGCGCGGCCCTGTCCGCGACATATGATTTCAAAAAAGATGTAACCAGAATGAACCTGGCGCGTCAAAAATCCGCCATATTTGAAGGATTGAATTTCTGTAAAGAAATGCCTGGAATAAATCATAAAAATCGCATTGCATGGTCTCATTCGCTGTCATGTCGCGCACTGTCCGACATGATTGTCGCCAAAGAACCAGTAAAAAGCTTTTTTAATGAACTTGTCCTGAACAATCCGTATTTCCTGCCACCAAGCCGGGTAATAAAAACGCGGGAACGGTTGATGCAGCGTGACCCCACCGGGAAAATGTGGCAATCGGCGCTAAATCGCATGTCAATGCAAAGACGACAAATTGAAAACATAGAATTCAAAATACCGACATGTCTACAAAATCTAACGGTTCCATTACCGCGCGATTGGGCCGAATTGGATGGCAATCTGCCCAGTATTGCCAAACGTATGTCCAAGTTTGTCGACAGCCTGCACATATCGTTTGTTCTGGGAACGGCTGATGACATGGCAGAATATGCACAAAATGTCCAAATATTCAACGAATTAAAGGTATCAAATAAAAATTTGATATCCATAGACGGCGCGAACCACTTGTTTGAAAACAAACTGGATGAATACGAAAACAATGTAAATATAATTTTGAGTCGTATAAAGACCAAGTATTTAAATGAAAAATAAAAAACGCGGAATTTCCGCGTTTTTTATTAAAACTGTGTTTCAAACGACAGCAGGAATCGCTGTTCCCGGTCGTAATCGTTTAGTTTCAACGGCCATCCCCAACTAAAATTCATCGGCCCCATTGGTGTATTCCAATAAATTCCAACACCAACGCTGGTTCGTATATCCTGGTCTATGTAATTATTACGGCATCCATAATATGGGTGACAAAATGTCTTTTCCTCATGCGGAGGTTTACCCAAAATACCGTAATCCGCAAAAACAAATCCCTTTATCTGATATTCGTCGGGGATAAATATCGGGAAATTCAACTGCGTCGACCCGTTCAATTTCCACAATCCCCCCAAGGAGTACGTCTGATATGCCCAGTTTCGCGAGCCGACACCGGCAATATCAAATCCGCGCAATGTTTCACCGCCCAAGAAATAACGGTACACACGCGATATATATTCACCACCGACCGAATGCAACATCCCGAAATCAAGCGACGAACGCAATTGCCAACGGTCATCCCAGAATTTAACCATTCCGATAATATCCGCGGTATAACGCATATAGCTTTCCGTACCCCCAAAACCGGTGTAGGATATACCCAAATTACTTACTATACCAGTATGTGTGTTCTGTTGAAAATTTGTATCAAGATTGTAATAACGGAAACTGGTGCCAATCGTAAATAAATTCGCCGCATGCCAATCGCCACCCAATTGTAAATCATAATTCTGATCAAACGCCGCCGACAAACGCACACTCTGCGTCCAATGATCAGTCAGACGCCACCCCATGCGTCCCGCAATGGTCAAGGAATCGCGGTCATAACCGAAACTGCCCAATGACGAATAATCATACATTGTGTACGACACGTCAACCCCAGCCGACAACGGACGGCCAAACAAATATGGTTCTGTAAAACTAAACAATGCCTGTTTTTGATACTGGGCAATGGAACCGCGCAGTTGTACAACTTGACCGCGGCCCATAAAATTACTTTCCGTAATACCGGCGTCAACCATAAATCCATTTATGTTTGACCAACCGAAACCACCGGATAATTCACCGGTTGGCTGTTCTTCAACCTTGATATCCAGATTCATCATATTTGCATCCGCGATACGCGTCGGGACAATCTGAACATCCTTAAAATAACGTGTACGCATCAGGTTCTGGCGCGTTTCTTCAATCGTCTGCAGTGAAAACGGGTCGCCCGGCCGCATTGGCGTCAATTGTTCAATAACACTATCAAATGTGCGAACATTTCCTAAAATATTTATGGAATTTATGTAAATTCGGTTCGTTTTTTTTATTTTAAATTTTAAATCAATCGTGCGCGCATCATCGTTCTTTTTTGCATCCGGTTCAACACTGATGAACGCGTAACCATGATCGCCGACCATGCCGCGCATTGCGGAAATAGTTTCCTCGACCTTGTCAATGTTGTAAACATCGCCGGTCTTCATTTTTATTATTTCCATCAACTTTTCATCCGGTACGTCCGGAAACGGATTGTCAATCGAAAGCGTGCCGAATTTATAAACCGGCCCCTCGTCCACGGTAAAGGTAACCGAATAGTACTGACGGTCAGGCGTAAAGACGCCATTTGCGTTTTTAACCTGAAAATCAACATGACCATTGCGCATATAGAATTGACGCAACATTTGCTGATCATATTGGATTCTGTCTTCATCAAACACATCAAACTGCGTCATAAAACGCCACCAGGCATGTTCACGTGACAATATTTCACCGCGCAGCGTCTTGTCACTAAATTTCTTATTCCCCTCAAAATCAATATTGGTGATGTACGTCGGATGACCTTCGGTGATTTCATACACAACATTGACACGATTGTCGCCCTGGTTTATTTTCTTTGGGTTAATGCGCGTGCCAAAATAACCCTTGCGTTGATAAATTACCAACATGCGCTGCACATCAGAACCGATTACGGATTCATCATAAGATGCGCGTTCCTTTAGCCGTATTTCTTTTTTTAGATCATCTGTTGAAACTTTGTCGTTACCCTCGACCGTCACCATACCGACAATGGGTGCCTCTGCCACATCTATTTTCAGGACATTTCCAGACATATATACATTTATTTTTGAGAAACATCCGCTTTCCTGTAGCTTCTTGGCAATTTGATTTGTGCGTTCTGCGCCGACATTTTCACCAACTTTTACATCAGATAAAATACGGATTGATTCCGCATCCATACGACTGTTGCCGGCAACATCAATTCTGGAAACCGTTGCGCCGTACGTCGGCGCAAACGCCATAATGGAACATACAATAAATAATAACCCAGATTCTTTTTTCATATCAGTTCAATCCAAATACGCGCGCCAAATCATTCCACATGGTCAATACGAACAATGCACCAATCAACAGCCATCCGCACGCAAATACAATTTCCATTCCACGCCCGCCAAGTTTGCGACGGGTAACCCCCTCTATTATCAATATCAACAGATATCCCCCATCCAAAACCGGCAACGGCAACAAATTTATAACACCCAAGTTAACAGATATCAATGCAATTATTGATAAAAAGGCAAACAATCCCATCGCCATGGCCTTGCCAGATTCCTCTGCAATTGTTATAAACGAGCCTAACTGCTTTGACGAACGTTCGCCAGTCACGATTTGCTTTAACACAACAAGAAGTGTTTTGGAACGCTTGTACGTTTCACGTGCGCCGGAATATAACGCGCCGAAAAATCCCTTTTTGCGGAATTCAGTTTTGCTGCCGTCTGCAATCAACCCCCAGCGTTCTGCAGGCGCCAATTTTACCTGAACCAGTTTTTCACCGCGCACAATCAGAACATTCGCATTTCGGTTTGACGCCACTTCTTTGGCAATAATCAGTTCACCCCAGTTTGTAATCCTTGCCTCATCAATACGGACAATTGTATCACCGGGTTTTACACCTGCATTAAATGCAACAGATTCCTGAATAACTTGGCCTACAACCGGCAATTGAACATTCTTTGGTTGAAACATAAACAACGCCGAATAAATCCCCCATGCCAAAAGAAAGTTCATTGTGACACCGGCAATGAAAATTATAAATTGTTTCCATGCAGGCACAGACAGAAAATGTCCTTTTTTCTTGGCGGCGGGCAATTCATTGTATTTCTTGCGGTCAAACATATCCTCCTGGCCATAGATTGACACAAAGCCCCCCAGCGGCAATGCCGCCAACTGCCACTGTGTGCCATGGCGGTCATGCCATTTGATTAGCGCCGGTCCAAACCCAATGGAAAAGGTATTTACACGAACCCCGGCCCAACGCGCCGCCATAAAATGCCCCAGTTCATGAACAAACACCACAACACCCAATACAACCAGCAGTGCGATAATGGTTAAAATGATATGCATGTGTCCCCTTTCCTTTTGTTAAAAATGCCACAAATAAAATACGCTGTCATCCCATGTTAGTAATCATAATGTCACCAGCCATATAATCGGCAGCACATAAATCCAGCCATCAAATCTGTCTAGCAGACCGCCATGTCCCGGAATCAGGCGGCCAAAATCCTTGATTCCCATGCGGCGTTTTATCATGCTTGCGGTCAAGTCGCCATACTGACTAAACAGCGCGACACTTATTCCAATCCACATCAATTGCGGCATAAACATGTCCGTCCCCAGCAGCCCATACATAACCGCCGCCAGTGTTCCGCATATAATGCCCGCAATCTGACCCGACCATGTTTTGCCCGCGGACAATCGTTCCCACATTTTATCACCGCCAATCAATTTTCCAAACGCCCACGCGCCGATGTCCGCCGCCCCGATAATCAACAACAGCAGTAATATAATCCATGGCCGCGCGCCAATAAAATATGCAGCCGCCAACATAACAAACAACCATGCGACAAAGCCACCAAACACCCACATGTTTCTACCGCGCCTACGCACGTCACGGGGCGTGCGATAAAGGCACCACAACATTTCAGCAATCATACCAACCACAATCAGCACTGATAACACGCGCACGGCTGGTAATCCGAAATACTGCAAAACCGCGACCCCACCGGCAATCAGTAACATAAATGCACCTGCAATGATTCTCTGTGTTGTATTTGACATATCATATACCTTATTTTTTCTTTCCGGCATAGTTCGCCTTTTTACCGCCGCCAAAGCGCCGGTTGCGTTTTGAAAATTCATTTAACGTGAATTGCCATAACTTTTCACTCTTTACAAAATCAGGCCAGTGTTCCGGTATAAACAGCAATTCTGCATACGCCAATTTCCACAACATGAAATTTGAAAGGCGGAATTCATTACTGGTTCGAACCATCAAATCCACCGGCAATAAATCACTAGTATCCATAAAGGTTTCAAATGTATCGCGGTCAACCGGTTTTCCCGCAGCGATTGCTGCGTTTACGGCATCAACAATTTCGTCGCGCCCACCATAATTCAATGCAAAAACGACCGTACCACCGGTGTTTTCAGCAGACGATTCTTCCAATTTGTCGCACAAGTCTGCCAATTTTTTAGGCAAACGCGCACGCGATCCAACAACTCGATACCGCAGATTTTTTTCAACCGCGTGTTTCATGTTCTTTTTCAATTCGCTATAGAACAATCCCATCAGGTAATCAACTTCTTCCTTGGAACGGTTCCAGTTTTCTGTCGAAAAAATCCAAAACGTGACGGTTGACACACCATGCGATATGAACCAATCAACCAGATTTTCAAAATTGGCAATTCCTGCCTTGTGTCCCAATAGCGGTGGCAACCCGCGATTTTCCGCCCACCGGCGGTTTCCATCACAAATAAACGCAACATGCTGCGGAATTTTCGGCGTCGCATGTGTCGCGGTCTTTTTCTTTAGAAACTTAAACATTTCGTATCCCATGTTGCCTGATTAAACGGACATAATGTCGTTTTCTTTTTGCTTGGCCAGTGCGTCAACTTCCGCTGCACGCGCATCAAATACCTTTTGAATATCATCTTCAAATTTACGCTGATCGTCTTCGGAAATTTCCTTTTCCGTGACGGCGCGTTTGATTTTACCCATTGCATCTTGGCGAATATTGCGCATAGAAATCTTGGCTTCTTCGGCATATTTGCCAGACACCTTGACCAATTCCTTGCGACGTTCTTCGGTCAGTGGCGGCAGATTCAGGCGAATAACCCCACCGGCAGTCATTGGATTCAAACCCAATCCCGAATCACGTATTGCCTTTTCCACAGCGGCAGCGTTTGATGCATCCCATACGGTCACGGACAGTGTCTGGTTATCTGGTGCAGAAACCGTCGCCACCTGGTTCAAAGGCATATCTGCGCCATAAACCGGCACACGCACCCCATCCAACAAATGCACAGACGCACGTCCCGTGCGCAATCCGGCGAATTCATTTTTCAAAACTTCGATTGTTTGCAATGTTTTTTGTTCGATTTCGGCCTTTAGGGCTTGATAATCCATATTTATCTCCTTGAGTTAAAAAAAGATTAGCAAATTGATTTGACATTTGGCAAGAAGAAATATAGAATACAAATCCGCATGGGGTTGTAGCTCAGTTGGTAGAGCACTTGCATGGCATGCAAGGGGTCGTCGGTTCGAGTCCGATCAGCTCCACCAAGAATGCAGTATGGCGGGTGTAGCTCAGTTGGTTAGAGCACCGGTTTGTGGTACCGGTTGTCGCCGGTTCGAATCCGGTCACCCGCCCCATTAAGAAAGCCGCCGTTTGGCGGATTTTTTAATGGGTATGCGGTACCGTGATGCGAAACGGCGAAAAAAAGCCGGTCGAACCGCAGCACAAAGGCGGATGCAAATACGCCGGTTTGCCCGTCGGGCAAATTGTGCAAGGTGACGAAGTAATCCGGTCACCCGCCCCATTAAGAAAGCCGCCGTTTGGCGTTTTTTTTAATGGGTATGCGGTACCGTGATGCGAAACGGCGAAAAAGCTGCGCAAACAAACGAAAAATAAACCAACGCCCCGTTTGGGGCGTTGGTTTATTTCAACCTAATTTTTCGTTTACTGTCCAATGCGTATTTATAACACTCTAAAACGGATTAAAAACGGAAATTTAAAATTACGGCGTCCTATTTTATAACCGCCGTCTTAATAAGCGTGACATCTTCTTTTATTCCGTCGATTTTCGACTGCAATTGGCCAATACCGGTTTCAAGTATCGTAGTCCGCGTTTCCAGCGCAGCTATACGGCTATCGGCACGTTCCAATTCCGCTAATGATGAATCTTGGCGTGCAACCCAGTAAATCAGCCCGGCGACAAACGCAATCAAAAACCAACTGTCGCGCAGAAAATCAACCACGCCCATAAAATTTTGTTCATTTGACATTACGTTCTGCAAAACGCGCCGCCGATACAGATACAACCGGCGGCGCGAAAAGATTACTTGCCCCTCTCTATTAAATGCTCAATCTGGTGAACCAGGGCGCGCTGTGCTTCCAGACCACGCAATTCCGCGTCCGAAGCACCCGGCCCCAACACCCGTTCAATTGTTATGCGGCGCAAATGCTGCATAACTGCACTACCCGCGGCCGTCGCAAAGGCTCGGGCAAAATTTTGTTCTATATCTCGCATTTATTTTCCCTTTGTTTATATTATTTGCTGTTCGGTCGCCGCCATACGAACAATCGGCGCAACATATTTCAATTCTGCATCACTGTGCAGGACAATTTTTTCAATCTCGCCGCGACGTGACAATATCTGCAGGCCACGATCCACCAGCGGTCGAATAAATTCGTGCAACAGGCGTCCGTATGTAGCCCCCAGTATTCGAACCATATCGGCATTTCGTGCCAGAATTTCCGTTGCTGTCATTTCTTTTTCCGACAGCAGCCCCAGTCTATCCGCCAATAACGCATGCCGAATTCGTTCACGCAAATCTTTTAGTATCAATTGCGAAACGTCAAAGTTCGCCCCCGACGCCAGTGGCGTCAGTCCCGATGAACCAACCGCCTTGGGAATAATCGCACCAGGCGTCAAATTTATATTCGCCAGATTGATTACACCGTCATCATCAGCCTGCCATATGCCGGAAACTGCGATTGTCGCATTTTTCAAAACCAGTTCTACAACTTTGTTTGCGGTCTTGATATCTGGCAAAGCGCGCAACACAGGGCCGCGACCATAAATTTCACCACTAGCGACCGACCAACGGAATATCAAATATGGATTCGTTTCAAACCGCCCATGCGCAACAATATTGTTTTCGATATCACCACCAACATCCAGCCATGCAGTAAAGTCCTGGCCGACTAGTGCCTGAACCAGATTCAAAGGAATCTGTGGGTCTTTCTTTATTGCATCGCGAAGGCTTGCCGGGGGTGTCCATTCCGGGTACTTTTCCATGACATCTGCGGCGGGCATTGTGGCCGTATGAAATACTGCATCTTTTAATATCGCAATATCCATCATTGGAATCGCGGTAAAAGTAAACGCAGATGCCGCACCAATCGGGTTTTCTGCCATAAAGAGGCACGCTGTACCCAATACAACCAAATCCATATAGCACTGGTGTACGGTTGTATAAAAATTGGAATCATTTAAATTCGCCCGCAATGCATCCGTCGCCTGGGCGGCATCGGGTGACTTATCACTTTCCGGCATCAGCGATATCCACATAGATTCGGGCGGCGTCAGCAACGAATACATTGATGCCGCCAGATTGTCTGCAGCATCACTTGCCGTTGCATCAAACAGCATCGCCACATCATCATCGGCCGTTGGCATTGTATATTTTCGCGCACTTTCCCAACGGGCAAGCCATGGCGCACGCGCATCTAACGCACGTCGATACATCTGTTGCAGATGTTTTATGTCATTTTTCATATATTCTCCTTTTTTTCCTTTGCAAAGAAATATTGTTTGTATTTATGATTCCCTCATCACCGGCAATTCCGGCAACGGGGCGTGGAAACCCGATAATCAGCATCGCAAACACAATTACCGATTAGTTGTCTCCAATCTCCTGACCGTCAAAAACAACGGTTTTAGTTTGATAAAAACCAGGAGTTTGAAAATGAAAAAACTGTTTGTTATTTATTGCTATAATACCTTTGGTAGCAGCAGTGAATACAAATATTCATCATAATTTAAACTTGGTATTCGCCTGTATCGGGCGCGATATAAATCCGCGCGCATGCACCGCAGTAAATTCGGCGCATATCGCACCCGCCACCGCGTCCAGCCCGTCGTCATGCGTTGTCGCCCCCACCGGCATCCAGCCAATCATTTCGGCTATCAGTGGGGTTTGCGTGACGCGACGGTGCGCATGCAGCCGCCCGGTTGTCAAAACCGGTTCAATCGCATTCAATATTCTGTCCGCCTTGTTTGCGTGATTTGCGATTTTATTCACAACAACAGACGCACCGCGCCGCATTGCCACGTCCCGCATTATTTCCGGCAACGCATTCCCAATTCCGTTTGTTTCAATTGTTATTCTGCGCATATGATGGCGTGCCATAAATTCCAAAACCATTTCACATTGGCGTGCAAGTGGATGCAATTCTTCGTCCCCAACAACCAGATACAGCACATCATGAATATATATATGCCGGTTTTTATCATCACGGTATATCATGACGCAAACGCTGCCGTCGGATTTTTTCCGTCCCGACGACGGGTCCCAGTAAATTGCCGCCCCGGTCATTGACGCGCCGTCTATCTTTGCGGTACGCAAATCAAATTCGGCGTCATAGATATCCAACGCATCCGGATCCAGACGCGCCCTGTCAGGCGCAATGTATTCCAGCATCATCTGCGCGGCAAAGTGACGCGGCCCCACCACTTCGCGCAGTTGCGCGATTGCCGACGGCGGAAATTTTTCAGGCCACGCCGGGTTTCCGGCCGCATCCGCTATCGGAATTTTTAATTTCTGATACCCTTGCAAAAAAGGCGTTGAAAAAGCAAAATTTTCATATACTATATCTGACATGGACTTTACTCCAAAAAATTTGCCCACAAATCTGGAAGCGGAACAGGCAGTTCTGGCCGCCGTATTAATGAACAACCGTGCGTTGGAACGCGTATCGGAATTTCTAAAGGCCGAACATTTCTCGCACCCCGCACACCAGGAAATTTATAAACTTGCCGAACGTCAGTTCTCGGCGGGAATACCATTTGATATAATCACCGCAAAAAATTACCTGGAACAACAGGGTACGCTGGAATCGGTCGGTGGGGTTGATTACCTGGCGGAATTATCCGGGGCGGGTGCGACTGTTGTTAACGTAGAACAATACGGCCGCATAGTTTATGAGAACGCCCTGCGACGCGATTTAATAAACCTGGGGCAATCAATAACCGATAATGCCTTTATAGAAGACTTGGACAATCCTGTTTCGCGCCAAATTGAAATGGCGGAACAAAAACTGTTCGAAATGGCCACGGCCGGCGCATCGGAACGCGAAATATCGTCAATCGCAACCGCATTGCAATCCGCCCTGCAAGAGGCGGAAATCGCCTACAAGGCTGACGGTCAGCTATCTGGTCTGACAACGGGACTGACGGCATTGGACAAATCAATTAGCGGCCTGCACCATTCCGATTTGATTATCATCGCGGGACGCCCGGCCATGGGTAAAACAACATTGGCGATGAACATCGCATTTAATGCGGCATCGGCAATATCATATGGCCGCGCGAACCCACAATACAAGGGCGCCGTTGCATTTTTCAGTCTTGAAATGTCATCATCCCAATTGGCCGCACGCGTTTTGTCATCACAATCCAAGATTCCCGCCTCTGCAATGCGCGAAGGGAACCTTACCGACGAAGACATGTTGAAAATGTCCCAGTATTCCAATGCAATTGGTAATGTGCCGCTATATATCGACGACACACCGGGAATGTCCGTACCGATGATTCGCACACGTGCGCGCCGCCTTGCCCGAAAATGCGGCGGAATCGCATTGATTGTAATCGACTATCTGCAGCTTATGACGTCACCGGGTGGCAAACGCAACGACAACCGCGTTCAGGAAATTTCCGAAATCACCCGCGGCCTTAAAATGCTGGCCAAGGAATTGGATGTGCCTGTAATCGCCCTGTCCCAGTTGTCGCGCAGTGTTGAATCCCGCGACGATAAGCGTCCACAGTTGGCCGATTTGCGCGAATCCGGTTCTATTGAGCAGGACGCCGACATCGTCATGTTCACATACCGCGAAGAATACTATCTGGAAAACCGCGACCCGTCACAGAGGCTGTCGGGCAACGCAAATGCAAACATTATTGAAAGTTACAACAAACGTTTGGAACGTGCCCGTGACCGCGCCGACATTATTATCGGTAAAAACCGCCATGGCCGCCCAGAAACTGTTCGCACCGCATTCTATGGCAATTACAGTCTGTTTGATAATCTGGACGAAATGGAGGCACGCGGTCAAAACCCATTTGATAACGCCCCCACCGCCACACCCCAGGCGCCGATTGACCAAATTGAAACTTTTGACGCCTCTGCAATTCCGGACGATATGGATTTGTAATTATTTTCTTGCGTCATCTTTAATTTTTGACTAATATTTTGTCAAGATATTAAGGAGGTTTGCAATGGCCCAAGAAGAAATAATTTTTCCAAATAACATTAGAAACATTCGTCTGTCGCGCGGCATGAAAATGACCGAGCTGGCACGTCGTTCAAATTTATCGTTGTCTGCTGTTTCAAAAATTGAAAAAGGGGTTCGCCGCCTTAATCAAAAACAATTGTTAAATATTTGCAATATTTTGGGATGCAAACTATCCGACATATTCATCAAGGAAAATGATGATGTCGCCGACCAGTGGCAAAATGAAATAAAGCGCAGACTTACCGACAACGAAGACAGTGGTCTTAAAATATTCGGTAGCGGGTTACGCAAAATTCGCCAACAGACCGGGAAAACCATCGCGCAGGCGGCTCGTGATGCCGGCATGACACTGTCTGTTTATCACAAGATAGAAGTCGGTCAACGCGAAGTTTATGAAAACGAAATCGAACCATTGGCGAAATCATTTGCCATGAATGTTGAAACAATGTTTGATAAAGTCGCGAACCTGTATAAATCCGGCGAATTGAACAAACAAATCAGCAAGGTTAAAGAACGCGTCAAATCAGTATTAGTTCCCGGGAACCCGATGTCTAGTCTTGATATGCATGGCGGGCTGTACGGCGCAAAATTATATGACAGCGCACGCAAAAAACTGGTTCCGGTATTTGGTACCCCAGAAGGCAAGGCAATCACATTCAAGAAATCGGACGGCACAATGATTGTTGCCCCAATCGCATTGGAGGGGCGCAACGGAATTTACGCTGTTGTTCCAAATTCAAAAAGACTGGGCGGATTTATTCCCGAATCATCATATGTGTTTGCGGACGCTTTGACTGCGCCGGCGGCCGGTGACATGGCGGTATGCATTGACGCTGACTTTGACGCAATGGACGCAGACACGGCGGCAACGGCACAAATTGTCATGGTAAAATCTGATAGCAAGGGCAAACTTTACGGCCAGGTTTCATCACCGGATGAAAAAATTATCGGCAAAACCATGCACAAGGTAATAATGATTGTGATGGAATAAACAACCACGGGAGGGGGACGTCATGCTAGCAAAGGCCAGCGTTATCGCGCAACGGTTATTAAACCTTTATCGCCAAGAACATGTAATTTTTGGCGGATGGGCGGCAATAAACCCAATATTTGTTGCGGACGCAACCCCCGATGTGATGGCGGAATTGCGGCAAATGCCAACGGGCAAAATATTACTGCGCCATATTGAAAACCTGCGAAGTGGTAAAACCCCCATGGACACAATTGAACGTGATTTGCTGCCCTATGGCGGATTAATGACAGAATCTGTTGCCACAATAACACTTACACCAGCTGAATGGAACGAACTGGAACGCGGTCTTGATAATTTTACACCTGATCAGTCTGGACTGGACGCAATTGAAAATATGGACGTTGTAAAAAAATTCGGCGATCAATGGCTGGTCGCAATTCGCGCGGCACTGAATGCAAAACCGTACCTGCTGGAAAAATGGTCTGCTGTTAGCCAAACATACCGGGCGTATTATCTTTGGAAAGTCGCCAGCGACATGATTAATCAACCGCTTACCGAACGTGCCCGTGCACAATTACAGGCAGATATGCCGGAATATGAAACATACCTGCCAATGTTCGGGGATGCGGGAACAGAACTGCTGTCAAAATTGCGACTTGCAATTAGCGGCGTAAAACATACCTCACAATCTGATGACACAGTATTTGGCGGCAACTAGTCCCCTTGACCCGTGCGATATATAGTATCCATTGTATGCGGGGTACCGATATAAATCATGGCACCTGTGGGCGATAATATAAAATCCAATTCGCGCAGACGTTCACGCATATTTTCACGCTTTTGTGCGGTATTGCACGTATTGGGAACTTCTATATCATCACAAATGATTAAGTCCGCACGCATTCCAGTTATGTTTCCGGAAATGCCCTGACATATTACAGACGGTTCGCGAATGCCTATTGGTCGGTTCACAGTGATACGCCCCGCGGCCCATTCCCGCTTTACCTGGGGGACTAAATCCACACACCGTGGATGATTTTCCAATATATTGCGGATATGCGAGACCATTCGTGACGCCAGCCCACTTTCCGCCGATAAAATCAATATCCGCGTTTCAGGCCGCATATATAAAACACATGCGGCAAAAATTCCGACAACTGTTGATTTACCAGAATGACGAAACGCGGTTAATAATCCGCGGTGCGGCGCATCACACCAAATATGCACCAAAAAATCCATAATCTGCTGATGATGTCTGGGCGTTGTCATTGCCAAAAGACTATTCCATTCGTCCAGAAATTTATAAAACTCCGTAATCATCGCAATTTTCGTTTGGCGCCGGTTCTGTTATACTGCCATAGTCATTTATTAGTTGCGGCAATGCATTTGCCAAAACTTGTAGCAGATTATTATACAGCCCCAGTACACCGCCCCCGGATAATTTGTCTTCGATTAAATTTACCGTATAATCCAGAAACTGCTTTATATTGTCATGAGTATTCGCCCATTCGGTCAAATCAACATCAATACTGCGCAAATCACGCAACGCATCTAACAAAAAGTTAAAATCAGAGTTCAAATGTTCCGGATCTATCTTGGCGGTTGGCTGATAATCAACAACCCGTGACAAGGCGACTTTGCGGAAAATATCAATATGCGCACCTTCAATTGGTGCATTCAAGATAACAACATTGCCACCATTGAACTCATCATTTGGATATACGGCATATTCATCGTCCCTCAACAGTTTATCATCAATACTAACGTGAACATCGGCGGCCTGAAAGAATGGAAACGCGAACAAGAACTCATTCGTTTCACCATCTCCGATATATGAAATTTTGTACATTTCATCCCCCAATTATCCGATTAACGAATCAAAGCGCCCCAACAACGATTTCAGCAAATTCGGCTTTTGAACTTTTATCTTGCTCAATTTTTCCAAATTGTTTCGCCGTTTTTCATTATACGGTTCTTCTATTTCGGATTTTAAGCGTTTTAGAACCACACCTTCGGTAACACCGGAATTAGACATTCCGGACGCACCGTATTTTGCGCGCTGTGCGGCCAGATTCTTTTTTACCAAATTGACCTTGGCCTTTTCGTCTGCCGCCATTTGCTCCAGAACTTTCTGGCGTTCGTTTTTAGCTTCTTTTTTAGCTTTTTTATAATCCAATATATTTGTAACATCTGATATAGTTTGCCCCATTTTTTACTCCTTTTTAGAATTAAACGGTATACCGTCCGTTAATCGTTACGGACAATATGGTCGCCGGCAACTGCTCATCACTGTGAATGGTCCATGATGCCGACATGCAATCATATTGCGTTCCCAAGCAGTTTATGGATACGTCACCGGAAAATCCGGCGGCGCCTGTTTCATAAATGCGGTCCGGCAATACTACGCGTTCGCCATTTATAAATATTGTTTTAGTATCTAAAACACGCGCAGATATTTTTCGCAACCGTATGCGTGACACACTATGTCCGCCTGCATGCATCGGCAATGCGGATGCCCGAAAAGAAAAATTATATTGCCCGGCATCTTTAAGTGCACCTTCGGCAAATTTTTCTATTAAAAACACCTTGTCACGTTCAACAATAACATATGTTTCGCCATCCATAACGGCGACGGCTTTGAATTGTCCACTGGTTTTATAACGCCCCCACGCTGAAATGCCCAATGCGGAATTCTGGTTAAGTACAGCCATTGCCCCATCTGCCATAACTACAAACAATTGGCGCGTTTTGTCGTTATACGCAGCATCGACGGGATTGTTCATCAGATGCTTTGAGAACGCGCACAAATCATTTGCATTATAATTTTCCCCCAACTCATCCAGACTTAATTCACGAATATCCTTTTGACTGGCGGAAATAAAAACTGTTGCGCCTTCTATCTTTTGCGGCGGCAGATAACGCGATGCGACACTACCGACGGACGTGTGCTGCTTTATATCCACTGCCGACGGCGTAAGGGGTTTGTTTGATATGGCCCATTCGCCAACCGTGGTCAATATCTGCAGGTTTTCACTGCTAACAACTGTACAGATTTGCTGGCGCTGCTGTGATAATAGGGTGATGAATATCGCTTCATCATCAAGGCCGGTTCCAATATTAAAATTCGTATGCCGTCCAACCTGTGACATCCAAACGCCACTGGGCCATGTCTTGGAACCACCGAAAACCAATCTATCCTGGTGAAAGGTGATACTGCACGGCCAACCACGCCTGTTACTGAATGCAGATTCGCGCCAATCAGATACGGGTCCAGATGGCAAACTGTATGTACCGTTTGTATACGCTACGACACGTGTCGGACTTTCGTACGAATTAATTATCCACTGTTTGCCCTGCATCTGCAGGCGTGAGCCAACACTATCGGCTGTCCAAAAACTTTTGTTAGTGGTAAGGTTCGCAAAATTATTCCCAGATGCCGTACTTATCGTGATTGTGACCCCTTCGGAATCATCAAACCGCATAAACGGCATATTCAAAGTCATGTCGGAATCATTACGTGCAAATCCGAACGGGGTTAATTTAAACTCGTTACCATTTTTGGACAGTGTCTGCGGCTGATAATCCGGATGAACAAAAATTATCGTTCCAAATCTTTGCGCATACTGCAGGCGCCCCAAATCCTCCTTGCTCCATGGTGCCAGTATACTTTTTATACGAACACCATCGGAATAAACACCAATGTTTGTTTCACTCAAGACCAGCAAATAATTCTCATCTTCCTGTACAGAAAATGGAATCAGGCGCCTTGCCCCCCAGGCTGTAGCCACCGACACTGTGCCGCGTCGACGCGTTAAACCACCACCGGACAAAACATCCATATTTTCTAGAAATGAAACCCCGCGTATATCATCACGCGCAAAAAATTCCGGGGCAATTTCGCCATATGCGAATGAATTTTGTGTTTTCATAAAATCTGCCATAAAAAATCCCCTATATTAAAAGCGCGTGTTTATAAGTGAAAAGGCACCAATCTCCGCCCCTGGTGACGTCGTGCTGTCTATAAATTTGGCGGACTGCATTTCAGATTCATACAGTGCGACAAGCATTCTGAACACAGTCTGGTCACCAGTCAAAGGTATGCAAAATTCCATTGCCAATTTTGTCGCGGCAAGCGATGCAAAATAACTGGGAAAATTTTCAACCGGAACGCGCACAACTGCTGAAATTTGTGCCGTATCAGACTTGACCACGACCTTGTTTCCTATAATTTGTCCGTCGCATTTCAAGATACGAATGCAATCGGCTGGAATTAAAAAATCGCCATCGGCATTTTTTACCAAATCAATATTTCGCCTGGCAAATCGCCATGGATGCGACGCAATCAATGCATCAACCACCGGATCAAACAGCGTGCGCGCCAAACGCGACGCCGCGCTGTCATCACTTAAAGACTGCACCGGTTGTTCGCCAAGTTTCAGCAGCGCCATTGAACACAAATCTATTTTGGTAAGCATTTTTGCCCCCATTGTTTATCAAGTACAACAAACGGGCCACCGACATAACGACGGCGACCCGACACAAAAAACCAATTGTTACGCGTTAAGACAACGCCGCCGTTTTTACAACGCCCGCATCAATCGAGATTTTTCTTATCCCGGTATTATCAGACGCGTTGATGATTACAATATCACCGGCATTCATCAATGTTTTAACATTGTCAAAATACCCGTTGGCCGTTATTGCGTTCATCGTTTCCGATGACGCCGCATAATGCCACAGTGTAAAACCGTTCGCATATGCGATGACCGACAAATTCTTGTTTTGAAACGCCATTTTTCTTTCCTTTGGTTAATTGTTATTTATTTTGGGCGGTTTGTGTATTATCGGCCACTACCTTAACATCGCTGCACTTCACACGAATAATTCCTTCGTTATCAATCAACACCGCGCCCTGTGACATGCTGTTGCTGATAAAGTGTGCGGCGCGTTCGCCATGCCATGAAATATCAGTTTTGACTTCCTGGCCACATGCATGACCAATACTGGATGCATGATATATAAAGCAATCACGCTTGTTGCTGGTGACGGGCAAACCGTTATGCAGCACCCATGTGATACCCAGCCATTTACGGCTTTCAAAACCATTAACCAACGGTGAATCCGGTCCGACATAATCTGCGGAAATAAATTCATCCATTGACAACAGTTCATTCCACTGATGTACGCCAACAACTGCAAAACGGCGGCCATCATCCGGAACATCTGCGGCATTTAATTTTTCAACTGCACTTAAAATCAAATCCTTGGTAAGTTCGGTCGTATAATCACCAACAGCAGTGGTGGCAGTATTCATCGCATCGATAATAAGTTCATCGGTTTTGCGTCCCAAGGCATATGCACCGGCACTGGCTACAACACGACGTTCATCGACGTTTGTTTTCAATTCATCCAATGCATCAACCCAGTCACCCGCATAGTAATCCTGCAAAATGCATTCAACCGGTTCATGGTTCAAATTCATTACAGGAACAATACCGTGACGAGACTTTGTGCTGGCGGTGCCGCGTCCAACTTTCTGGAAAGTCGTAGATGCACCAACAACACCGGATTTGCTGCGAATTGTGGAACGCAGTTTCGTGCCCATCTGCTGATACGCCAAATGGACATCGGCTTCAAATTGTTTCACGAAGACTTGATCTATGGAAACAGACATAACAAATTCCTTTTGATTAAAAATTAAAAAAAGGCGCAAAATTGCGCTGATGAAATTTTGTTTTCTGGTTGTGCAATCAATGCGCCATGAAACAAAACAGTACCGGGGTCCAAATCGGATTGCCCCAGAATTTATGTTCAGTCACACTGTGAAATTCACGTACATGCAACTGAACATAAAAAAAATCCCCATACAGGGATAAAAATAAAACCCCCGCAATGCGGGGGAAATATTATTTTTTCTTTGCTGCCGGTTTTTTAGCGGCAACTTTTTTTGCAGCTGGTTTCGCGGCAACTTTTTTCGCCACCGGTTTTTTAGCGGCAACTTTTTTTGCAACCGGTTTCGCGGCAACTT
>CAMRSV010000003.1 GCA_947053455.1 uncultured Alphaproteobacteria bacterium
ATGTTGCATACCGTATGGGCGTAGCAGAGGTTACATGGCACAAATATGAATATGACAAGATGGTTGTGCCATCACATATTCTGATAAAACTGTTTATGTTCGGGTTTGATTTTTTCTATCCATATCCGTTGCGATTTACGGATTTGGAAACACCACCCGTTGTTGGCGAATACATTCCGAAAAACAAAAATGAAAACAACAAATAAAAACACCGCCCCAAATGGGCGGCATTTAATTTAACGTGATGCAATTATTTCTTTTTTGCAACCAGCGCACGAAACTCCGTACTCGGCCGGAAAGAGGCCACGCGACGCGCACTGATTACCGCCGGCGTCCCCGTCTTTGGGTTACGACCCATGCGGGCGGATTTGGTCAGAATCTTGAAACTGCCCAGCCCGGCAAACTTAACATCCTCCCCATGAATCAGCGATTCACGAATTTCATCAAACACAACATCAACCAGTTTATACGCATCACCCGTCGTTAAACCAAACGTTGCACGCAAACGGTTTGCTAAATCATTTCTTGTTATTGTAGCCATTTTATCACACCCTGATTAATGCCGCACCCCAGGTCAGACCACTGCCAAACGCCGGATACAAAATTAACTGCCCAGGTTTGATAAACCCGTTATCCATACCATACGCCAGTGCAAGCACACCCGACGCACCACTGGTATTAGCATGCTTGTCCACGGTGACCAAAATCTTTTCCAATGGGAACCCCAGGCGTTGCGCCCCACTTTGGATTATGCGCAAATTCGCCTGATGCGGAATAATCCAATCAACATTTTCCGCCGTAATGCCCGCATGCTGCATAATATAATTTGCCGCCGCCGGCATTAATGTTACGGCCTTTTTATATGTTTCGGGACCATTCATTATAATCTTGTGATCTATTGACCCATGCAGCATTTCAAATTCGCTACCATCAGCCATTACAACCGTATCGATAATACCAGAATAACTGGATGTTGAACGTTCAAATATCATCGCACCCGCACCATCGCCAAACAGTACGGCCGTACTGCGGTCATCCATATCAATAAAGCGCGACATTTTTTCCGCACCGATAATCAGTATACGTTCATGTATTCCCGATGTGAAAAATGACCGCGCGCAGTGCAGTGCATAAATATACCCCGTGCATGCGCCGCGTACATCAAACGCCGGAACATTTTTCTGTGCCCCAAGTTTCCCCGCCACCTGAACCGCGACAGACGGAAAATCCAATTCCGACGACGTTGTGGCCGTTATTATTAAATCAATATCATCAATCGTTAGACCCGCAGATGCCAATGCGCGTTCTGCCGCCACAACCGCCATATCAACAACCGTTTCATCGTCCGCCGCAAAATGACGTTCACGCATACCCGTGCGCTGAACAATCCATTCATCGGTCGTATCCATGATTTTTTCAAAATCCTGGTTGGTGACAACCCGCTGCGGCAAATAAGAACCATAGCCTATCAGTTTGCTACCCATATGCCCTTCCTTTTAATTATTTTGAAGCATTATACAAGTGGCAACCACAACTTGCAATATTAAAATAAAAGGAATAAAATACACTTTGCCGTCCCCATAGTTCAACAGGATAGAACAAGTTCCTCCTAAGAATTAGATGCAGGTTCGAGTCCTGCTGGGGACGCCAAATTACTAATTTGCAAACGACAAAAATATATTTATAATACATTCCATGAAGAACAAAGCTGTAAAAATTGGAATAATTGCAAGTATTGTCCCGCATATATTTTGTTGCGGTTTGCCAATTGCATTGTCCATTATTGGGCTGCTGGCACCCGAATCGGCACATTTCCATATAATCCCCGAATGGCTGGAACCATGGATATTTGTGTTCTCGGCGGGGATGCTGGGGCTATCGTGGGTGATGGTTATGCGTGAATGCCGCTGTGAATGCAATCACTGTCACGGTGGTCATACGCACAGACCCCAGAAAATTATTTTGGCCGTCGTTACGGTTATATTTATAATCAGCATATTACTGCATATCGCGGCACATCATTAAAAACGGGGCACACGCCACGTTTTTATAATAAATGTTTCAAACAAATTTTTCCGGCACCAGACGCGTCATTACCTTTAACAATCTGCGGAAAATGGTGGTGTCGGGACTGCGACGATATACACGCGGCATCTGGTCGCCCGGACGCATTCCCGTCCAAACAGGATGTCCATCATCAAGCGTTACATGCCATGATGTTTGCGTATCCTTTATAATCATATCACGCAATTTCTGTGCAAAATCACGACTTTCAAATATCGCAACATTTTCAGTATTGAAACACGCACTTCGCGGGTCAAGATTAAAACTGCCTATCCATGATATGTCATCATCAAACACAATTGTTTTACTATGCAGGACAGAAAAACTGGATTGCTTTCGTTCACGATCATGCCGCTTGCCGCGCAGATTTTCCGCCGACAACATAAATTCATAAACATCCGCACCAGATTCAATCAGTTTCTTGCGGTATTTTTCCCACTTGGCATAAACCGTCGGCGCATTTGTAGACGCCAGCGAATTCGTCACAATAGTCAGGTGAACGCCCGAATTTTCCTCGCGCAGCATGTGTTCCAAGCCACCTTGCCCCGGGACAAAATATGCTGCCGACAAATAAACATTATCGCGCGTTTTATCCCACAGATTTTGCAGCGCGGTAATAATTTCGCCACGATATAATTCTTTTTCGCGCATGGTCATTTCAACCTTTTGCGGGGGGTCTGCTAAAAATTTTCCACGCCCCCAGCTGAAATCAAATTTTTTGGTTTTGTATTCACGTTGCGCCATGGAAATAATCGTGTTGTATTTGCGCAATTGTTCCGCGTCTTCGACCTGCAGACGCTGGAATTTCTTATCTAATTTTTGCATGGCCTTTTTAGAGTTGGCCTTTGGGAAAACAGATGCAGGAATCGCCAGATGATGCGTCCAGTACTCGTTAAAACTTTGCGTCGCGTAACGCGTCATATCCCCCAGGAACAATACATCCGTATCGGAAAAGTTCGATGCCGTTTCAGGATAGAAATAATTACTGCCGACATTACGTCCGCCCGTTATGTATGCGACATTGTCAACAATGAACAGTTTGTTGTGCATGCGCGAATTTAACCGATTGAAATCCATCAAAAATTGCGGATAGTACAATAGACGCGTCCGGTTTGATACGGTATTGAAAACCTTGACCTCTATATTCGGGTGCTGGTTTAGTAAAATCACGTCCACAATGTCTGAACGCGTTCCGTAATCATCCAGAAGTATTCGCACCTTGACCCCACGGTCAGCGGCCTTTTTAAGTTCGCCAAGTAAAATGTGCGACGTAAAATCATTACTGTAGATATATGTTTGCAAATCAATGGTTTTTGTCGCCATTCGCGCAAATGCCGCACGAATAACAAACGCAGACAACCCATCTTCGATAAGTGTCGCGCCACTTATTTCCGACCCGCGACTCAATTCCCGGTCATAGCACTGGGCAATCGGGGTTTCCATGGGGTCGTAATCAAAATCGGCGTCAGTTATTTTTGCCTCATACCCGTCCAGGCGCTGGTCACGCGTTGACGTCGGCACAGTGGTGCATCCAAACAATGGCAACGCCACCAAACACATTGATACTTTCTTAAATTGCGAAAACATTTTCCACCCTAAAAAATTCTTTCTGGCGATTATATACGTAACTGCAATATTTTACAAGAAAATTCATTAAAAAATATAATATTTTTACTCCGCTGATGCGCAAAAATCTTCAAATAATACGTTATCGTACGTCCATTTTTCATTTGATTGCAGGGTGCTATTGTGATAAAATTATTATAATAGAAGGGAAGATTCTGTATGAAAAGATTTATCGCCGTGTTAAGTGGTTTGCTGGTTTTGCCCGCATTTGCGGAGGTTGCGCCAATATATTACGATGAAGAAATTGAGTTGACCGACGACGGTTATATTCAGTTCGACGAGCAATACGAAGAAATCGCACCGAACCAGGCTAACACGCAACCGGCCCCGCAACCCACGGTCGCACCAGCCGTTGTTGCCACGCCGACGGCGCGCGCAACGCGCAACGCGGGTAGAAAAACAACGACCGCAACACGAACCGTATCATCTGGTTCAATAAATGTTTCACCACGTGGCACATCTCCGCGTACGGCCGGCACACGTACTGCGACCGTCACCGCCCGCGGCACAACGGCGGGCACCGGCACGGTTTCAACGCGCGCCGCATCATCAACCAGAACGACCCGCCCAACATCTGCCGCACGCAGCGCCACAACAACAAATTCTGGCACAACCACCGCAACACGGCGTAATACCACCACGTCAACTGGTGGCAACGTTGCCGCGCGCGCATCAATCATTCAATCGAACACGGTGACGGCACCGCTGTACACCGGACGCGTCGGCGTTCGCGGAACATCTGCATCAATCGGTGCACGCGTTCCATCAATCCAAATGGGTACGACCACAGATAGTGCTACCGCCACCACAACGAGTGCCACGTCAATGGATGAATTGGCGCAAATCACCGATTTTTGCAAGGCACAGTATACACAGTGCATGGATAATTTCTGTAATGTTCTGGACGACAACCAGGGTCGTTGCAGCTGCAGTGCCAATCTTGCCAATTATGAAAAAACAGAACAGGCATTGAAGAATGCAACCGAAGAATTGCAAAACGTCGCACAAAACATGCGCTATATTGGGTTGACTGCCACCCAGGTTGAAAGCCTGTTCCAGGCGACCGAGGCAGAATTGCAATTGTCGTCATCAACAGATTCTAGCCAATTGAAAAATAATCTGGATAAAATCAAAGGAATGATTATAGATGTCAACACCGGTACGGCGTCATCATCAACATCGGGTGTATCAACTGATTTGTCCGGATTGCTGAACTTCTCGCTGGACAGCACGGGTTTCAATCTGGCCAATATTAACGCGGGCAGCATACTTAACACATCGGCCACAAACAGCATCAGCAACCAGCGCGGCACACAACTTTACAAGACCGCAACCGCACGATGCAAGGCGTCCGTTCTTAACAGTTGCCAGGCTCAAGGTGTCGACATATCAATCATCACAAACGCGTACGATTTGGAAATTGACAAGCAGTGCATTGCATATGAACGCAGCCTGAACGAATCCAACGCGCAAATGTCATCAATGGTCAGCAATGCAAAGGTATTGTTGCAAAACGCACGTCTGCAGGTGTCACAGCAAAAGAACGCATACAATCTGCGCGAATGCGTAACGGAACTGGACAAGTGCATGCAAGAAGATTTCGTTTGCGGCACAAATTATGAAAACTGTCTGGATCCGACCGGTAAATTCATTGTTGCGGGCGAAGTTGTCGCGGGCAGTCTGCCTGGAACACCGGGTCAAAATAGCAGCTATACCGGAACTATATATGACACATGGACATATGACAGCAAAAATGCATGGGATAATGGAACACTGTCTGATTATATTAACAAATATGTGAACGGCACATTCCCAGAAACAGCCGATTCCACCATGGCAAATTTCCTGCAACAAAAAATCGGTCGCATAAACAACGATGGCAAGGCCGAAGGTATGTGCGCATCGGTTCTAAACATGTGCCAGGATTACAGTTTTACAAACAATAAATACAAAATTGACAACCAGGTTATCAAAAACTATATGGAACGCGTACTGCCGCAGATTAAATCGGCTCAGGATACAACCTTGTCCGATTACGCGGAAAAATGCGTTTCAGACGTTGTAACATGCCTGAACCGGAACAGCACAACATATGGATATAACTCATCATATTCATATAACACCGCCAATCCATCCAACGCGGCAATCAATGCGTGTAAATCCGTAATCAGCACATGTATGAGTGTTAACGGCGTATCGAAAGACGATATATCAACAAAAATAAACGAATGGTTGGATGACGCCGTAAATACCAGTTTGACCACCAAGAAACGCAACTGCGTATCATCCAACGGAACATGGAATGGTTCGGTTCTTGATGACAAAGGCTTGTGCACTTGTCCGAACGGAACGGAACTAACTAATGATGGGCTCTGCCAAAAAAAACCGGCAACACCACCAACAGAATAAAATAAAAATCCCGCAGATTGCGGGATTTTTATTTGTGCGCAAATGAAAACCGCACCGCGCAACATAGCGCCACGACATTGCGCGCCGCGTCATATCACGCCATGCAGCACCATGACACGCCGTGCCACACGATACCACATAACGTCGCACAATACCATGGCACGCCCGGTCACGCTATGTCACACAATTGCGCGTTGTATCATACTGCGATATTCCGTGCCATGCCGTGTTGCACCATTCCATGCCGCAGCGCCAATAATATTTTCATAAAAATTAAATTGAATTATTATGCGCCAATTTTTATATTCGGACGCGATGCGCGTAAATTATCCAACGCCTTTGCCTGCGCTGCGCGAAATGCATCGGGATTCCAAATTTGAAAACTGTTGCCGCGGCCAACAAAAACGGCCGCATCATGAATACCTGCGTGCGCCAATAAATCCGCCGGGATGACAATGCGCCCCGTCACATCGAACGACAACGGCCGCGCATCCGCAAACAGCATTGCCGACAAATCGTCCAACGCACCGTCAAAAACACCCATGCTGTTGTCTGCCGCCGCAGCCAATTGTTCCATGCGATGCATTGTCATGCCCTCGATACAATTGTTGGTAAACGAACGGTAAAGTACAACGCCCGGGAAATTGTCACCTGAAACCGAAGCCCGGAAAGAAGCGGGTACGGAAATACGCCCCTTGCTATCCAAACGATTTTCATAAGATGAGAGAAACAATGACATTTTTAATCTTTGTTTGGGTGCGACCCGCGGTCTTTCGGTTGGCTTCGATTAAAATTTAGCACGCCCCAAATTGGTTGTCAATGACATTTTATAATCAAATTATGGTATTTTATGGTTTAATAAGTAAAATGATAAAAATTTTAAATAAAATTAAAATAAATTAATTTTCCACTTGACCTGCGATTCGTTTTTGTTCTATGATTCGTGTATAGACAAGGGAAAAAGAATAAAAAAGCCCAAAAATCCGCCAAAAAACCGGATTTTTGCGAAAAACAAAACAGGAAACAATAATTTTTAATTAAATTTTTGTAAATACAGAATGTAAATACAAAATTTAATTGAATTTTTAACACCAGCCCAAAAAGGAGGGACCCGCACATGCCAAAGAACATCAAAGAAATAATGATTGCCCTGAACCAAGTCTTGACGACGACGGTATGGGTAAATGAAGACCGGCAGATAGTATCACTGGCCGATGAATTACAGATTGGGAACAACAACGCACCCCGTTCAATAGAGGATTTGCCCCGCACATCCCTGGTTGGCGCATACGTATCGTTACAGATTCGAACCGACAACTTTGACATCGCCGCCGAAACAATGGACACAAAGACATTGGCGCTGCGTGTAAAAGGCATGGTTTTTGCAGAGGCGAAAAAGATAATGGATGCAGCCGAAGGCGATGAAAGCGCCGTCACACTGCGTGCCGCATAATCATCCCGAACATTTTGCGGGTCTGATTATAAAAAGTTTCCGGACAATCCGGAAGGAAGGGAGCCCCGGTGGTACTTATCACCGGGTATTTTATTTGTTCTGTATATAACACCTAGTCATTATGATTAAGTGCAACGCAACAATCCAGTTTTATTTATTCTTTTGTTATGAACTTATCATCCCACCCATTATAGAGTTTACCGCCTTCGCACAATTCAGCAGATTTCCAATCCTGCTTTTTTTGATGCCGGAAACAATGCGGGTGGCGCAGCGTACCTTGCCATATACCAGCTTTTTCATTTATAGCCAATGTTTCTTCATTTTGAAATAAAGTTGGCGGATAAGTAGATATGACAGCATACCCATCGCGTACCATGGTTTTATTCAGATTGACGTCTTTCATGTTATAGCACAAACCGGTATGGCGTCCAAAACGACCAATGCCGCGAATTTCACACTTTACACGACCATTACCGACCAACTTTTGTAGATGTTCTGTTGATTTTTTCCCGCATGCATATTCACGACCCTTGGCGTCCCAACAGTTCTGTTTGCTTTCGGGGGCATCAATTCCGATAACCCTAATATTAAATAATTCTTCCAAAATTATAGTATCACCGTCAACAATGCGCGGTGTACCAATCAATACAACGCGCTTGTTTGTTTTATGGCGTTCGGCTTCAAAGTTTATTTTTTCATACGCGTCCGGATTCAAATCCATATCTGGTTCAGTTGGTTTTTTTGATCGTGATTTTTTTGGCGTTGCGACCGTTGGCGAATCCAGTTCGACCGCCATTTCAACCTTTGCCAATTTTTCCGTCCGGGGATCGGTGCCGCCGAACAACCGCCTCCATAAAGACGGCTTGAGTTGTATTTCCGGGTCAATCATTTCATTCACGCCGATAAGGGAATAAACGTCATTCGTCATCGGGTTGTTTTGTTTTATGAGCAGTAAAAGAATTTTTTCTTCACACCTGGCAACAACCAATGTATCACCGGCTACGCCGGAACGCATAACATCGTTTTGATTATAAATCAATTTACCTTTACCGCGACCTGCATATGATGGAGGGTAAAAATATCTCCAACTGGAATCACCAAATATTTCTATTTGATTGTCACCTTGATATACATAATGGGTTTCTAAATCCACGCGTTTTGTTCCAAACAATTCAACCATTCCAAGAGTGGCTTGAATATAACGATTTACATCCATACTATCACTTTTGGTAAAAACTTTTGTCGTTACAAAAGAACATTCCGACAATTGTTTTACTTCAAATGCAAATACACCACCAGGAAATAATAGAAAAAACAGAATCAATAAACATTTCATATGTATTATTATAATGTTTTTATTCCTATAAAAACAACTAGTTTTTTCGTTGAACAAATAAACGAATATATTTTGATTTTCCATTTATACGACATACTTTTTTATCATATGTAAAATCCTTGTCGCGTCCCAATATCTGAAAAACATCTGGATTATACCATTGTAAAAATGTTATTGGAACACCAACAATTCCCTTATAGTCTGGTGGAAAGTTAGATGATTTGTCGATATTAACCGCATCAGAATTATCATATTGTGGCATATCAACAGATTTTGTAAATGGTAATTCTGGTGGTATGACACCGTGTTTGATATTTGTATACCATACGGCAGACACACCGCGAATACCATCGTTTGTAATAAAATTCATACCACCCGTCCAACGGCGTATACCAAACCAAATTTCATTATTTTTTATTTTATCAAATAATTTTTGATATCCAATCGCATTGTGATTCCCAATAATTAAAAATTGTTTTTCATGTTCTATCAATAAATCAACATATTCACGAAACAAAGAAAAAGGCGGGTTCGTGACAACGATATCCGCCGCTTGTAACTTTGCAATTGAGTCCTGACTTCGAAAATCATCACCGCCCAGACCACCGCTATACCAAACATCACGAACCAGTCCACGTTGTTTTAATTCCATAAAATAGCGAACAAAAGCGCTGGATTCAGTATCACAGTTACAATAAATAATTTTATTAAAAAAGTGCGCCAGATAATGGTCGCACTCCGCCTTGACGTCTTCGTACCGCGTGTAAAATTCATCGTTCCGTGCGGCACGCGCCCGGTGCAGTTTCTGATAAGTTCTGGGCATAAAAAATCCTTTGAAAAAGAAAAAGCCCCGCGATAAAGCGCAGGGCTATATATGAAAAAAGCCGTCACCATGACGACCAAAACGTTAGTTATAGTATATCAGAAAAAAGGGAAAAAGTCAATTCCATTATTATTAATAATGAATCTAAAATGTTGATTACGAACTTTTTGTCTGCAAATCCCACATGTACCGGTTTAACTTATTTCTGGAATTGCCGTTCCATCATATTTGTGATTTGCGGTGCGGGAACATAACGTTCAATATTCGGTAAAACACGCGCCCACGCTGCGTCTGAATTACCGATAATCTTTATATCCAGTTCAATACCATGACGCTTTGCCATCGCCAAGTTTTCCAATATGTTGTTCGCCCGCACGTCAATCTGCGAATCGGGACAATTAACATAAATCTTTATGCACGGGTTGTTTTTTACGCGCCCCCCGTTTTCCAAAATCAATGATGCCATAAATTCATCCTGTGAATCCTCATTCATGCTATCAATCGCTTCTTTGACAATCTTGCCGATACTTAAACGAAATGCCGCCAGTTTACTACCGGTTTGACGTTGAACACCATCAAGGATATAAATATTCATATCCTTGACGAACAAATCCGTCCGCGTCAGTGGGTCTTTGACCGGTTTTGGTTCAACCGGCCTAATCTCCATGTCATGAAAGAAATTTCCCGAAACTTTAACCGATTCAGGTTGCGCTGCGTTCGATGCGGGTTGGGGCGAATGCGTCATATGGATAACCGCACTGTTCCAATATCCGCGCGCCACAGTCTCGGCAACTGATTGAGGAACAAATTCCTTGCCCTGTTTTATCAATTGCCCCAACCGTTCATCGGACAATTTGGAAAATGATTTCATCATTTCACTAAATGAATGTTCGCTGATTACCGGTGCCATTTAACCCACCTTTGTATTTGATTGATAATATGCATTATATCACAAAATGCGACGTCTGTCAAAATACATAAAATAGATTTATTCTTGCCATTGGGCATAAATGAGGGTATCATTTAACCGGTAAAAAACAAGGATTACACAAATGTCAAAATTGATTGTTGATGGAAATTGGGCGGCGGCCGACGTCGCATACAGATGCGTGGATTTCGCCGCGATTTACCCCATTACCCCCAGTAGTACCATGGGCGAATTGGCCGACGAATGGTCGTTCCAGCATAAAAAGAATATTTGGGGCGCAATCCCACAGATAATTGAAATGCAGTCCGAGGCGGGCGCCGCCGGCGCAATGCATGGCGCGCTGCAGATGGGTTCGCTTGCGACGACTTTCACCGCATCACAGGGCTTGCTGCTAATGATTCCTAATATGTACAAGATTGCCGGCGAACAAACACCGTTCGTAATGCACGTTGCGGCGCGGGCACTTGCGACGCACGCGTTGTCAATCTTTGGCGACCACAGTGACGTTATGTCTGTTCGTTCGACCGGGTTTGCATTGCTATCCAGTCACAATGTACAACAGGCGTCCGACATGGCCGCAATTGCACATGCGGCAACCCTGCGGTCGCGTGTGCCGTTCCTGCACTTCTTTGACGGGTTCCGCACCAGTCACGAAGAATCAATTTTGACGCGTGTCCCGGATGAAGTGCTGCATGAAATGATTCCGGACGAATTAGTCTTGGAAAACCGTGCACGCGGCATGACGCCGGACAATCCGACAATCCGCGGCACCGCACAAAATCCCGACGTTTATTTCCAAGGACGCGAGGCGGCCAACCCGCTGTACATTAAAACACCAGAAGTTGTTCAGGAATGCATGGATAAATTTGCCGCATTAACAGGGCGCAAATATAATCTGGTCGACTATGTTGGTGATGCGAACGCAGAAAACATCATTGTCGCCATGGGTAGTGCATGCGAAACAATCGAAGAAACACTGCCGCATCTGCCAAAGGGGCTGGGACTGATAAAAATTCACCTGTATCGTCCATTCCCGGTCGAAGCGTTCCGCGCAGCATTGCCAAAATCGGTAAAGCGTATTGCAGTTCTAGATAGAACCAAGGAACCAGGCGCCATCGGCGAACCATTGTATCAAGATGTTAAAACCGTTGTGGGCGACACGGCGGCTGTGTTCGGCGGTCGATATGGCCTGGGCTCCAAGGAGTTCAAGCCCCGCGACGTCAAGGCGGTTTATGAAAACTTGATGCGGGACACCTTAAAACATAATTTCACAGTCGGAATCGAAGATGATTTAACGGGACTGTCGCTAAAGACTGACCCGGCGTTTGCGGTCGAAGCTCCGAATTTCAAGACGGCAATTTTATATGGCATCGGTTCGGACGGCACGGTTGGCGCGGTAAAAAATATTGTTAAAATCGTCGGCGAAAATTCAGACCTATATCCGCAGTCTTATGCCGTCTATGATTCGAAAAAGTCCGGTGGGCTGACCGCGTCACACATCCGTTTTTCCGACGCCCCAATTAAAAGTCAGTATTTGATAGAAGTGGCCGATTTTATCAGCGTTTCAAACTTTATGATTGCGCGGCGCTTTGACGTGTTTCGTGGGCTGCGCGCCGGCGGCACGGTAATGATTAATACATCAATGGCGCCGGACGCGGCGTTTGCAAACCTGCCACGTGATGCGCAGGAACACCTTATCCGCATGCGGGCAAAGGTATATTTCCTGGACGCGAACCGCGCGGCGGCGGAACTGGGACTGGGGAACCGCATCAACACGTTTATAATGTTGAACTTCTTTAACCTGACGCATGTTATTGACCCGGCGGTTGCCGCAAAATCAGCCAAGGTTGCAATTGAAAAAACATACAAGAAAAAAGGTATGGAAGTGGTCGAGGCAAACTGGGCCGCGGTTGACCGTGCGTCTGAATTCCTGCATGAATATCAGTTGCCGTCGTCGGCATCAAGCTTTGCACCAGATTTTGCACCATCTATGACCGCGGATGCGCCCGCACAACTCGCGGGAACATTGGGCGAAATCGCCGCACAACGCGGTGACGCGATTCCGGTTTCCAGATTCCGCGTTGATGGCGAATTCGGCGGCGGGCAATACCCGGTTGGCACGGCAAAATATGAAAAGCGCGCCGTATCAGACCGCGTCGCAACATGCGATTTGGAAAAGTGCATACAGTGCGGCAAATGCGCAACACTGTGCCCACACGCGGCCATACGCATAAAATCCATGACCGCAGACGAGGCGGAAAAGGCACGCGCAAAGGGTATTATTGTTGTTCCGATGAAGACACCGGAGCTTGGGCCCGACATGTATTTCACACTTAACATTTCGCCGGCAGACTGCACGGGATGCAATATCTGCGTCAAAAACTGCCCGGTCAAGGCATTGGCATTGGCGCCATATAACGATGTCGCCGAAAAAAATCAAGCGGCGTTTGACGCGGCGCTTGAAATACCGGACGTACCGCGTGAAAAATTAAACTTGAATCTACCAAAGCATATCGAACTGTTGCCACATTATTTCGAATTCCCGGGCGCATGCGCGGGGTGCGGCGAAACACCGTATATCAGAATGCTGTCCCATCTGTTCGGCGATAGAATGGTTGTTGCGAATGCAACGGGCTGCTCGTCCATTTATGGGGCGAATTTGCCAACAACACCATGGACCCGCGATGCAGGTGGACGCGGGCCGGCATGGTCAAATTCACTATTTGAAGATAATGCGGAATACGGCCTGGGGATGCGGTTGGCATTAAATCAAAAGCGTAACACGTTAAAGGGGCTGCTGTTTGAATTAAACATCCCGAACGTGGAAGAAATGTTTAACGAAAACGACCCGGCAAAGCAGCGCGAGGCGGAAACCATGCTGCGCAAGAAGCTGGCGACAATTGACGGGCCACGTGCACGCATGGCGATGAGTTTGATTGGTGAAATCGTTGACAAGTCCGTGTGGATTATCGGCGGCGACGGATGGGCGTATGATATTGGATATGGCGGTTTGGATCACATTTTGCACAGCGGTGAAAATGTGAACATTCTGGTCTTGGACACCGAAGGCTATTCCAACACCGGCGGTCAACAGTCAAAATCAACCCCATTTGGCGCCAGCATGAAATTCGCCATCGGCGGCAAGGAACATGCGAAAAAAGACCTGGGCATGATTGCAATGATGTCGGGTGCATATGTTGCACAGGTTGCGCTGGGCGCAAACCCGGTGCAAACCGCCCGCGCCTTCCGCGAGGCGGCCGCATTCCCCGGCCCTTCAATAATATTGGCGTATGCACCATGTATCGCGCACGGGTTCCAATTACAAAACGGCCCGGAACATCAATCGCAATTGGTGTCAACGGGTGCATGGCCGCTGTATCGGTTTAACCCGATGCTGATTGATGCGGGACAAAATCCGTTGTCGCTGGATTCCCAAACGGAAAATCCAACACCATTGGCAGATTTCATAAAAACGGAATCACGTTTTGGTGCAGCGCGCGCGGCAAATCCAAACTTTGACCATCTGGTTGAAATGGCCGAGGATAATAACCGCTACAAGCGCGAACTAAAACAATACATTGCGCACTTTGCGATGCAGAATAAGCCAAACAAAAAAGTAAACGGTGAAGGATAAACTGTGCCACGGTTGGCTAACAAAATCCCCCGAATGGGGGATTTTTTACTGCAACACAGGGCTTTGTGTAATTTTGATTTTTTGCAATTTGTTGTGCATTTCCATCGCTTTGTTGTGCATATGTCGCCATTGACGCGTCATATATTGATAATCGTTTATCATATAACGCGTGTGCATCATCAGTAATCCCATTTGGAATAATGTATCCAACAGGTGTTTTGGAATCTCAACCTCGCCATTTTCAAATAGGGTTAGTTCTTCACGACTTATTTTCAACATACGCGCCGTATCTTCGTGCAGAATTGATGCGTTTAATCGCGCCTGCTTTAGCGATTTGCCGATTTGCCATGCCTTCATTGTTAATGCAGCCATTTTTTCACTCCGTGTTTTTGGTTAAACAAACGCCGTCTGGAAAAACCAAACGGCTGGAGGATGATAACTACCACAGATAGTGTCGCTTATTCAATATATTCACGACCCTCCAACCAATGGAGTTTTTGTGTTTAATGTCATCTCTGACACTGTGGATGGGTTATCATACCCATGCGCCGGTTTTATCCTTTGCGATGTGCATTATATCATAAAAATTAGTGGATGCAAATTTAATTGGTTATCAAGCCTCTTTTTCGGTTGCATGCGGGGCGCGGTTTGTTGTAAATTTGTAGTATGAAAAAAATTATTTTGATTTTTGCAACAATGCTGTGTGCATGCACGTTTCAGACCAAGCATCGCGGATATGTATTTCCGGCCAATCTGGAATCGGAAATTGCGTCAATAAAAACCACATCTCAATTACAGGATGTTATCGGCGCCCCCCAGGTAAAGACAATCTATGGCGATGCCGTATGGATTTACTATGGCGCGGACGAAAATTACCGCGGCCCGTTGAAAAAGACATATAACAATCGCACGGTTCTGTTGGCCTGGGTTAATGGAAACCGCGTAACACAAACGCGCGTTTTGCACGACGCAGATTTGCCGCACGTCATGATTGACGAAGGTGAAACGGAAATCCCGGCGGCAATTGAATTGAACGCAATCCAGGAATTGTTTAACAATGTCGGCCGTTTTACACCGGCGGGATTGGGGCAATAAACAACAAAACCTGTTTGCAAAACGACTAAAAAATGTGTAAAATAAGTGTGTCGAGAGAATAAAAATGAAAAAGATATTTTGTTCCATGTTATTAATTGCCATAACCGCCACCGCACATGCAGCGTTTACGTCATGCGGCCCAGGTTACATATTGACAACCCATTCTAAAATTGACGGTATTCCTGCCGCCGAATGTCAAAAATTATGGTGCCGTGATTTGGAAACCGGGAAATCAATGGGTTCCGGCAATGCCGCCGCGTCCGGATATCGCGCAACATCCGCATCCCAGGAACTGTGTGATGCAAATGGCAATTGCATAGAATGCTTTGGTGAACGCAAATGGTGCAGTGGCGAAGTCATGGGTGGATGGAACCCGGAATACGGCGCATACACACGCAGCGGTGATGACACCGCAACATACACATCATACTTAAAAGGTTCGTGCTTTGCATGGCGCCTGGAACAGGCAAACTGCGAAGAAGGCAAGACCGCTATTTTGCAAAACGGTGAATGGATATGCACTACCCCCAGCGTTTCGACCGAGGCTGACCGTGGATCCAGCATACGGCGCACCGGCGGCGCACGACGCATACTGCGATAAAAATTCGGGTTCAAATGAACCCGAATTTATTTTATGCCAAACGTTTGTTTTTCCTAATTTTTGTGATATAATGTTCGGTAATGAGAGAATGCAACCATAAAGAGTATGCAAGATGGCAAGCAAGAAATTAGATTTTAAGACCGGACAATATGTGGTATACCCAACCCAGGGCGTTGGTAAATTATTACGCATAGAAGAACAAACAATCGGCGACCAGAAAATTAAAATGCTGGTGATTGACTTTGAACGTAACCACATGACACTGCGCGTACCATTGGAACGTGCAGAAATTTCAGGTTTGCGCCCATTAATTACCACCAAAAAGATGGACGAGGCAATCGCCGCCGCCAAGGGCAAGGCGGGCGCAAAACGCATGATTTGGGCACGGCGCGCCGCACAATACGAAGAAAACATAAATTCCGGTGACCCTATGAAACTGGCCGAGGTTGTACGCGACCTGCAACGGCGCAGCGCAGCCGACACAATGACATTTTCGGCACGCCAATTATATCTGCGCGCATTGGAACGCATGGCACAGGAATTTGCAATTCTGCATAAGATTAATTTAGACGAGGCATCCGAAAAGATAGAAGATATTCTGGGTGTTCCAAAGGAAATTGACTTAAACGCCATCGACATTGACGAAGACGAAGAAATAGAAGACGAAGAGTCATAAAAAATCTCCCCATAAACCCCCACGCAAATTTTTTGCGTGGGGGTTTCTTTTGGGGATTTTTTATTTTGTTTTATTATAATTTATTCTGCAGATTCACTAGCCTGCAATTGGCTTCTAATATGTGCAATTGCATGCGCACGCGCCGCAATAACATCATTTAGGTTAGCCCCCGTCAAATCGGACGCATGCCGTATTGCGTTTGCAAATGCCAACGCATCACTGTTTCCGTGTGTCTTTACCGCGAACCCGCGCAGCCCCAGAAACATTGCCCCCGCATAAGAACGCGGATCAATTTTATGCTTTAAACGCTTGAAAACATGAACCAGGAAAAACGCCCCGATAATCGCCAAAAATGATTTCTTTAAATTATCCATCAAAACGCGCTTTATCAATTTGGCCGTTCCCTCAACCGTTTTTAAAACGATATTGCCCGTAAAACCGTCTGTAACCACAACTTGAACGTTTCCGGCACTGATATCATTACCCTCTACGAAACCGATATATTCGTATGGCAATTCTTCCTTATGTTCTTGCAGAATCTTGTTCAAATGCTGTAACTTTTCATTGCCCTTGGTGTCTTCTTCGCCAATGTTCAAAATGCCCAGTTTCGGCTTGCCCATTTTACCGATAACCTCGGCATAAACACTGCCCAGGACTGCAAAATCAAACAGATTTTCTTCGTCGCATTGAACATTTGCGCCCAAATCCAGCAGTACTACACGCGAATCCCCACCGCCAGATGGCAACATTGTTGTAATCGCCGGACGCGAAATACCGTCAATTGTTTTTAGCGCCAGTTTTGACAGTGACATCAAAACACCAGTATTTCCGGCACTAACCACTGCGGCAGACTTACCTTCGCGCACGTCTTTGATTGCCATATACATTGACGTATCCTGGGCATGACGAATAATATCACGAACCTTGTCCGTGCCCTTGATTGCATTTGGTGCATGAATAATTTCGCAATTACGCGCCACACGTGGATATTTAGCCAATAGTTTGTTTAGGCATTTTTCATCACCAAATACGCGAAAAAATATGCCGTCTTCGCCGTTTTGATACAGGAACTGGTTCATACCACCCATTACCGCGGCAGGACCTTTGTCCCCGCCCATGGCATCAATTGATATTATTTTCTTTTCAGTTGACATGGTGCATTAAAAAAGCAGAAAGGCAACGCAATCACGCGCGCCAGTCTGCCCCTTCTGATATTATCGGTTGATTATTTCGCGCCGCACGCCGGACAAATGTGGTGTGGGCGTTTCTTTTCACCGCATGTTTTGCAAACGCTGGCCGGCATGATTGACAATGCATCATGTGAACGACGCTGTGCGCTACGTGCTTTACTTGTTTTGCTTTTTGGCGTTGCCATTTTACTATCCTTTTATTTACAGTTTGCTATTTTAGTTAAATCTTTCACTTTTGCAAGAAAAACTTTAATCTGATATTACATGGGCGACGAACATGCCATGATTGTGCATCAGTCCGACTACCGGCGTATAATCATCAAGCCCAAGATAGAATTTATAACCTTCTGCCTCTAGTTCTGTAATCTTGGCCAATTTGTATTCCGCGGTTGTTCCCGGATATTCGTGCGGTTTGCAAAATACACGCTTTTTAATATTCGGCATCAAATCGTTTATAAATTCTTCGACTTTTTTCTGACCCATGGCCCAGCGGCCGGTTATAAAAACAATTGTGAAATCCCGCCCCAGCGATTCCAACACCCGTATCATATTCGGGTTTGGTTCGCCGAAATGATCATAATCCGGTATCGCAAATTTCTTGGCGACGACCCCGTCTATGTCACAAAAGATTGCCGGAATTTCATGCATTTGAATATACCCGCGCCCGGGCGAAATCGCCCGGGCACATTTGCGTTTTTAGATGTCCAACAACTGCTGCTGCGATGCACCATCACGTGCCAACTTTTCAGCCTTTTCCTCCTCGCGGGCGATTTCACGGACACGGTGTACATATGCACCGGTACCCGCCGGAATCAAGCGACCCACAATCAGGTTTTCATTAATACCCTGCAATTTGTCGGTCGCGCCGCTAATCGCTGCATCAACCAAGACCTTGGTTGTCTGCTGGAACGACGCGTTGGATATAAACGAACGTGATGTCAATGATGCACGGGTCAAACCAACCAAGACCTGTGATGCCTCGGCCTGGCGACCATTGTCGCGTGCAACGCGTGCATTTTCTTCTTCGAAATCAACACGGTCAACAACCTGTCCCATCAGGAATCCTGTATCGCCCGGATTAATGATTTCAACACGACGCGTCATTTCACGTATCATGATTTCAATGTGCTTGTCATTGATTGCCACGCCCTGCAGACGGTAAACCTGCTGAATCTGGTCAACCATAAATGTTGCCAAGGCTTTCTGCCCCAGGATACGCAGAATATCCTGCGGAACCGGGTCACCATCAACCAACTTGTCAGCCTTTTTCACGACATCACCGCTGCGCACCAACAGGTTAGTGCCCTTTGGCACGGCGTATTCAACCGGCGCGGAACCGTCATCTGGTTCGATACGAATGATGATTTTGGATTTTGCATCCTCCAGTTCAATCGTACCATCAATTTCCGCCAACAATGCCGGATTAGCAGGACGACGAACTTCCAACAATTCGTTAACACGCGGCAGACCACCGGTAATATCGCTTGTACGCTTCGCCTGAACCGGGATGCGCGCCAAGATGTCACCCGCCGCAACAGTCGCACCGTTTGCAACGTTAAGCACAGAATAAATCGGCAACAGATATTCCGCAATCTTTTTCCCACCCAGGGATATTACATTGCCCTTTTCATCAACCAATGTAATAGCGGGTTTAAGCGCCTTTTTCGTATTGGTTTTCCAATTGATAACCTTGCGCGAAATGATACCGGTTGTTGCATCAACTTCTTCCTGGTATGAAACGTTTTCAACCAAGTCATTAAACTGAACAATACCGTCTTTTTCCGCAATAATCGTATTGGAATATGGATCCCATTCGGCAACTTTTGCGCCCTTTTCCACATTGTCGCCATCGTTTACAATCAACATTGACGCATACGGCAGGCTGGCCGTGAACAACTTTGCCCCCTTGTCGTCAACGATGGATATTTCGCCATTACGGCTTAACACAACGATACGACCCGCGGAATTTTTAATAGTGTTCACACCCGACAGTTTAACTGTACCAGAAACCGGAACCTCTATAAAGTGGCTTTCTGCACCACCGGACGCAACACCACCAACGTGGAAGGTACGCAATGTCAACTGTGTACCCGGTTCACCAATGGATTGCCCCGCGATAATTCCGACCGGTTCACCAACATGCACCAGCGCATTGCGCGACAAGTCCATACCATAGCACTTTGCACACAATCCATCACTGTGACATGTCAGCACACTGCGCACATCAACTGACGGCAGACCGGATTCATTGATTTTCTTTACAGCTGATTTCGTAATCAATTCGCCAGCCGGTACAATAACTTCCTTGGTAATCGGATGAACAATGTCATTGGCCGCCGTACGACCCAATACAACATCACCCAACGCAACAGTCAATGTTGAACCCTGATATACCGGCTTTGCGGTAATAAATTCAGTTGTTCCGCAATCGTGTTCGGTAATAACCGTGTTATGTGCCAATTCAACCAGACGACGTGTCAAGTAACCCGCGTCAGCGGTCTTTAACGCCGTATCCGACATACCCTTACGCGCACCGTGGGTTGACGTAAAGTATTCGGACATGGTCAAACCTTCCTTAAAGTTCGAAACAATCGGAACTTCGATAATTGAACCGTCGGGTTTCGCCATCATACCACGCATACCAGCCAACTGCTGAATCTGACCCTTGGAACCACGTGCACCAGACAACGCCATCATCAAGATTGAGTTCCAATTGTCGCCACTGGTCTTGCCCAGCGCAGCATACGCCAAATCACCCAGTTTATCAGTTGTTTTCTGCCACAGGTCGACCAACTTGTTGTGTCTTTCGCCGCCGGACAGCAAACCGTTCTGATACTGGTTTTCAATTTCTTCGGCCGACTTTTCTGCATTCGCGATAAGTTCTTTCTTTTCCTCCGGAATAACGATGTCGTCAAATCCGATGGAAATACCACTGCGCGCTGCCTGCTCAAAACCAGTGTTCTTTAACGCGTCAGCCAACAGAATCATTTCTTTGTCGCCACAGCGTTCATATGTCGTTGCCAACAAAGCTTTGATTTCCTTAACCGGCATAACCTTGTTTACCAAATCAAACGGCATTTTGTCGGATTTCGGCAACAGTTCGCCCAAAATCATGCGACCGGCCGTTGTCTTGTATGTTTTGCCGTTGATACGCGCAACAATCGGCGTATGCAGCGTGATTGTCTTGTTTTCCAATGCCAACTGCACTTCGTCCATGTTCGCGAAACGCGGTGATTTTTCGTTGTGTTCTCCATTGATAAGCGAGATGTAGTACACGCCCAAAACCATGTCCTGGGATGGAACAATCATGGGTTCGCCGTTCGCCGGTGACAAAACGTTGTTTGACGACAGCATAAGAGTACGCGCTTCCAATTGTGCTTCCAATGAAATCGGAACATGCACAGACATCTGGTCACCGTCAAAGTCAGCATTAAAGCCTTTACATACCAACGGGTGCAGACGTATCGCCTTTCCTTCGGTCAAAACCGGTTCAAACGCCAGCATAGACAGACGGTGCAACGACGGCGCACGGTTCAACAAAACAGGATGTTCGTAAATAACCTTTTCCAGAATTTCCCAAACAACGTCTTCGCCGTTTTCAACCATCTTGCGTGCAGTTTTCAGCGTATTTGCATATTCACCCGCCATCAGTCGTGCATACACAAACGGTTTAAACAATTCCAACGCCATTGTTTTCGGCAAACCAACCTGATGCAGTTTCAGGGTCGGTCCCGACACAATAACAGAACGACCAGAATAATCAACACGTTTACCCAACATGTTCATACGGAAGCGTCCTGACTTACCACGCAACGAATCCGACAGGGATTTGAGCGGGCGACGGTTTTGCGACACCATTGGGCGTGCTTTGTGTCCATTATCAAACAGGGAATCCACCGCTTCCTGCAGCATACGCTTTTCATTGCGGACAATGATTTCCGGCGCGTGCATTTCCATAAATCTTTTCAAGCGATTATTGCGGATGATAACACGACGATACAAATCATTCAAATCAGATGCCGCAACATGCCCCGCATCCAGCGTAACAAGTGGTCGCATATCTGGCGGAATAACCGGAATAATGTCCGGCAGCATCCATGCAGGATCCGTCTTGGAATCCATGAACGCTTCAACCAGCTTCAACTGCTTAATTAACGCTTTGCGCTTTGCCTCTGACTTGGTGTCTTGCAGTTCCGCGCGCAAACGTGTGCGTTCGTCACCCATATCAAGATTTGCAATAATGCTGCGCACGCCTTCTGCACCGATGCCGACATGGAACGCGTCCGCACCGAATTCTTCGACGGCGTTTTGATATTCATCTTCGCTGATGACATCATACTGTTTCAGATTGGTCAAACCCGGTTCAATCACGATATACGCATCATAGGATATAACCTGTTCCAATTTTTTCTGCGGCAGATTGTTAAGCAATGTCGCAATCTTGCCTTCACGCAGGAACCATGTATGTGCAACCGGAATCGCCAGTTTGACGTGCCCCATGCGTTCGCGACGAACAGATGCCGGCCCGATTTCCACACCGCAGCGTTCACAAATCAGTCCCTTGTATTTGATTCTTTTATATTTGCCGCATGCACATTCATAATCCTTGACCGGACCGAAAATCTGCTGACAAAACAGCCCTTCCGCCTCCGGCTTTAATGAATGATAATTAATGGTTTCTGGCTTTTTGACTTCGCCATGGGACCAAGACAGAATTTCTTCTGGGGACGCGATGGTGATTCGCAGTGCGTCAAACTGCTCTTTAGTTTCAATTTGTCCGAATATTTTCTGCAACATGTTGGTCATGTATTTTGCTCCTTTCAAAAAGAGTGAAAGTTTAGTGCGGGCGACCGGCAAATTATTCCACCGGTCGCCAACCACGTACGTCTTCCCACTTAATCCATTTTCTTTGGTGTCATCGCCAGACCCAAGCCCTGCAATTCGCGAACGAATACATTAAAGGCTTCGGGTGTGCCGGGTTGGAAATCATTGCTGCCGGTGATGACGGAATCGTACATCTTGTTTCGACCCGCAATATCGTCAGATTTCACCGTCAACATTTCACGCAACAGGTGTGCTGCACCATGCGCCTCCAATGCCCACACTTCCATTTCACCCAGTCTCTGTCCACCCATATGGGCTTTACCAGACAACGGCTGCTGTGTAACCAATGAATAATTACCAACGGAACGTGCGTGAATCTTTTCATCAACAAAGTGATGCAGTTTCAACATGTACATCACGCCAACCGTAACTGGACGTGCAAACTTTTCACCCGTCATTCCGTCATACAAATCAAATTGACCGGTTTCCGGCAATTTAGCCAGTTTCAACATCTTGTGGATGTCGTCAGATGTCGCACCGTCAAATGTCGGGGTCGCCATCGGAACACCGTCGCGCAGCAACGCCGCCTCTGCCCGGACATCAGTATCGGTCATTTTTTCCAATTTTTCAGCGGTTTCTTTGCCGTATATCTTGCCCATTATATTGCGCAAATCATCAGTTACCGCGCGCTTGGCCTTGACTTCTTCTAGGACGTCGCCAATCTGTTGACCCAGACTGCGTGCCGCCATACCAAGGTGCGTTTCCAGAATCTGACCGATGTTCATACGGCTGGGAACGCCCAACGGATTTAGAACAATATCAACCGGGGTTCCGTCCGCCAAATGCGGCATGTCTTCGATTGGAACAACCTTGGACACGATACCCTTGTTTCCGTGACGTCCGGCCATCTTGTCACCCGGCTGCAGTTTCATCTTGTGTGCGATGTAAACTTTTACCTCTTTCAAGACACCTGCGTTCAGCGAATTGCTTTCAGTTGCCTTGACAACTTCTGCGTCCGCCTTTTCGTTCAACGCTTTTAGCTTCAGAATATGCTGTTCACGCAATTCGTCGATTTTCGCCTGCGCCTCTTTGTTTTTTACAACCAGTTTCTTGACATCAGCCGCACGAATACCTTCAAACACCTCCTGGGTCAATTTCTTGCCGATAAAGGGTTTCAGGCTTCCGCTACCGTTTTCAATTGTTTCGCCTTCGGCGATTTGGAAAATCTGATCGGCAAAACCGCGTTCAATGATTGTTGTTTCTTCTTCACGGTCTTGGTTTATCTTCTCGATTTTCTGCAATTCAATCATCTGGGTGCGTTCGTCCTTTTTGACACCATGACGTGTCAGAACGTTAACACCGATAACGGTACCTTCTTCGTTGGGGCCCACCTTCAACGATGTATCCTTTACATTCAACGCCTTTTCACCAAAGATGTTGCGCAGCAACGCCTCTTCCGGGGTCAGCAGTGTTTCAGATTTCGGTGAAACGCGGCCAACCAAAATATCGCCCTGCTTCACGCGCGCACCAACGTAAATGATACCGGATTCGTCCAGATTCTTTAACGCTTCTTCGCTAACGTTCGGGATATCGCGCGTCAGGCTTTCCGGCCCCAACTGCGTATCACGAACCTTGAATTCCTTCTCAACGATTTTGATTGATGTAAACGCGTCGTCGCGGGAAATACGTTCAGAAATAACGATAGAGTCTTCATAGTTATAACCACGCCACGGCATAAACGCAACCAACACATTGCGCCCCAACGCCAGTTCGCCGTAATTCATAGACGCACCGTCGGCAATGATATCGCCCGCGGATATGCGGTCACCAACCTTTACCAATGGTTTCTGATGAATCAAAGTTTCACTGTTGCTGCGTTCGAATTTTTCCAGGTTGTAAATATCAACACCGGTCACAACATTGCGGCTGTTCATGCATTTTACAACGATACGATCTGCATCAACCGATTCAACAACACCACTGTGCTTTGCAACTTTACCGGTGCGTGAATCGCGCGCCACTTCGCGTTCAATACCTGTTCCGACCAATGGAGCCTGAACACGCATCAATGGAACCGCCTGACGCTGCATGTTTGAACCCATCAACGCACGGTTCGAGTCGTCACTTTCAATAAACGGAATCAATCCGGTCGCAATGGACACAACCTGACGCGGTTCAACGTCAATCAGGTCGATTTCGCCCTTTGGCACCATCATAAATTCACCGTTTACACGTGCTGTAACCATATCTTCGGCCAAGACACCTGCCGCGGTTGTGGGCGTATTACCTTGGGCAATTTTGTGTCCCAGTTCTTCGTCCGCGGTCAAGTACACCATTTTGTCGGTAATTTTGTTGTTTTCAACAACATAATATGGCGTTTCAATAAATCCATAAGGATTTACGCGCGCATATGTAGCCAAATGGTTAATCAAACCGATGTTTGCACCTTCGGGTGTATGAATTGGGCAAAGTCTGCCATAGTGCGTCGGATGAACGTCGCGGACATCAATGCCTGCGCGTTCACGGTTCAAGCCGCCTGGCCCCAATGCAGAAATCAAACGCTTGTGTTCAACTTCGGACAACGGGTTATATGCATCCATAAACTGTGACAGTTGCGATGTACCCAAAAATTCCGATACCAACGACATCAAAGGTTTAACATTAATGACATCCTGTGGCTGCATGTTGGCGATATTTGGACTCGACAATGCTTCACGAACCAGGCGTTCAATGCGAACCATACCGGTGCGGAAATTCTGTTCCAGCAATTCTCCAACCGTACGCACGCGACGATTTGACAAGTTATCAATGTCATCAACCGTATCCTTGCGGTCAATGATATTTGTCAGCGTCTTCAATACAGCCAGGAAATCCGCCTTGGTCAGCAAGCGTTCATCTTCCGGTTTTTTGCCCGATTCGATTTTTAAGCGCTTGTTCATCTTAAAGCGGCCAACCGCAGATAAATCATAGTATGCAGCATCAAAACCCTGACGCATGAACAGATTGATTGCCGCCTCTAATGTCGGGCGTTCACCCGGGCGGATGATGTTGTAAATTTCAATCAACGCTTCTTCGCGGTTGGTTGTCTTGTCCGCCATAAGCGTGTTACGCATATGTGCGGAAATGGTCGAATTGTCGATGGAAATCAATGAAATGTTTTTGACATTCATCTTATCCAAATCGGCCAAGACTTCTTCGGTAATTTCCGTGCCGGATTGGAACACAACCTCGTCGCCGTTCATAATTGGCTCAAACAGGTATTCACCAATCAAAGATTCCGGCATAATTCCGAACTGCTTTGACGCGTTCATGATTTTATCCAGGCGCTTTGCATTCAGTCTATCACCCTTGGACGCCAAAAGCTTTTTATCTTTCGGATTAATCAAATCATAATTCAAGCGATATTTATCCAGAGCTTCAAAACTATTGGTGTCGCCAACCCACATGTTGCCATCAAATGACAACGGGATAGACTTATAAAACGCCGCCAATATTTCGGTATCGCTCATGCCGCGGATATTTGCCTTGCGCGGATCTGCCAACCACTTCTTTTCATCAGCCGCCGACGGCAAACAACGCAGCAATACTGTCGCCGGAACCTTGCGGCGACGGTCAATACGAACATAAATCACGCCCTTTGATTCTTCAAAATCAATCCAGCTGCCGTGTTCTGGGATAATACGTGCCGTATAAGTTATTGGGTTGCCGGCAACCTTGGCTTCCTTGGTTGTCGCGAAAACAACACCCTGTGCGCGGTGCATTTGCGAAACGATTACACGTTCAACACCAGACGCGATAAAACTGCCGCGTTCGGTCATAAGCGGCACTTCGCCCATAAATATTTCTTGGTCTTTGACTTCGCGCAGAGACTTTTTTCCGTCTTCGGCGATGTCCCATAAAATCAATCTCAGCTTCAACTTCAGCTTGCTGGAATAAGTCATATTGCGCAGCATGCATTCTTTAACATTGTATACAGGCTTGTCCAAAGTGTATTCCACAAATTCCAGGTCGGCAATGCCGGCATAATCCTTGATTGGGAACATGGACGAAAACACATTCTGCAGACCGACATTCTTGCGGTTTTCTGGTGCAACATCAGACTGCAAAAAATCTTTGTATGAATTATATTGAATTTCAACTAAATCAGGAAGCGGAGTTTGCAAAAAACTTTTTCCAAAAGATTTTCTAAATTTCTGGATAACTGCCATGGGTCTGAATCCTTTTTTCTTGTGCGTTTTGCAAACGAAAGCGACTGCTTATCGCTGTATCTTTTTTACGCCTGTGCGCCCGCCTGGGGAAAATCCCCGGCGGGCTGGGCGTTGCGCCGCGATTACCGCGACGACTTGTGGGCTGTGTGCCCGTGCGTGATTAAATTATTTCAATTCAATCTTGGCACCGGCAGCTTCCAATGTAGCCTTCATTTTTTCGGCTTCATCTTTAGCAACGCCTTCTTTCACGGTCTTCGGTGCGCCTTCGACCAAAGCTTTCGCTTCGCCCAGACCCAGACCTGTGATGTCTTTCACAGCCTTGATAACCGCCAATTTGTTTGCACCGGCTTCGGCCAGAACAACATCAAATTCGCTTTTTTCTTCGGCAGCGGCAGCAGCCGGACCGGCCGCAACTGCGACGGCGGCGGCGGCGCTAACGCCCCATGTTTCTTCCAACGCTTTGGACAGTTCAACTGCTTCCAAAACGGTCAATTTTGACAATTCTTCAACCAATTTTTGAATGTCTGCCATTTTATTACTCCTATTCAGTAATTCAGAATGTTGCCATTCTGCGTGTTATTGATTCTTTTTTCCATACTCTGCCGAAACACGCGCCAAACGCGAACCCGGTTCGACCAGGATACGCGCGATTGTACCACGAATTTCCAACAGGGAAGGAAGCTTGGATAATTGCATAACGCCGTCCGTATCCAGAACATCTGCGTCCATTTTACCACCAACGATTGTCAAATTCGGATGCGCATCCGCAAATTTGGCCAATACTTTGGTGACCGCCAACGCGTCGGTCGCAACCGCAACCGCCGTCGGGCGTTTCATCATATCAGACACAGGTTCGAAATCGGTACCTTTTAGCGCCAGTTTCATCAAACGGTTTTTGACAACTTTGAAAACGGAAACCAACGGGCGCAACTCATTGCGCAGTGATTCCATTTCTTGAACTGTCAAACCATGATTTTCAATAACGAAAATACCGTTTGCTTCTTTCAAGGACGACTGCAACGCTGAAATCAAATCTGATTTTTCTTCGCGTCTCATAAAATCATACCCTTACTTCTTCTGTTGTTAACTTTCCATCGGGCGTTTCCACCCGGATGGGGCCTTTTTCCTGCCCCAAAGAATTTTTTCTTTGTCTATGACGGCGGTTTCCCTTTAAGCGACAGGTGCCACACCATCAGTCTCGGACAGAAATCTTGTTTGCATCCGGCAAAAATTACCGCCGGATGCAGTTATTATTTCACCTCAACCTTCAGACCCGGGCCCTGGGTTGTAGCAACCGCCGCACCCAAGATATATTGACCCTTGGTCGAAGAAGGTTTTACCTTTTTCAACTGTTCAATCAACGCAACCGCGTTTTCAACCAGTTTCGCCGTTTCAAATGACATTTTACCAATACCGGCGTGAATAATGCCCTTCTTTTCCGCACGATATTCAATCTGACCGGCCTTGGCTGTTTTCACCGCTTCGGCCACGTTGTTCGTGACGGTGCCCAGTTTCGGGTTCGGCATCAAGCCCTTTGGTCCCAAAACACGTGCGATTTTGGACATTTTCGGCATCATATCCGGTGTTGCGATAACACGGTCAAAATTGATTTCGCCACCTGCGACTTTTTCAATCAATTCTTCACCGCCAACAACATCGGCACCCGCCTTTTTGGCCTCGTCCTGGGAATTAGCCGTAAAGACCGCAACGCGAACGGTTTTACCCGTTCCATTCGGCAATGACAGCATTCCACGGATATTCTGATCGGCCTTGGTAACATCAACACCCAAACGGATGGCGATTTCCAATGTTTCATCAAACTTTTTGGACGCATAGGGACGCAAAGCTTCAATCGCATCGGCGATGGAATAAACCTTGTCCGTGTCCAGATTTGCCCAAGTCTTTTGTCTTTTTGTCTGTTTCATGATATTATTCCTCCACCTTTACGCCCATAGAACGGCACTGACCGGCGACAATATTCATCGCAGATTCAATGGTAGAGCAATTCAAATCCGGCATTTTATTTTCTGCAATTTCTTTAATCTGTGCCTTGGTAATCGTGCCAACAAAATCACGACCCGGTTTCTTTGAGCCCAGTTTCAGTTTCAACGCCTTTTTGATATAGTAAGATACCGGCGGCAGTTTCATGATAAATTCAAAACTGCGGTCAGTATAAACCGTGATAATGCACGGAATCGGCATACCCGGTTCCTTGTCGGCGGTCTTGTCATTAAACTGTTTGCAGAATTCGGCGATATTAACGCCCGCGGCACCCAACGCCGGTCCAATTGGTGGCGCAGGATTTGCCTGTTTCGCAGGGACGACCAATTTGACCAATCCCTTAACTTCTTTTTTTGCCATTTCATCACTCCTTTTTCAGTTAGTGTCGTGGTACGATGTGGCGCATCTACCACGGGTTTGCGAATTTTTAATGGAACGATTCCACAAAACCCGCGAAAACTTTTGGGCGCGTTTGCGTTTACACTCTTTCGACCTGTTCAAATTCCAGTTCAACGCTGGTTTCACGACCGAAGACTAGAATTGTTACTGTCATTTTTTGCTTTACATTATCAACTTCGGATGCAACACCGTTGAACCCAGCAAATGGCCCATCAATAACATGAACTTCTTGACCGACCTCATACTCAACATCGTCTGGCAGGAAACTACCCTCTTCCACCTGCTTTTGCAAGCGGCGTGCTTCTTCTTCGCTGACGGCGATTGGCTTATTTTTCGCCCCAAGGAACATAACAACCTGCGGCATTAGTTTTACCAACGAAAATGTTTCGTTGTCCATAACCATTTGAACAACAATGTACCCTGGGAAAAATTTGCGTTCCGCCTTGACACGTTTTCCGCCCTTGATTTCCACAACTTCGCGCGTCGGCACCAAAATTTCGCCGAACAGCGCGTTCAGGCGCCGCTTGTCAATTTGTTCACGCAGGTTCCGTGCAACCTTGTCTTCGCACCCGGTGTGAACATTAACTACAAACCACTGCATTTTGTCTTCCATATGCGCATCCTTTGCCCGTGTTTAGAAAATCCAGCCAACAATTGCGTTCAGCGCACTGTCCACAACAAAAAAGAACAATGCCGCCAAACCAGAAAACACCAGAATCATTATCGTAGAACGAATTACGGTATCGCGCGACGGCCATACAATTTTAAACCATTCACTGCGTACCGATTTTATATATTCCAGTATTTTTTTCATAAAAACTGCCTATCTATCCTGTTTACTTGGTCATCCTTGGCAGGGGCAGAAGGAATGTTCGGGACTGCACCCTCACCACTCGTATTGGTTTCGCTGCACTTTGCTTGCAAAACCTTACTCGTATGCGAACCCAACATCATTACCATTCAGGTTCGATTCCACCTTACTCCAACCATTCCAAATTAGCAAACCGTATTTCATGCGTTTTGCTAATTTGGCAGGGGCAGAAGGAATCGAACCCTCATCCGCGGTTTTGGAGACCGATATTCTACCGTTGAACTATGCCCCTAAAAAAGAACCAATTGCCTGCTATTTACAACGCCGGGCCAATATAGTCTTGGACAAGATAGCACAGCATCACAAAAAATCAAGCGGAAAGTATTATAAGATTTTAATCGCGACAGCGCAAGCAAAATATGCAATAAATATTCAAAATCAAGCAGATAGTACTTGCGCGACATCAAGTACGCACACTTTTTACTTGCACGGCCCCTGCCTTTTTTTCTATGATTTACATACTAGGAGAGAAAAAACCGTGCAAAACCGCATAGAACCGCCAGTTTTAGTATCACGCTTGATGACGTTTGTCTTGGCGGCGGCGCTGGTTGTATTAATGGCGCTGGGGTTAACATTGTATAAAATGTTCCCACTTAACCGGCCGGAAATATTTTTCCTGGCATCCCAGCCACGCGCTGATTTAGAGGTGCGGCTTATTGAAATGCCACCAAACGATGAAAATTTGGCAAATTATAAAAAGGCTTTTATTCGTGAATATATCAAGGCGCGAAACGAGGTCGTGCCAAATGCAAAAATAATGCGTGAAAAATGGGCTAACAATCGTGATGGTGTCGTGCGAGTATGGTCTGATGATGCGGTATTTACGAAATTTATTCAAACGGACATGTGGAACGCCCAGATGAATAACATACCAGATTTTGAATTTTCATGCTCGGTTGAATTTCAAAACGGCGCAATATCACCATATTCAAACACTGATGATACATATATTGTAAATTTCCGTTATTTTTGTGCAGATAGTGATAGACAGATGGATAAAAAAGATTATAAAATAAAGGTAAAGCTGGAAACAACAGACGGCGAAAAAATGAAATGGGCCGACCGGTTGGAAAATCCGTTGGGAATACGCGTAACGGAATATAAGGTGGAATCAGGAAACGGTGACCCACTGGACACTGGTTTCTTGCCCAACTAATTGATTTAGAAAGGATTATGGACATGAGTTTTTCAAAAGCGTTCAAATTAAATGTATCCTTGCTGTGCATCGGTATGCTATGCTTTGCAGCACCGGCATTTGCCGAAGATTATGGCATACAAGAGGCATGGGACAACCCACATGCCAACATGGCCAGCGGCAGCAGTAAGCCAGGATACGCCCAATTATCCTGGACCAAGGGCAGCGTTTTGCCAATAAAACTGCGCAACGGCATGGTTACAATGGTGACGCTGCCTAATGGCGAACAAATTCAAGATGCAGTTATTGGTAACACAGGTCTTTTCACAATTCAGGACGCCGTCCAGGGTGGACGTACAATGATGATAAGCCCACAGCCCGCCGTCCAAGGTGGTGATACAAACATGATTGTAACGGGCAAATCTGGAAATACGTATGTTTTTTACCTGCGCGCGGAACCTGCAAATTCCAGTGAAATCACATACTCGCAGGTTGATATCGTTTTGGACGGTAATACCACATTGCCCAGCACAGGAACCAGTGCCACGACAGCGTCCGGCGGAATGAATTCAATATTTGCAAAAAAATCTGCGGCATCAAACACAGTTGGCGTTGACGGCGAAGATTATGGATGGATAAAGTCAATGAAAATCGACCCGTCCGAATTCCGCTTTGATTTGGATATTTTTGTTCCAAACCCAGATGATTATGTAATTGCACCGGAACGCGTATGGCGCGACAGAATATTTACCTATATCGACTTTGGCGACAAGGTTATCGCCATGACACAACGCCCGGTGGTATCGCTTTTGGTCGAAGGCGGCGAATCCCCAGTTGGATTCCGCACCGACGGCGAAGATGGCCGTCTGTTGATAGTAGAGGCGGTTGGCGACATGGTTTTGCGCAGCGGCCAGCGTATTGTATGTATTAAAAAACGTGAAAAGCCGTTCCTGATTGCAGATACAGCATCCGTCATGGCACTGGCCGAGGCTAATGTTGCACAATCTATAATGTCGGGACAATCATTGAACAACATTGCCTATCAAATGGATATTAATGCAATAAATGCCGCCGGCACAAATTATACCGGGACACCAATATTCATGGGTCAAGGCGCCAACAGCACCACCGGCGCAGGCTACTATATGCCCGCAGGATATGGTAAAACGATGACGGAAACAGTCATGGGTGGCGGCACGTCCGGTGTGACAATGATGCCAACACAAAGATTGACTGCGGGTTCATATCTGCCACAAACAAATATACCGTTGATTACCAGCAATCAGACCGGGGTTGCCGTGGAACTAAAGTCCGATACGTCGGTCAAGGCACTGGATGATTACTGGACGGGACTATTGGCGAAATTCAGCGGCGAAAATGGTCAAGGTCTGCTAACGCCGTACAAAGACATGGTATTCTTTGCGGTTGACGAACAGGGGGTCGGCGATTTAGGTTCCGGCGCATCAACGGCGCGCCTGTACCGTTTACGTATAGGGCCAATGACCGACATAGACTCTGCGCAATCACTGTGCGACCAATTGCTAAAATTCAGCGGCGCCAGTTGCCATGTAGTAAGAATCCAGTAATCCAATCACGCGGCGGATAAAGTATGATAAAAATAAAGCAACAATTTTCAGATTTGCGCAAAACAACGCCAAAGCATATTCAGTGGCTGCTGCTGGCGGCGGCGTTCATTGTGGTGCTGATATTGTTGACACTGTTGCTGACCGGTGGCCGGAACAAGGAAACCATTCAAAACACAGATGACATTCCGGTAAAATTAAACATAACGCCGGACGTAATTGACTGGGCAGACACACCAGTTGATGAACGTCGTACGGAAACAATAAAAGTATCGGCTAACGGCCCGGTAAAAATCATGGCTGTGCGTGATACAAAAAGCATATCCGGATTTGAACACAAAGAAACATGTCCAAACATGGGCGAGATTAACGATAAAATCTCGTGCACGATAACTGTGGATTATGTGCCCACCGCCGCCGCCACCGCCGAAGGAAACACTATGTTTATTGACTGGCGTGGCGCCAACGAATCCGATGCAATGGTGCGCACAGATAAAATTATCGTTACACTGGGCGCGGTCGCACCCGCGGCGCCGGTAAATTTTATAGAGCCCGAACCAGAACCGGAAATTGTTGTACCAGAACCCATTCCGGAACCAGCGCCGATAAAATCTGAAATTGTGCGCGAAATTGAAACAATTGCACCATCTGACCCGTTTGCAGATAACAATGATGATGATGATGATTTTATTATCACCGAAACCGTGCAACCTTTGCCACCGGTTTCATCCCCGGTCACAAACACGCCGGCACGTGCAGAGACATGTTCTGACTTTGCATTTGCGGGTTACAATTCAACCGGCAATCAAATTGGCTGGATAAAGCCCGAAGGTGGCGCATATTATTTTCATCCATTTTCTGATAAAAACTGCGATACACCGACTGGAATTTACAACCCGGACAATGGCATAATTACATCAATTGACGGGTCAGGTCAAAAAATCGGTACTGATGCGGAACACATTGGTCAAACAACAATTTCGTTAAATGGAACGATTCCGCAGCTGTCTAATGCGCCGGCTATAAAAAAGGTAAACCGTGCACGGCAATTAACCACCGAAGAATTATCCACAACCACATTGAATGAAGGTATGGGTCAGGTTCTGTTGGCGCCAGCGCCCGTGGACGTAAGTTTTAATTCTAGCGGCGATACCGTCCAAAATACGCAGCCGTTTGACCGTTCATTTATACTGCGTCAATATAAACCCATTCCGGCAACAATTGTTTCGGATATTCGCGCCGATGTAGAAGCGTTAAAAAACAATACACTGCCGGTTCGTGCAACTGTTGACCGCAATGTTTATGCCGATAATGGTCGCACGGTAATTATACCGGCCGGCACCCTATTGATGGGCTATGTAACTGGCACATTGCCGGGACCATATACCACAATTGGGCGTATGGATATACGTTGGTATCAGTTTATATTGCCCAGTGGGGTTGAATTTAATTTCCAAGAAGGTCAAGATCCGTTTTCCGCAGACGCCCAGGGACGCACCGGTGTTCCCGGCCGCGGCAGCACCGATTATCTGGAACAGTTTGTTATGCCGATGTTAACGGCGATTGTTCCGGCGGCGGTAAACATGATTGCGCCCGTCGCGGACAAGTTTGTTAATCAGATTGATTTGGACAATAACACTGTGGTGCAAAGCGGTACACTGCGTTCATCGGAATTAGCTAAAAATGAAATTATCACTGCTTGGAATCAGGTGGCACAGAAATTGATGGTTGATATGATGGAAAATACAGTACCGCCGTTTTCAATCGCGGCCGGTACACGCATAACTGTATACTCACCCGTTGATTTGCAGGTAACATGCGGCACAGCAACAGAAAATCCGGGTAAAAAATGTGCAATAACAGAATACAGCAGCAACAGACGCCGCAACGTCCAAAATAACGCCATTCCAGATTACGAAGACGGTTCATGGGTCGGCCAGGTTCGTTCATTTAATTGGGCGCAATATTGCGAAGGGTATGCCAACGGAAGATTATCTGATGAACAAACACAGGCCGTGTATGATGCCGGCTTGGATTACAGTTCAGTTCTGTTCTATTGCCAATCTAATCAATACAAGGCGATAAACAACGCCCGCCAGGACGCACTGTTCAAAAATCAGAAGTCAGCCAGCAACCAAAACAGCGTTGTCAGCATGGGCGGTGTGGGAACAACAGCATACAATGAAAATGTTCTTGGGTTGCAGTATGCAGACGAAGATAAAACACAAATTGTGAACCCGTTTTTGCAATTGCCAACAGAAGAAGCCCCCACGATAACATGCGAAGATGGTGCCAATCCAGATGCAAACGGTTGCTGCACCGGTGAAATATATACAGATATGGGCGACCAGGGATTCAATTGCTGCCCGGAAACCGGAGGTGATTGTTTTCCGCCGATACAATAACATGAATCCCCGCACATCGTGGGGATTTTTTAATATAACCGTGGGAGGGGGGTTGAAAAAATAAATAAATGATTTATATATATTCATGCATTCGGTACGCATATTCGCGTGCCGTTTTTATTATATGCCAATTTGTACCGCCTTGAAAAACGCGATTTTTTGCGATTCGTGCACATATGCACAAAAGCGACCAACGAATCGAAAAACATAATCGTATTTCAACCATTGGTTGTAATATTTTACAGCCTTCAATTCTTGCTCTATACCAAAAGAACAACCTGTCATAAATAATCTAAACACAAAGGAGGGATAATATGACACAAAAAGAAGCCGTACTAAACAATTCGGAAAAATTTCAAAATGCCGAACAATTGTGGTTTTGGTTTCTGTATTCAAAATCTGTTCAGCATGGTTTTGTACGGAATTTTGGACATGCAACTCGTAGACCCTGCGAATTATTGGATGTTGAAACGCTGATAACAAAATTGTATTTATCAGGACGGCTAAATGACGAACAATTGGCAGTAATGAAAAAGTTCGGTGACCGTCGACGTGCGCCACATCAGCATATTTGGCATGAAAATCGTGCCGCGGACTTATGGCGCCGCGCAATGGAAACATTGAACACGGCATTCACCCAGCAGGGATGGATTGAATAAAAAAATCGGCAAACGGCATCCGGCGGGGAGATACGAATGCCCGCGCCTATTACAAAAACATATGGGAATATCTAACATGATTATTATTGCATTTTCATTAAATACATCAAAAATATTACCACGAATTTTTTGCAGACACTTTCGACACTGTGCGGTGATTATACCACAAATAGGGGCGCACTCGGAACTGCATCTGTATCAATTTCTGCGGCGCAAGCAGATTGCGCGATTATCTCTCAAATGCCGCGATATAAACGTGCTGCGCGGCCATGGATGGCGCTTTTTATATATACCGGGCGACATCACTGTGCCAAAAGATGCAATGCGCGCCATGACATGCGTAAATTTCACAAAACGGGTAATCGGAATGCATGCACCACTTGTACAAACGCCGGATGCCCTGTACCGGCGATTAATTTACATGCTTAAATAAAAAATCCCCCAAACGGGGGATTTTTTATTTCGCCGTGCGCATTTTTATTATGTACATTTGGACAATGGCCAATATATTTGACACAGTCCAATATAACACCAATCCAGCCGGCATCCAGGCAAACATGACTGTAAACAAAACTGGCATCCATTTCATTGCCTTTTGCGTTTGGGCAACCGGGTCATTTCCGGCATTTTTGTTTGAACTTGCAGACTGCAAATACTGCTGCAGCCACATTGTCGCACCCATCAATATCGGCAATATGAAATATGGATCCATCGCAGCCAAATCTGAAATCCAGAGGAAATGCGCGCTGCGCATCTGGACAGAGACCAACAGCGCCTTGTACAATGCAAAGAATATCGGTATCTGAATCAGCATCGGTAGACATCCGGACATCGGCGATGTCTTGTGTGTCTGATACAAGCGCATCATCTCCATCTGCATGCGCGGCTTGTCATTGGCGTACAGTTTTTGAATTCGTGCCATTTCAGGCTGCATTTTCTGCATTGCCATCATTGACGTATAAGATTTGCGCGTTACCGGCCACAAAATCAGTCGCAGCAACACTGTCATCAAAATAATCGCAATACCATAATTGTGAACAAACGAATTAAACATATTAATCAACCAAAGCATCGGTCGCGCCAAGAACCAGAACCAACCGTAATCCATTGTTTCATCAATTCCGGCAATATGCTGTGCGGCCGCAGACAACGCATCCTGTGAACGCGGGCCGGTGTAAATATTCGTGATAATTGTATCCTTCGCCCCAGGGGCAATTGTGACCGCACCCGCCGCCGCGTCGGCAACAAACTTATCACCTGCACCCTTTACACGAATCGTCTGATCCGGGCGGGAAATGGATGCAATTGTTTCCCAATACTGGTCGGCAAAACCTGTAAAACCATTAATGGTTGAATACGCATAGGATTTATTTTCCAACTTGCGCCAATCACGATATTCAACATCGGAATTTATAAAAGACACCGCACCGGTTTTAACGCCCGCTGATGATTTATCGGCCGCCCCCCGCACAATACGCGCATATGGCGCAAATGTTGCGGGTACCTTGGAATTATTTTTTATTTCATCGGTGACAATTATAACATAATCTTCAATAAATATGCTGCGTGTAAATTGAACACCAGACGCATCACGCCATGTCATTTTATCCGGTGTGCCACGCCATTTGACATCGACCCCGGGCGCCGCGACGCCCGTCGCGATATAGCCAACTTCTGCATAGTCACCCGCCGCCCCCAGAAGTGACACACGTGCACCATTTAAATCTTTAGCCGACGCCGCAAAATCTGATAATTTTACATCATGTATACGCAGTCCCTGAACGCTGGCCGATAATTTATTGGAGGATACCTGATATACGGGCACATTGGTCAAATCTATGGCGTCAACATTCGTATCAACAAAATCAGTCGGTGGCGTAGGTGAAACCCACCACCCGATTATCAGCCATGCCGCAATCAGCATTATAAACCACCACCACATGCCGCCAATACGCGAAGACGCCTTTGATGGCTGCGTCGCATTCTTATTTGCGTTCCACATGTTGAATCCTGAATTATTATTGTTCATATATTTTACCATGATTATTTTCCACCCTTTTGTGCAATTAATTTTTTACGACGCGCCATCCACCAATTAAACAAATAAAGTCCAACGCCCACGCAAATACAAATATCAGCCACATTAAACGCCGGCCAATGATATCCCCAAATGTGAAAATCCAGAAAATCTATCACCGCCCCAAAGCGTATCCGGTCAATCAGATTTCCAATCGCCCCACCCGCAATTAGCGCCAATGCCGTACGTTCATGCACGTCCCCACGGCGGAACATATAATACAAAATAAACCCTATAATTGCACCCGTGGCAAATATTATTATAAACGGCGCGGTTTCCCCCAGTACGCGAAACATTGAAAACGATGCGCCCGGATTCCATGTGAAGACAATATTAAATACATCGCACACGTGCGCCATTATGTATGAAAACGGCACCAGATTAAGCGCCGCGCCAAACGTTGGCACCCGCCCCAAAATCAGATACAGCAAAATACCCTTGGTCAATTGGTCAATTGCAATAACGCCCAATATTATAGCTAAATATTTAAATACTTTTTTCATCTTTTTCCCCATGTGAAAAAAATATAGCAGGCATGACCCTCAAAAGCAAATAAAATGTCCCGGCGACCCGGGACAAAAACAACGTAAAGGTTAACATCAATCCTTGGTATCTTCACCCGCATTAAGCAGTGCATAGTTATCCGCACGCAACGCATCGAGCATTTCTGAAATATCCTTGTCCGACACACCCAAATATTCCAATACCCCGTGTCCCAGAAAGAAAGATGTCTCAATCGTTTCTGGCAATGCTTCAAAGGCACCCTCTTTTAATAAATCTTTGGAATCGGCAAGATTGCGTGCGCGCGCGAATATTTTTACACGTGGTGCGACACCCTTTACGGTTAAAATTGTTTTTCGCGCGGTCACCGCATTATCCAGCGCAACAACAACTGCACGCGTATGGCGCGTGTTTAGCCCCAGTTCATGCAGCACATTGCTATTTGAACAATCGCCGTATGCAACGTTAAAGCCGCGGTCACGCCCTAACATAACGGCACTTACATCCAAATCAAGCGCAACGTATGGAATATCTTTTTCTATCATCAGTTGTGCAACAATCTGTCCAACACGCCCGAAACCACATATTACAACCGTCGGTTGTATTTCTGGATCAGCCTTGTTAAACTGGTGCGAATGACGCTGTGCAAACAGCCACCCACGGCGATTTAAATAATCATATACGCACAGCAATATCGGCGTAACCATAATCGACAATGTTATTATCGCCGTAACAATTTCAGCATGATTTTGCGGTATTGCCTCAATTCCACCGGCCTTCATAGTCTGCAGCATCAACAGTCCAAATTCGCCCCCTTGAGCCAAAACCAGCGCAATCATTGATGCATCCTGCGACGGAACACTGCGTACACGCGCGACGATATAAATCGCCACAAACTTTATAGCAATTAATCCAATCAGCCCCAAAATGACTATATACCAATTATCAATCAACATCGGCAAATTCAGTCCCATCCCAAGCGATATGAAAAAGAACGCCATGAACAACATTGCATACGGACTGATTTCTGCACTGACCTGATGACGGTAAATCGTTTCAGACATCAACATACCTGCCAGAAACGCCCCCAACCCCGCCGGCATTCCGATTAAATCCAGCACGACCGCCCACACAACAATGTTCAGCATAACCGCCAACAAAAATACTTCGCGCGATTTTAGGCGCGATACAAGCTTTAACAACGGATTCAAAACAAAACGCCCAACAAAAATTACACCCAGTATCAATGCCACAGACCATACAAAAACATCAATTGCCGTCGCCCCCAGATTAAACGAACGACCTGCAAACACCGGCAACATAGCCAGCAACGGTATCGATAGCAAATCTTGAAACAATAAAATTGAAAATGTCTGGCGACCCGGTTCCGTATTCAATTGATTTCTTTCTGTCATCAGTTGCAGGTCTTCGGACGTACTAGACATGGCCAGCATAAGCGCCACCATCATGCATCCCATAATCGACCACGATGTAACACCATGCAATATCGGAAACAGCATCACCGCAACCATCATAACCTGGGTCAGCCCAAATCCAAATATCGTACGCCTCATATCCCACAGGCGGCGCATATTTATTTCCAAACCGATATTAAACCACAAAAACAGTATACCCAAATCCCCCAGAAATTTCCATGTTTCTGTTAATTCAAACAGGTTCAGCAAATACGGCCCGGATAAAACGCCTGCAATTAAAAATGCAACCAATGCCCCTATTTTTGCCGTACGCAATATATACGCCAGCACAAATATAATTGCAAAAAATATCAAGATAGATATTGACATACATTCCTCTCCCTGAAGTCTATATCAATTCGTATTATATATAACCTGTAATACGAAGTCACTTGATTTTTTAATCAATAAGATGGTAAACAGCGCCGTTTAATTCAACATTTAATCCGGTATTTTTACCTAATGCCAAACGCCCATAGCAAATTTTGCCATTGTACTGAACACATAATACCGGCGTCCCAATCTTTCTATCATAGAGTGGGATGCTATTGTTACCAAAATGCAAACTTGATATTTCGGCCGCACACAGCCTTTCACACGCTGCGTCTATCTTCTTATAACCATCGTCACAAACCAAATTTGACGGTGTATATGTACATATACCCGGTTCATAAACACGCGCAATATCCGCCGGTATGTGCCCACCGACGACCGTCTGATTTTCACATGGACGTGAACAATTTGTATCACCCAATTCCAATGTATATCCAGCCCCGCAATGAACCAGACGCATATCATCCCATGATACAAGCCCCTGGGTATTATTTAACACACGCCATTGCAATGTATATGTTGTATTTGGCACAACATTTTTGATATCAAAAACAACCAAAGTATCAATTTCTTTACCATTTAAACCAAACCTGAAATATGCCAAATCTTCCAAATCATCGGGCATCGTCACAGTAAATGAAATAAACCCTAGGCGATTGTCTACAAACATTACTATTCCATCATAACTCATATCGCCGAACGGCTGATGCTTGTTATTATTATAAAAAATCTGTAGTTTCCATTTCATATCGGTCATCGAGTCTGCCGTAATCTGGGTCACTACACCATCTGTAATGGTTGCATTATAAAATCTTAAATTTTCCATCAGGTTTTCTACGGATGCTGCACACACCGGACTGACTATTAACCATAACCACAGAATTAAAATCCGACGCATAATTTGTCCTCGTATCACTTACCCCCCCAGACATATTTCAGATGGTTGGAGGTTCATAACTATTCGTCATAGAAAATAGCAAACTTATTCAATATATTCACCATCCTCCAACCAAATTGGTTTGAGGGTTTTTATTGTCACCCACGAGACACTATGACGTTAGGGTTATGATACCCAATCTAGACATTTGCCTGAATGCATGAATCATAACATTTGAGGGTATTTGTTTCAATAAAATTTTGGATTATATGGCAATCTGCTGCGCCATTTGTGCAAATGTTTCGGGTGAAATTTGTTCGGCTCGCTCTGCACCGGTCAACCCGAATTGCGTCCAATCAACGCCAGGCATTATACCACGTATCATTTTGCGCCGCTGACCGAAAAGTTTGGCGGTGATTTTTTCCAATTTCAACACATCACCCAGCGCACGAATTTTATCCGGATTTGGAATAACACCGACAACGGCGCTTTGCACTTTGGGTTGTGGGGTAAATGCAGTCCGCGGCACATTAAACAAAATTTTTGCATCCGCCGTCAGCGCCGTCAAAACCCCAAGCCGCCCGTATGCCGCATCACCCGGCCGCGCGGTGATGCGTTCGGCCACCTCGCGCTGGAACATTAATGTCATGGACTTTATGGGTGCACCACCAGCCGCACGGATTAACCAGCGTACAAACAATTCTGTGCCGACATTATATGGCAAATTTGCGCATATCGCATATTCTGCGACCCCAAGTTTTTCAAAATTAACATTCAACGCATCATCATATATAACCATCAATCGACCCGACGATGCGTTTTCTATTTCCGATAAAATTGGTTGTGTTGTTGTGTCCTTTTCAATCGCAATAACGCGCCTAGCCCCAGCCATCAGCAGCGCCCGCGTAAGGCCACCGGGCCCCGGTCCCACCTCAACCACAGTCATGCGTTCAATATCGGGCACACTGCGCGCAATGCGTCCCGTCAAATTCAAATCAAACAGGAAATTTTGTCCGAACTGCTTTTTCGGCACAAGGCCGGACGCACGCATCATGCTTGAGACCGGCGGCAAAGATTCAATCGCGCATGTCATATCGTCTTGCGCCCCCCGAACGCCAGGCTTAATGTCCCATCATCCAGATAATCCAAATCACCACCCAACGGAACACCTGATGCCAATTCAGAAAACGCCGCCCCACAATTGTCGCCGACAACCGACATAACATAATGCTGGGTTGTCTTGCCTTCGACTGTGTTGGGCAGTGCGAAAATAATTTCTGTAATATTTTCATCCTTTATACGCCCGGGCAATGTAGCGATATTCAAATCATCGGGCATTGTTCCCGCTGCCCCTGACAACAATCCCCCCAAAATATGATACCGGCCACGAAAAACAGATGATTTTTCCAAAACCCAGACGTCGCCAATATCGCGAACCACACATAATTGTCCGTTGGCGCGCGCGGCGTCGCCGCAAAACTCGCATGCACGCGCACCGCGTTCGGTCAACATTCCACACACTGGGCACGGGGCGATATTTTCCGCCGCATCCATTAACGCCGCCGAGAGTTGCGCCGCGCGTCCCGTCTTGTCCTGCAGCAAAGACAGAACAATGCGCTGGGCGGCGCGACTGCCGACACGAGGCAACTTTGCAAACTGTTTAATCAACTTTTCAATTTTCGAATTCATAATAAAATCACTTAATGAAATACATAACTATCTATTCCAGCGCCGGATGCACGCTGACGCAAAGCGGCTGCGGCTGCGTCCGACAATCCATTTACACGCACACGCCACATTCCGTTGGGCGCCTTTTCAATCACCGGCGTAACGTTTAACGAACTTTTCACATTGGCAACCTGATTTACGGCCGCATCACGTGATGAAAATGCGCCAAATTGAACCCCGGCGCCACCGGTCGCGGCCGCAACAGAACCTGATGCAGTGATTGATTTTGCCGGCACCGAATTATGCTGCGCACCGCTTGTCGCCGCAACGTATGCCGCATTAAATGTCGGCACCGCGGTGGTTTTTGATTTTGGCTGCGCCACCGGTGCGGGCGATGCAGGTACGGTGGCCGCATCGGACGCGACACCCGATAAAGCAAACCCCTTGTTTAACATTTGTATGGATACATTCGCACGCACATCCTTGTTTTCTGCGCCCAAAACCACGGACATCATTCGCTTTCCACCACGTTGCGCGGTCGCAACCAAAGAATATTTTGACTTGTTTGTAAAACCGGTTTTCATTCCATCACACCCGGCATATGCCCCCAGCAGTCGATTTCCATTCGTATACGTCTTGCCATTATATGTCCATGTCTTTATTCCGAAATATTTCCAATACTGCGGGAAATGTTTATACACTGCCATTGACAACAGCGCAATATCACGCGCAGTCGACAAATGATCGTCATTCGGCAGTCCGGACGAGTTTTCAAAATTAGTCTGCCCAAGTCCAATTTCATTAGCAACACGTGTCATAAGACCGGCAAAATTCCCCTCTTTGCCACCTTTAAGATTTTCCGCCAACACGCGCGCGACATCATTTGCGCTTAAAACCGCGACCGCCTTTATAGCATTTTCAACGGAAATTTTGCTGCCCGCGGCCAGCCCCAGTTTTACCGGCGACGCATTTGCCGCAGATTGCGAAACAATTAAATAGTCATCCAAATGCAGCCGCCCGTGTTCCAACGCATCAAACGTCAGATACAAAGTCATTATTTTAGTTAATGATGCTGGATAATTCGGCTGTGTTGCGTTTTCCTGATACAATATGCGTCCCGTATCCATATCAGCAACCAAGGCGGCGCGATACTGCGCCGCATTCGCCGGCATACACAGCGCCGCCGCAAAAAAACTATAAAGAAAAAAGCCTTTTGCCTTCATGTAACAAATACTACAAAAAATCCGCCCCCGTGGTCAAGGGCGGATAATTTATTGGCAATAAGAAATTAACCCAGTTTGCGCAGGGAAATTTTTTCACCGTCAACGATAACCAAAATACCGGATTCCAATCCGAACCATTTGGCAGCCGCGATTGCATCTTTGTCTGCGAACATTTTTGCATCGCATTTGGAATGCACGCCACGCGACAGGCACAGTTGATTTGCAACAACATCTTCGCGGGCAATTGCGAACACCGGCACATCCGGACGACGACATGCAATCAATGTCGCTGGCACCGTCGTTTCAGAAAATACCACAATCGCCGCCGCGTTATTCAATTCAGCCATAACTGTCACAGACAGCGCCCAATCGTTTTCCGGCAGGTCTTCGGCATCAGACCAATCCTGACCATTTTCAATGGAATCTTGATCCGCATTCTGCAGGACTTTCGCCATTGTTTCAACAACGAACGGGGGATTTGCACTGATTGTGGTTTCTTCACTTGTCATGGTTGAATCAACATGCAGGTATGCCGCCGTCGCAATATCGGAAATTTCCGCACGTGTCGGGAAATCACTGTTTACCATGGAACCCAACATTTGCGTCGCCATGATAACCGGTTTATTGCGTTCACGACACAGGCGAATTATACGACGGGAAATTGCAGGAACCTTTTCAAACGGAACTTCTACCGCCAAATCACCACGCGCAATCATAATACCATCGGCCACATCAATAATGGATTCGATTTTTTCGACTGCCTGGGGGCGTTCAATTTTGGCAATTATTTTTACCGGATGCGATGTGCGCGCCGTAATAAATTCACGTGTTTCGATAACATCTTCTGGTTTTTGAACAAATGAAATCGCGACATAATCCGGATTCTTGGTAAGTGCATATTCCAAATCCGTACGATCTTTGGCGGTCAAAACAGATGTCGCAACCTCGGTATCGGGCAAATTGAATCCGCGACGTGACCAAATTTCAGTACCGCGAATAACGGTTGCTTCAATGCTATCAGAATTGACCTTTTCCACCTTCATTTCAATTTTGCCGTCATTCAACAACACGCGGTCACCCGGCTTTAATGACTTGATAACATCCATATCCGGCAATTGAACACGGTTGGAATTACCCGGTGTCGGATCAGAATCAAAAACAAATTTTTGTCCGGGAACAATCGGAAAACGGTCTTCGGTTTCAAAGACCCCAATACGATGTTTTGGCCCCTGCAAATCGACCAAAACCGCGACCGGGTGGCCTGTCTTTGCGCTGATTTCACGAATAATATCTATTTTTTTACCCTGGGCATCACCGACGTCGTGGCTAAAATTCAAACGACATACATTAACACCCGCGTCAATCATTTGCTGCAGTACTTCGCGGCTTTCGCTATTGGGGCCAATAGAAGAAGTAATTTTTGTAAATCTTTTCATGATTTGTTTCCTATTTTATTTTGTTTTTCTTGATTTTTGCGAATAATCATATATCATAAAGTTTTGAAATAAACAAGGGGAAATCTATATGAAAAATGCAAATCATGGCGCCATTGACAACCAGCAGTTGTTGACCATTATTGAAAGAATTGAAAAACTGAACGAGGAAACGGCCGCCATTGCCGCCGACATCAAGGAAATTTACAGCGAAGCCAAATCTGCGGGATTCGACCCGAAATATATACGCCAGATGATACGCCTGCGCAAAATGGATCCGGATGAACTGGACGAGGCAGACGAACTGACCCAGATGTACCGCAGCGCGCTGGGTATATAATTCAAATAATGAAAACTTTTACCAAACGCATTGAAAATTTTGTCTGCGCCCATTGCGGCGCACAATGCGTTGGAAACGGTTACACCAATCATTGCCCACAGTGCCTATGGTCGCGCCATGTCGACAACAATCCGGGTGACCGCGCGGCGACGTGTGGCGCAATGATGCGCCCCATATCTGTGGAAAAATGTGGCGACGGATTTATTATAACGCATAGATGCGAAACATGTGGCAAGACGATACGCCAACGCGCCTGTGACGAAGACAATATAAATGAAATAATCCGTATTAGCGCAAATTCATCTTTTATATTCGGAAAATAACGAATAAATTTTATTTACTGGATTGCTTTGTCGCCATAACGACCCGCAATGACAAGACTGTGGGTAATTGTTCGGCATACAAACAAACTGCCGTTCCATAGAAATCCGGCATAAAAAATTCACGGCGGTATAAATGCCGCCGTGATAAATTTATACTTTACGGAATTTTATTATTTTGTCGCTGGGCAGCCTGTTGCTGCTGATAATTATAGGTTGCAATCTGCACCAAGAATTTTTGCGCACAATCCAAAACTTCTTCGCGACGGCTGGTTCCACCTGTGCCGGTTGAACTGCTTTTTATAGTACTGCAGCTTGCCAAGGCATTATTTTTATCATAAAGATTCTTGGATGCGTCTATAATCTGCCAAGTTTCCGCAACTTCCAAATCCTGGCGTAACTGCTTTTTTGCGTCCGTGATATTGCCGGCATTGATTGCGTTTACAACCGTCTGGACATTTGATTGCAGACATGCGGCGGCATTAACCGGACTCGTCGCCGACAACATACAGTTTTGCGTCCCAGCCAATACTATTCGTTTATCCGTTGAATTGGCTGTGCCGCTGGACGAATTTTCCGCCTCGGCACCGGCCGCCTGCAGACTGGTGGTTAGTACCGCTTTTTTAAGTTGCGTCTTAAACCGGCGCATCATCGCATCCAGATATTCATACTGCTTGTACATCTGCTGGGTCATGATGGTGGTTTTCAGCGCGACAACCTCTTTCATGGCCTGTTTTTTTGCCTCGGTCGATGGGTTTATCGTGTGGTTTATATTATACGCGTGAACACTGCATAATGCAATTTCCGGCGAAATATATTCATTTTCATCTTTTTCACAGCCATTGTTTGTCGCGGCAACAACAGGGGAAACCAGCAACGCACACGCCATAACTGTCGCACATACGCAAGGTATTTTTAGCAAATTAAAAATTATTCTTTTTGTTTTTACCATTTATAATAATTACCATTTTGCGCTTTATTTACAAGTATGTGTACCTACATCCCAGTTTTTGCCGGCCGCAACACAATCTTTAATTGCTTGGCTATTGGCGTTCAAATCAGGCATTTTAAATAGATTTTTTGCTGCCTTTTCGACTGGTCCCAGTGATTTTGTACCATCCGTCATATTAAATTTACATTCACCATTTAAGTCCTCTGAATATCCAAATGGGCAACTACAAGTACTATTTAATGTCCAAATACCACCTGAATTCTTGCATTTACATTCGGCAGTTCCCGCCGCAATTGAAGTACTACAATAAGAACTGGTTTCAATAGTTGTATCACTAGTGACAGGACCTGTACCTATTTTTTTAGAATAAGTGGATTTTAAATCTTTAACGCAAACTTTTTCTGGCAATTGTTTAAGATTAACCGCTTTCTGTAGTTCCGGTAATGTATTTTCATTTACCGCACAATAAATTACGCCGTCATTTGCGGGTGTTGTATTTCCCCCAAACAGACCCGAACCGTATATCGCCGGCGCGTCCTGTTCAATTATGCGTTCCAGAATCTCAATATCGATTGACGCCTGTTTCTTGCGTTTACCGAATATTTTTGAATTATCCAACGCGGCCGACGCACATCCGACACGAATGCTGTCGTCACCGTTTTTCTCACCATCTAACCAATCACGATAAACCTGATCCGAACTGCTTAATGTCTTATTCAATGTGCAATACATATCATCTTCAGCGGGGATAACCATGCCCATTGTACACGAATGCCCACCCTTGGCGCCATCACCCGCCACAGATTTGCCATTTATACAATTGCTATTATTGTATGTATATCTCTTGTTACCATTTTCTGGGTACGCGCATAAATACTGTCCCCAAATATTACAGCTGCCCTCTAGCATCATGTATATATCAGTAATATCAACACCAACAGACTGCGCGGTTGTCAACGCATCGTACATTTCACCCAAAACATCATTGTACGGTTCAAAGAATTGTTCCGCGCGGTCTTTAAACACTTTTACACGCTTGGGGCCGGCGCAATTATTTCCCTTTTTATCGCACCCAGCATATTCAAATGCCGTTTCCATCGTCGCCTTTAGCGATTTCATTGCAACCTCGGCATTTTCAATTTTTGACAAGATTTCACCCGAAATCTGTTCACGCAACAATATATCACTAGACACGCCATTTTGTGCGGCGGCAACCTGCGCCGCGGTTAATTGGTTTCCACCAGACGGACTTGCCACCATTTCAGCATTGGTGCCCGTAGCACCCGCATTTGTGCTATTTTGCGCCATGGCATCGGCGGTTAATTGCTTCTGTTCATCCAATGCGGATTGCAACTGGGCAATCGCCTGGGCATTTTGTGCGGCCATTTCCGCCTGCATCTGCTGCATTTGCATCTGCATTTGCTGCATCTGCTGTGCGGACTGTTGTGCGGCGGCATTTTGCGCGGCCGCTGCGGCCTGTGCGGCGGACTCGTTCGCCTTGGCGGTAGATGACGCGACCAGTTGCGCCGAAATATATTGAACTAAATCATTTCCATATTGCTTACACGAGTCATTTGATTGAACACACCCCGACACAATTGACGCCGCAACATCCATTGATGTGCAACCACCGTTTGCACATTTTGGCTGTGCACAACGCAAAATCAATGCATTACAATTTCCGAAATCGGCCGTGGCCGGCGTTCCCACCGAATTTCGCGAATTGATAAGCGAATTCCAGTTATTGTTATTATTTGCACCCGAGGGATTAAAAGCCGTCAAATTATTGCCATTTGTGGTCGCAACCACAGCACGCGCGTCAAATGTCGGCGCAAAGGCAATCGCAGATATTGCGGACAATAAAATTAATGATACGCGTTTCATATTCTCTCTTGCTCAAATTTTAACACAAAGTTCAAATAAAACAAAGCAAAAATACAACTTTTAATAGATAATGGCGATTAAATCAATCGCAACTATATTCAAAACAACTTTACACCAAGCAGAAAAACACAACAAATTCAACCTTTAGGCGATTCATGTCCGCCAAACGACAAAAAATTAACATGATTATATTCATGCTTAAAATATTATTTATAAATTTGGAAAAACAAAAAGCGGCGGATTATTTCCGTCGCTTTTTAACGTCGGGTTTTTCGCCCTCCAGAATTTTCATCTGCATTTCCATAATGGTTTTCTCGCGGTCGCGTATAACTGCCAACAGACGATCATTTTCTAACTTTATATTATCCAGTTCACGACGACTAATCGACACCTGATTTGACAATTGCTTGTGCCGACCGCGATTAAACAATCCGGTAACCAGCGCCCCTACCAACGCACCGGAAGATGCACTCAATAAATCCGACAAAGTTTCAACCAATGGTATTGCCATGCAGTAATCATACCCCAACATGGCACAAAACACATTAGGCGTGTTTTCTTAAACCAGTTTTTCTGTCCACCCAGACTTCTTCGGCGGAAATTTCCATCATTGGCATGTCGGCCATGCTGTCTGAATATGAACGCACGACCCGTGGTACAAATTTGTTTTGAACCGCCCACGCATCCAAGGCACATACTTTGTTCGCGCCCCAGCACAGAAATTTATACTTCCACGGCCGAGATTTTTCCATTTGTGAACACATAACCGCATCAAACTTTATATCCCGCACCAATCCCGGCAACAAATAATCCGGCGACGCAGAAATCAGTACAACTTTGCGCCCTGCATTACGTTCAATCTCCACCTGCTCCTTGGCCCAGCCAAAGCGTTCGCGTTTATGCTGCTTGATAAAACCGGGCGCAAATTTTTTCACCATATTTGGCGTTATAAAGCAACGCATAGTTTCGCGCCACCATGTACCGCCGGGGTTAAACATGTGCGCCGCCGCCGCCACACCAATCACTGGCAAAAACAGCCATGGCCGCAGACTTTTACGAAAACAGTACTTTGCAAATTCTACATTTGAGTCGTGGGCGGACAATGTTCCGTCAAAATCAAACACGACAACATCAACTTTTTTTAACATTTTATTTATCCTCATGTTTTACCATTCGTGGCATTATAGCAACCTTTTGCTTGCGCCGCAAATCTTATATTCATCAATAATAAACGGGGGCCCAGCCCCCGTTTTTATTTCTTTGATGCGTTTGTTTTTCTTTTCTTGAAACGCAGCGCGGCCTTAACCCGGCGACGCATTCCCTCCATCAGGAAGAACAGCGCAGGCGTCAGCACAAACGTCCAAACCAAGGACGCCGCCATACCGCCAATCATAACCGCGGCCATTGCGACCTTCATGCCGTCTGTCGACCACAATTGGGGCAACATACCTGTTATAACGGCGATTGACGTCATAAGAACCATGTTCTTTTTATCCGTCAATTCGGTCCACAAAGCAACGCGCGGGACGGCACCTTCGGATATGCGCTTTATCGTCGGTTCCAATACCAAAATATTGTTGTTAACCACCAATCCCACCAACATAACAAATGCCAACATGGCGCCAACGTTCATTGATGCCCCAGACAGGAACAGCATCACAAACACCCCAGCAAAACTGGTTATAATTGACGTCGCAATAGTCAACGGGTGAACCAATGAATTCAATATCGCCGCCAACAACATGAAGGTCAATATGGTCGCTAACAAGAACGCCTGGCCAATTTCACCGGTGGTTTCACTTTGCGTTTCGGACATGCCGCCGAACTGGGCATAGTAACCCATTTCCCATTCCATGGCGTCAAGGCCGGCCTGAATCTTTTGCTGAACCGGTCCCATGGTGGATTTACCGATATTTATATCAATTTCGGTTATTCTGGTTTTATCCAGGCGGTTGATGTTTGATGTTGCCGGGATGCTTTTCACATCACCCAATTCGGACACAGCAACCATGCCCTTTTGCGAATTCACATAAACATTGTCAAACAACGCACCATTTTTAAACGGCTTGGCAAATTCCAGAATAATTGGATATTCTTCGCCATGTTCCTTGTACTTATAATCATCATTACCGTACAATGCCGCACGCAACGCCGAACCGGCATAAGAATTCGACACGCCCCAGAAATTCATTTTTGACTGATCCGGAATAAACTGAATTTCATTATTCGGACTTGGCACGGCAAGAACCGCTGTCTGAACTTCGGGTATGCGGTTTATCATGTCTATTATTTGGGCAGCATATGCCTCGCGCTGGGCATCATCCTCGCCATAGATGTTCAAAACCATATCACTCGATACCGATGCTGACATTCCGGCGCCAGCCTTTATCTGAACCTCCAAATCCGGAATTTCCGTCAATTTCGGCAGAATTTCACGCGCCAGTTTTTTATCGGAAATCTTGCGCTTGCCTAATTCTTCAAGCGTTAATTTCACACTGATGTTATGCAGTCCGCGTTCACCAATTTTAACCGTTGAAGCTTTTACATCTGGAAATTCTTTCAACACTTCTTCAATTTGTGCCGCCAAATGTTCAGACTTCTCGTATGTTGCACCCATTGGCGCACGCGCGGTTATCGTAATTTCATTTGTATCGGTCGACGGTGAAAATTCATTTCCGACAAACCGCATCAGGAATGTTGACGCAATCAATACAGCAAACGCCCCCAAAACAACGCGCCCCGGATGCCGGAACTGATAATCAAACCATTGGCGCAACGGCGTCTTTTCCATATCAACCGGGGTGGCGACAACTGGTGACTTGCCCTCTTTGGGTGCGGAAAGGCGCAAAAATTTCGCAATCATCATCGGCGCCAGCGTGAACGAGAACATAAGCGATAGCAATGTCAGATATACAACCGTCATACCAAACTGCGCCATAAACTGACCTGCAATCCCACCCATAAATGCCAGCGGCAAGAATACCACAACATTTGTTCCGACACCCGCCAGAACAGAAACGGCCACTTTCTTTGTACCATCAATAGCAGAAATTTCGGGATTCTTACCTCTTTTCATTTCCTGTAACGCGGATTCAATCAAAATAATTGCGTTTGATACCAATGTACCTAGTGCGGACGAATACGCCAACAGGGTCATGGCATTGATTGTAAAACCGTTACCATCCATAAAGAAGAATCCGGCAATCAACGATGCGGGAATCACGACGCCCGCAATAATTGTCGAACGCCAATTACGTGTAAACGCCAACAATACCAAAACCGTAAATATAATACCCAGAACAATTCCCCAAATCGTGCTATATGTTTCGTCTAGAATTGATGTGGATGAATCAGACACAATCTGCATTTCGGCCCCAGGGAAACGCGTCTGCATATCAGCAATCATGCCCGGCATGCGTTCACGCAAAGCCTCTGAAATCTTAATTGCGTTTCCATCAGATGATTTTACAACCGATGCAATAACGACGTTTTCACCATTATAACGCGCACCATTTTCAATATCGCGCGCGGCGTCGACTACGGTTGCAATATCAGAAATTTTGAACTTTTGACCCTCCATCGTAACGATTTGTACGTTTTCGATTTCTTCAACTGATTTGAATTCACCGATAAACCGAACATTTGACGAACCCGTTCCACTTTCAATTTTTCCGCCCGGCACATTCAAGTTTTTATTCCCCAGCGCTGAAACTATATCAATAATCGTAACACCACGAGCCGCCATCATATCCGGATCCATTTGAATGCGAACTGCGCGTTCACGGCCGCCGAATACAGATACGCTTGCAACACCGTTTATAGCGGTTATCTTGTTCGAAAGTATATTGTCCACATATTCTTCCAAATCACGTGCGTCTGCACCACGTAAAACAATGTCCACAACCGATTCCTGCAGTGGGTTTAGTTTTTCAACAACCGGCTGCTTTAGCGCGTCTGGAAATTCGGATGCCAATGCGTCAATTTTTGTTTTGACTTCTGACGCCTTGTCGTTAACGTTCACGCCCAAATTAAATTCCGCCATAACATACCCGCCGTTTTCAAACGCCTGGGACGTGATTTTTTTCAGACTGGCAACTTCAGAAATCGCATCTTCAGCCTTTTTGACTACCTGGGATTCAATTTCGGACGGTTCGGCACCCGGATACACGAATGTCGCCGTAACCATCGGGAAATCCAGCGACGGCGTACGTTCGATATTCATTTTCGGAAAAGACACCAATCCCAACACAACCCAGAATAACACAAACATAAGCGTGGTAATCGGGCGTGTGACGAAAAACTTTAACATTTGATATTCTCCTATCCTTGATATAAAAACTTATTTCTTTATTTTGACTTTCACACCATCACCAACGCGCGACAATATCACCATATCGCCATCGCGCAAACCGTCGACAATGACCGCGGTATCGGCATCGGTACGCGCAACATTGACATGACGCCGCACCGCCCGGCCACCGTCAACGACGAATACGTCACTGCCAACAACAGCATAGGCCGGAACAAAGAAACCGTGCATTTCATATTCTGCATAATTCATACCGTCCGAAACCCCACGCGTACGGACTGTATGCATTCCTGTGTCCAAATCAATGCCACGCGACACGGAAACAATAACACCGTCGCCAATTTTCTGTCCCGGTTTTAACACACCGACGCGACCACTGGATACCATTGCACGATTGGCTTTTACGGTCACAGGTTCGGTCAAAACACCAGATGTGTTTTTAACCTCTATAACTTCGACAATCTGTCCAGAATCTGCCGCTGCACGCGCCGGATTAAACACAAACAGCCGGTTTTCCGCTGCAACCATCGCAAAACGACCGATTACCCACAACACTACGATTAAAACCAATACCGCATAGATTCTTTTTTTGTTTCGCGGACGCTTTGACCATGTTTTTAATTGTTCAAATCTTTCCAATAATGCTTCCATTTTTATTCACCAAGTTTTTTGATTGATTCAACAGACATTAAAATGCCGTACTTTGCCTGCAGTAACGCTGTATCTAATTGGTATAGGCCTGCAGACACCTCGGCCAATTCGACGGCCGACGTCTGACCTGCGGCAAAACGTTCGGTTGAAAACTGATACGCCTTTGCCGCCAAATTGCGCGCATTTTCCAGTGTCGCCAAATTATCGCGCAAATGGTTGTATCTCTTTATCGCGTTGTCATATTCTTCTGTCTTTAGTTTTTTTGACTTATATAAATCTTGACGCGCCGATTCTGCATCCATGGCGTCCATGGTTGCGTTTGCGCGATGCAGTCCACCGCTAAACAACGGCATTTGCAACGCCAATCCCCAATACGCCGACTGCGACCCCTTATTATTAAACATTGTATCAAATTCGTTGCCCATGGCGAAATAGCTGTACGATGCCGTCGCCGCCAATGTCGGCAGATATTCGGCCCGCGATGACTTTGCCTTGGATTCATACATTTTCACCTGTCCGGCCAGAATGTCCCATTCAGGCGTGTTTTCCAATTTTTTAGCATCCAGTTCCGGAAAAGATTTCGGAAAGTTGTCGGTAAGTGTGATTTCTTCGTTCGCATCTATACCCGCCAAAATTTTAAGCATGCGGTACGCGGTGTCGCGATTAAATTCTGCATTAGACAGGTTGATTTCCTTGGTCGCGATATCAGATTCAATTTTAACCAGATTGCTACGGCTTGCACGTCCCGCAGCACCCAGATTACGACGCGCATTACGAGCCGCCTGCAAATCAGATTTTGCGATTTTTACAATATCATCGGTCATTTTTGCCGTCCAATACAAATCCGTCGCGCTGTACTTAACCTCGCGGCGAACCATTTCACGACTGGACTCGGACATTTTTATGGCGGCCTTTACACTTTTTACCGCGTTACCAATTTTACCGAATGTATAAATCGGCTGACTGACACTAACACCAGCGGAAAACATATTATCCGGGATTTCCAGATATACCGCCTGATTTGCCAACGACTCGTCAATTAGCGCACCAAGTTGGGACGGCAATGTTATGCCGCTTGCCTTGGACGGATTTTCAACATTAACCATGTTCATGTACGTTGCTGATGCATCTATCTTGAACCACCGGTTCGCATTCACGGCATCTAACTGCGCTGTGGCCTTTTTCACATTGGCCTCGGCCTTTTTCAAATCTTCCGATTCGTGCAAAATCATGTCCACTGCGGTATTCAACGACAAATCCATCGCAATGGCGCCGCGCGAAAACACACACGTACACAATGCGCACGCAATAAACGCAAATCGCTTGTTAAGCATTTTCCAACTCCATATTTGTTAAAATCTTTTCAATCTCCCGCAGGGCATTGGTAAAACGCGCCTCGTCCTTTTGGGAAAGGTCGCTGAACATTTTTTCAATGCCGCCACGAAATTTTTCCAATGCGGCGGCCGCCAAATCTGCGCCGGGGGCGGTGCATTCATACCACGTATTGCGGCGGTCTGTTTCATCAACCGTGCGCGAAACAAATCCGTCGCGTTCCAGTTTGCGAAATGCCGCACACAAATTTGGCGTGGTAATTTGCTCGCAACGCGCAATATCTTTCAAGCGCGTACGCCCGCTGACATACAGTCGCACCAGAATATTTAATTGCTGTCTTGGCAATGTTGGTGACTGTGTGGGTTCTTTCTTTAGTTTATATGCCAGTTTGTCCAACAATAAAATATTGTTTTCCATTAACTGAACAAATTCCTTGCGCGCCATATAATTATCCTTTATAATAATTAATGAAGTATTTAATTGTTAAAAATCCGAATAATTATATATTTTAATAAATTTATTGCAAGCAAAAAATTCCCAATTTTTTATTTTTATTCCCAGGGCTGGATTTTTGTTATTGCAAAACGCGCAAAGATAATTATAATCAGTAACGCTTTTGGGGTGTCGTCTAATGGTAGGACAAGAGATTTTGGTTCTCTTTATCATGGTTCGAATCCGTGCGCCCCAACCAAGATAGACAAGACCGCCCAAAAGGGCGGTTTTCATCATGATGGCGACGAACGCCAATCATTCCGAATGCCAGATGGAAAATATGTAAATCAGTGCAGGTTTTCTAAACTTATCACTGAATATGAAAAGTCCCAGCGTTAAAAAACTTGAAAATCAATAAAAAATCCGCCCGCTGGGCGGTTTTAATCTTCTGGCAGTCCCAACGGGAATCGAACCCGTGTTACCGGAATGAGAATCCGATGTCCTAACCGCTAGACGATGGGACCAAGATACAAAAGACCTTATAATATATTAAAAAGGATTTCAATCGTTTTTATCGCCATAGGCACAAGAAAAAATTGACAAATTTTATTTTGTGCTTGAAATTTTGATTTTTTGAACTATATTTTTGTTAAAAGGAAAATTCAACATGAATAATAAAAGTAAATATTTAATGATTTTTGCCAGTCTAACATTTGCTGCGTGGAATATCAAATGCACCCAGCAACACAAAAGCAATGAAGCACATACCATTGCAACCATAGACAATGAAATCGGTACATTAAGATACCGCATTGATTCAATTCGCACAAACGTTTCGCGTCAAATCCAAGATTCATTGTCAATGTGTGGACAGTACATTTATATTCGGGAAAATCGTGAAAAGGTTGAACAGCTGGCCGAAGAAAACAAAGAAATACTAAAAAAAGTCTATAATTTGGTAAAACGTCAGTCACCTTTTAATATCCCCAAATGCAACGAAACCCTGTTTACAGAAAATGCCGATATGGGTTACCTGCCACGGAACGAAGTTGATTACATCAACTATGCACGTCAAATCTATTTTTCAAACAAACGCAAGATTACAAAGTTCAACAAGGCAGAGGCAGCCCTGAAACAAATAGAGCCATCCATCCGCAACCACTTTGGTCAGCATGCTATTGCACAAATATCCGACATGCAATTGCAAATTGATTCCCTGCTGAATAAAAAAATTGCCGTGCTAAATGGAGGCGCAGCAAAACAAAAATAAAAATCACTAATTGATTTTTGCATATAAAAAAACCGCCAACGGCGGTTTTTTTAATTGGCGGCGGTAACGGCCAATCTTTTACGACCCGCCGCGCGACGACGGCTTAACACCGCGCGTCCGCTTTTCGTCGACATTCTTTCACGGAATCCGTGTGTACGCACACGGCGTGTTTTCGACGGTTGATAAGTACGTTTTGTTGCCATAACTAAATCCTTTTGTGCGCATATTTAAGCATATGTTTTATTAAAACGCAACCTTTTTATTTAGATTTTTGTAAAATGCCCGCTTTTTCCAGCGCTAATACAAATAATTCCCAAATAAACAGGTACACCAATGCCGAATGTAATATCGGCCCCCAATGACTAACCAACAAAGCCGGTTCCATCTTTATCCCCTATTTTATCTTTTCGCGTTTATATAACTTTGCAGCCATATTTTCAATTTTTTCCGAAAACTTTATCATTTTAGTCAAAGTCCATGCACGAAGCATATAATCCATTCGCACCAAATACCCCAAACTTTTGTTCGAGGACAAATTACGCATATAATCGCGGTGCTGCTCTAATAAATTTCTTGTAGTGCCCATTTTCACTCTTTTTTAGTGCCCATAACAATACCAAAACCAGCATGTTTGTCAACACGTTTTTTTGGGTTTATTTCTTGACCAAAAGCCTAAAAATTTGCTATCTTTGGCATGTTATTAAAGGTAAGGAAAATCAAGTATGTCTGAAAACATAAACCCAAATGAAATAAACGAAGTAAAAGTTCCACAATCATCGCTGGAACACGAAATGCGGACAAGTTTCCTGGATTATGCAATGTCGGTTATCGTTGACCGTGCGTTGCCCGATGTCCGTGACGGATGCAAACCAGTACACCGCAGAATACTGTATGTTATGAACGATGTGGCACCGGCAACAAAACCCACAATAAAATCCGCCCGTATCGTCGGTGACGTTATGGGTAAATACCACCCGCACGGCGACAGTTCTATTTATGAGGCAATGGTTCGTATGGGCCAAGATTTTTCCATGGGTGAAACACTGGTTCAAGGGCAAGGTAACTTTGGTTCGCGTGACGGGGACAAGGCCGCGGCCATGCGTTATACAGAAGCGCGCCTATCAAAACTGGGTGCATCACTGATGGACGATATGGAAAAAGACACTGTTGATTGGCAGCCGAATTTTGACGGTTCACTACAAGAGCCTGTTGTTCTGCCAACAAAATTTCCGAACTTTCTGGTAAATGGCGGTTCGGGTATTGCAGTTGGTATGGCGACAAATGTTCCGACATACAACTTGGGGGAAATATGCAATGGAATACTTGCAATATTGGACAACCCGAAATTAACCGACGATGAATTGTTCACAATTATTCCAGGTCCTGATTTCCCAACTGGCGGCATTATCATGGGGCACGCCGGCGCGTACAAAGCGCACACCACAGGTCGCGGTTCCATCATTGTCCGCGCAAAGGCGCACATGGAAAAATTCCATGACCACGAAGCGATTATTGTCGACGAAATACCCTATCAGGTTAACAAAGCGCAACTGATTGTAAAAATAGCTGAACTTATCAAAGACAAGCGCATAGAAGGTATTTCTGAAATCCGCGACGAATCATCCAAGGAAGGATTGCGTGTTGTAATTGAACTCAAACGCGATGCAATTTACGATGTTGTATTGAACCACTTGTTCCAGTACACAGAAATGCAGACAAACTTCCCGGTAAACATGATGGCGCTGAACCGCGGACGTCCTATGCTTTTCAATGTTCGCGGCGTACTGGACGCGTTCATCGAATTCCGAACCGAGGTTATACGCCGCCGCACCATATTTGATTTGAACAAGGCACGCGCACGTGCGCATACGTTGCTGGGGCTGTCGGTTGCGGTTGGAAATCTGGACGAGGTTATTGAACTTATTAAATCCAGTCCCAACCCGGACGAGGCACGCGCGGCACTTATGGCGCGCGGATGGCGGGCATCTGATATTGAATCATATATCCAATTGATTGATGACCCGAATACAGAATACGAAAACGGAATGTTTCACATGTCCGAAGACCAGGCACGCGCAATTCTAGAATTGCAGTTACACCGGTTAACCGGGCTGGAACGTGACAAGATTCACAATGATTTAACTGCGCTTGGGGCATCAATCAAAGACCTGTTGGATATTTTGGGCAGCCATGAACGCATTGTTCAGATTATCCGTGAAGAAACCGTGTCGGTACGTGACAGCTGGTCATCTGACCGCCGCACGGAAATTTCTGATGCAGATGTAGATATCGATATTGAAGACCTGATTGCACGTGAAGACATGGTTGTAACAGTTTCAAACACCGGATATATCAAACGTGTTGCGCTGGATACATACCGTGCCCAAAAGCGCGGCGGCAAGGGACGCAACGCCATGACCACCAAAGAAGACGATTATGTTGTTCAGGTGTTTGTCGCAAACACGCACACGCCGCTGCTGTTCTTTAGTTCAAAGGGGATATGCTACAAATTAAAAACATATAAATTACCAGAAGCGGCGGCCGCCGCCAAGGGACGGCCATTGGTAAATCTGTTGCCGTTATCCGCGGGCGAGACAATTACCGCAATTTTGCCAGTATCTGATGAGGACGCCCAACGCGTCGCGGCATCCGGCAAGGAACATTTCTTGATGTTTGCGACCGCATCGGGTACAGTGCGCCGTAACCGTATGGCAGACTTTGATTCAATCCGCGCAAACGGGAAAATCGCAATGAAACTTGACGAAGGAGACAGCCTAATTTCCGTATTGCCCTGCGCCGAGGATCAGGACGTATTCTTATCAACATACCGTGGACGCTGCATACGTTTCCCGGTTCCAGAAATCCGTATATTCGCAGGCCGCAATTCAACTGGTGTACGCGGTATAACACTGGCATCTGATGATAAAATTATAGGTATGGCGATGCTGAATCACGGCGAAAGTGACAGCGCTGTGCGTGCCGCATATATCAAGCAGTCACGTGCCCTGCGCCGTATGCAGACCGGCATAGAAGAAGAAGCTGACAACGAAGAAGAAGCGACAAATCTGGTTCTGGACGATGCGACAATGGCGCGTATGGCGGCGGCCGAAGAGTTCATATTGACCGTGTCCGAAAACGGGTTTGGTAAACGCACAAGTTCATATGAATACCGTATCACACACCGTGGGGGCGGCGGATTTACCAATATCAAATTGGGCGGCAAAAACACCGCGGTTGCAGGTTCGTTCCCAGTGGCCGATGACCATGACATCATCATGGTGACCAATGGCGGAAAAATTATCCGCACCCCGGTCAAGGACGTTCGAATCGCAGGACGCGCAACCGCTGGTGTAACATTGCTGCGCACGGCGGAAAATGAAAAGGTTGTATCAGCCATTTCAATTGCCGGCGAAGACGAAGAAGATGTGGTTGCCGACACAGATGAAGGCGCCGCATCAACGGACAACACCGAAACACAGGAATAAATGGGGGCCGGCATGGATAATGAATACTTTGCATCAATAAACGATGTTTCAAAGCAATTAAATGTGCCGGCGCACACCCTGCGCTATTGGGAAAAGCAATTTCCGGTCGCCATTCGCCCCACAACCGGAAATGGTGGCCGGCGATATTATCGGGCAGAAACGGTACGGCGCCTGATGGTAATTCGTGACATGCTATATAAACACGGGCTGACAATTGCCGGGGTAAAAAAATTACTGCGGGATGGAAAATTACCGGATACGGCTGACGATTTTATGGCGGATGGAACCGCCGTACAAAAATCTGCCGTAACAGCATCAAAAAAAAACACGGACATAATAAACGCGGCGATAACAATGCTGGAACAGGCAAAAAACATATTGGCGTAATACGTCGGGAAACAGACCATGAATATTTTGCGGAAAATTCGCGCATCAATCGTAAATATAATTTGTACATTTATTCCAAACAAAATGACGCGGCATAAAGTTCGTGCCATAATGAATTCAGATATTTCAGGTTACCGGCGACTTATAAAACGCGACCTGGGGATGCCTATTAAAAAGATTAAATACATAACAGGGTTTCGCGGGCGCAATCTAATACTGGCCGTAAATGATGAATATATTTATAAATTTCCGCTGCGTCATAGAAACGGCGATGTGGCAATACGCGAAAAACGCATTGTTGATGCGCTGCAACCCCTGTCTCCGATTGCAATACCCGATGTAGATATACTGGAATACAAGGGAAAACTGGTACGTAAATATAAATTAATTCACGGGCTGCAAATAAATCAGATACCATTTAAAACAGTTAATGCAAACAAGGAAAAACTGGCGCGGCAAATCGCAAAGTTTATGTATGAAATTGGTCGTGCCAATCCCAGCACTATACGCGACCTAAAACCAAATTCGGCGAAAAAACCCGGATATATGTATGGATGGAATCAAGGTGACATTTATGACAATTTTATAGTCAATACGGACACGATGAAAATCATTGCATTTATCGATTGGGAAGATAGCACATTTGGCGACTTCTCGCAGTTTATGCAGGGCGCCCGGTTTGAGAACGAGCAAATTTTAGTCCCATTGGTTCGTGCCGAATACGACAAATTATACAAAAAAAGTTCAAAATAAAACACGCCCGCAATCGCGGGCATTTTTTTATTATAAATTTTCCCAAGTGCATATGACTATGGCGTGTTCGGTATCATTCGTACGAATACGATGCCGCGACACATTGTCATCAATTGCAACATCAACCGATACCATTGGCGTATCAGGATTTATTTCTTTCTTAAAATTTATTTCAATGCATTTCAATTTATGCTGATTACGATATGCATACCCAACGCTTTCAGTTGCCCAAACGGCATAAACAGCATTATTTATATGCTGATTTACATCTATATCGTCAAAACGGCATTTCATTTCATGCGTTTTTTGTGGTTCAAAATCTGGAAATTTTTCAAAAGTACGATTCCATGCACGATTTGGATTTGTCATCCATAGCGGCAAGTTTTCATCCAATCGCAATGGACGACGCTGCGCCATATCAATTAAAATCCATTGCGATGTCGCCCGTACCATCAGACGATTGTCAGAACCGCGAACTTCAAAATCACGTGTTGCACGCAACGCATCCTGGTTTGATGGCCATGTGATAAAAGTCAATTCCTCACCCTCACACGGCAATTCTATAATATCGACCAAGTAATGCGTCACAACCCATGCCATGTTGTGTTCCAACAAAAACGTGCGCCCACACCCCAGTATTTCGGCATGCTTGTCCGCCATACCCTGCAGTTCATTCATCAGGATAAGCGGCCGCACATTACCATATCGGTCACATTGATATGCCTGCAAAACACGTTTTTCAATCAGTTGTTCGGCCATTATATCACCCTTGGACTGGGTTTTGTGCAACGACAAAATCAATCGCGTCACCCAAATGAATTTCATTTGCACGCGCAGCTGATTTTATAAGCCCGTGTAAAGTATTCGGTGTAGACGCCGGGATTGTCAATGATTCCAATCTGGCACCGTTTCCAACCTTGCGTTCTGTACGCAGTCCACGTACATTTTTTAGAATATCAAGCGCCACCTGCATATCGGCAGTGTCCGTGTCGCGCGCCGCATCCACCGATGGATATTCGGTCAAGTGCAATGTCAAACCGCCTTCGGTCGGTTGATAAATCTTTTGCCACAATTGTTCGGTCACAAACGGGATAAACGGCGCATAAAGACCGATTATCGCGCGCAGAACTTCAAACAAAGTCCACTGGGCGGCAATTTTTGATTCCGCACTGTATTTTTCAGGTGCCCAGAATCTATCCTTGATGAATTCCACATACTGATCACAGAACACATCATAGAAGAACGTATCAATCGCGGCACGTGAATTATAATTATCATACTTATCCAAATTGCGACGAACATCCGCCACAGCCTTGTTCAATTCCGATAGAATCCAGCGATCTTCGATAAAACGGGATGCAACCGGTACACTCAATGCTGTTTTCGGGTCAAAGTCATCCAAATACATCAGAACGAATTTCGCAACGTTCCAAAGTTTTGTAAGCAACTTGCTGCCACGTTTGACTTCGTCATCACTGTAACGAATATCTGTTCCAATCGGGGCGGTCGCCACCCAGTAACGCAACGCATCGGCACCGAATTTTTCAATAACAGTTAACGGGTCGGTTCCGTTACCCTTGGTCTTGGACATTTTCTGTCCCTTGGCATCACGCACCAGGCCGTGAAAATTCACTGTCTTAAACGGTACACGTCCCATCACGTACATGCCCATCATCATCATGCGCGCCACCCAGAAAAATATTATATCCGCACCGGTGTACAACAAACTTGTCGGATAGTATTTTTTGAGTTCATCTGTTTCATCCGGCCAGCCAAGCGTTGAAAACGGCCACAGGGCAGATGAAAACCAAGTATCCAGACACGCATCTTCACGCGTTAATGTTTTGCCGCCGGATTGTTTTACGGCCTCTTGCTCGGTTTCGGCGACATAGATATTACCATCGGCGTCATACCATGCGGGAATCTGGTGTCCCCACCATAATTGCCGTGAAATTGACCATTCGTGAATATCCCGCATCCACGCCATAAACAGATTGTATCTGTGTTCCGGCATAAATTTTGTATCGCCGTTTTCCACCGCACGTATCGCCGCCACGGCTAATTTTTCGGCATCAACAAACCACTCGTCACGCACCATGTATTCAATCACAACGCCACCACGTTCAGAATATGGCGTTGCAATTTTCTTGTCCTCGATTTTTATCAACAGACCAGCCGCATCAATATCCTTGATAATTTCGGCCCGCGCCACAAATCTGTCCATGCCGCGATACTTTTCGGGCACAACATCAATATCCGCCATTTTTGCAGCCGCGGTCAATATGCACACGGGTGTCAAATCATGACGCAGTCCCACCGCCCAGTCATCCTTGTCATGAGCCGGCGTGATTTTTACGGCCCCCGTTCCCTTTTCCGGGTCGGCATGCACATCGGCAATAACCGGAATCTCAATATCGGTCAGCGGGATTATCGCCGTTTTTCCGATTAAATGTTTTAATTTTTCATTTTCTGGATGAATTGCAATCGCCTGGTCGCCGAACAATGTTTCCGGACGTGTTGTGGCGATTTCAATTGTGCCACCATCTTTTAATGGATAATTAAAGTAATAAAACTTTCCATTTTCTTCACGGGTTTCCACCTCCAAATCAGAAATGGATGTCTGCTGTTTCGGGCACCAGTTAACCAGACGACGCGCCCGATATATCAGACCTTCGTTATACATTTTCACAAACAGTTTTGTAACCGCACGCGATAACCCCTCGTCCATGGTGAAACGTTCGCGATGCCACACCGGCGTCACACCCAACGTATGCAACTGCTTTATAATCTGGCCACCCTTTTCCGCCTTCCATTGCCATGCGATTTCCAGCAATTGTTCCTTGGTCTTGGAACGGGGGTTAATTCCGCGCTTTGACAAATCGCGTTCCACCAGCAATTGTGTCGCAATCGATGCGTGATCTGTCCCCGGTTGCCATAAAACGTCAAATCCGCACATACGTTTGTATCGGCAAATAATATCGGTCAAAACATTATCCAACGCATGCCCCATGTGCAGATTTCCTGTTACGTTCGGTGGCGGCATCATGACACAAAACGGTTCTTTGCCCGATTTTACGTCATTATCCCAGAAATTATTCGAATCCCAGAATTGTTGAATCTTGGATTCAATTTCATGCGTGTTGATGTTTTTTTCCAGTTCGATATTCATTTTTCTTATTTCCTAATCACAGGTTCCCAGTTTTTCATGTCTTGATTACGCAACGCGGCCGGCAATTTATCCACAGGCAACGCATTCCAAATTTGTGTACGCCCAAACGGGCCGATTTTTCCACGCACGTTCAGTTTTCCGTTCTCTGACCATATAACAGACGAATAAACCTTGCCTGATGTCGGGTCCATTATCTTTCCACCTTCAAATTTATCGGCTTTGGCGTTCCAATTCATGCCCCAAATTATATCCATACCGGCATAAAACGGCTTGCCCTGCACTTTTTCCGCAATCTTGACGGGCTGCGCAATTGTTTCAATAATTTCGCCGTTCTTATCATATAACGCAAGCACACGACCAGCCAATTTTTCATCGTCACCTGACCCATAACTATACAGCCCAACAATGGATTTCGGCGCATTACTTACATCATCAACGGTCTGGTAAAAACCAACATATGGAAACGCCCCTAATAAGGACGGATAGCCTATCAAAGCCATTGCGGCATAAATACTTGTTCTCATACAAAATCCTTTGTAATAACTTACCAAATCGTATCAGAATAAAATCAAAATTCAAGTGCGCATTAATAGCAGGTAATATAAAGCAAACACAAAAAATATTGACAAACTAATTTTGTGTGCTATATTTTTCTTAAGAAATCAAAAAGGCGTATAAATGGACAATTTATTAAAACAACAAATTTTGGAATCTATTCGTAAAAATGGGGTGGTAGCCACATCTCATCGCGGCGTGAACATATATACCGTCAACGACGAAAAAAACAACCGTATCATAAAAATACATCACAATTACATGCATAATTTATGCACAGTTGAAATATCAAATGCCGGACGCAGACCATTGATTAATACATTAAAGTCCGATGAGGAAGCAAAAATTCTGGATGCGTGCCATAACGCACATCGCAGGACGCAGACCGCACAAACCTATAATAACGACTATGAACAAACATCCTTTAAGGAATATGCAGATGCAAACACCGCGATTTTAAGCATGGTGTCACTAGGCAATATCAATCATCGGTAAAGAAATGAATAGTTTTACAAAAAAAGCAATATTAAACATCTTGAAAAATAATCACGTTGAACGACGTTCAGACAATATGTGCGAAACATATATGGTAACAGACACGCGCGGGCATACAATGGTGGTTATTAACAATAATTGGGACGTGGGCGAATACACAATATCAATACCGGGTCAGCAAATTATATCTGTAAAGCAAGAAAATAAAAAACCGTATGAATTACAGGATGTATTTGATATAATACGCGCAACACGCCAATCATGTAGGTAACTCATCCCGCCCCGGCGGGATTTTTTACACCGCGCGCACAACGCGACAAAACGAAACGCCATAAACCTCTAATGCGCCGGCACGCATCAGCACGCGCCGCAATTCACGGAAAGTTGCACCACTCGTCATTACGTCATCAACTAGAAGAATACGCCGACCCCGAATTCTATCTGGGCGAATAACCGTAAAAACATTGCGGATATTTTCCACTCTTTGTTTCGGGGTTTTATGCCCCATGTCGGGACGATGCTTTCTATGAACGCTGTCAACATCCATGCGAACACCATAGACCCGCGCAATCGGACGCGCCAGCAGTGTCGCATGATTATACGTTCTATGCAGTAGACGCCGCCGCGCCAATGGCACAGGCATAACAATATCGGGGCAAATATCAGCCCCATGCAGCGCCCATATCATAGCCAACGCCATAAAATATGAATACTTAATTTTACCTGCATGTTTAAACGGTAACATCGCCGCCTTTGACGCATCGTCATAAACGCATGCGCTGCGAATAAAATCCAACGCACAGTCACCCGCGGCGCACGTGGGACATAACGCATTTGGTGAAACATCAATGTGTGCCGGAAACGGATATCCACATTTCGCACACTTTGGCCCATCAATCCAATTGAACGCAGTCCAACAGTCAATACACAAATCACCGTGCGAATCAACTGGCGCATTGCACAACGGACACGTTGGCGGAAACAAAAAATCAATCAGGAAATTCGCCGCACCACGCACAATGCGACCGATAGTATACATTTATTTTACCAAGACATGCTTTTGTATGTTTTTTTACTTGTCGTATCACCAAACATATCGCGCTGTTTCTTGGTCAATGTTTCATATTGATCATTTGAAATAACGCGCAGAACGAATCCATCTTCATCACGCTGGCTTAATACTGGCATTATACGCTGTTCTGAAACACCGGTGTCACGCAAAACCTGTTCTACTATTGCTAGGCGCCGCGCCGCCAATTTGCGTGCATCCGTGTTACGCGTCGCCGCCTGGGGAATCGATACCTGAATTGCACGTTTCGGATTGCTGACCACGATTGATGCGTATTCGCTTAATAAATTATAATTATCACGGGACAATGCCGCATCGTCATCACGGAATCTGATTTTTATCTCCAACGGACGAATACCTGCAGATTCAGACAAATCACGCCGGGCAGTAAATCCTTCAACAGACGCGGTCATGTCACTGGCGACATCAAAACGGTCGTCTATCTGAAATGTAGACAAATGCTTGTTTTCTGATAAAAAGGTTTTACGAAACGCCTTGCGCAGTTCGGTCGGCGACATAGAATTCATATCATCACGCGCGGCAGCGATACGCGGCGCAGTATTCTTTTCCACGGTGCGCACAACAACATCAGGTGCCATTGGAACAACCATGCGCGATAACTGTACCGGCGATGAATCCGCCACATCGTCTGCAGCAGGCTTTTGTGCACGCACGGCGGCAATCGAATCGACATGGCCGGCCGCGGAATCTAGTGCTATCTTCTGTGAACTGGTGGAACGCGTCGTGGCACGCACGCTTTCATCTGCGCGACGTTGCAATTCAACCAACTTTGAAATTTGAGAATCTAAATCAGTTGCACGGGCGCGCAAATCATTTATTGACGCATCCTTTTCCACCGCTGCAAATGCGGAGTTTAAGTCCTCCTCTGGCAATTCGGCATCAGAACGAAACACAGAAAATTCATCAGGCGTTGGTATACGCAAGCTTGCATCTGATTTCGCCCATAAATCCGCACTTGGGCGACGTGGAGTCAAAACATCGGTTCGCGCAATTATTTCATCGCCATTGGCAACAGTTTTTGCGGCCGCTGCCTTTTTCGCAGCTCGTGTGACAACCTTTTTTTCCGGTGCCTTTGTTGGCGTCGCCACATCAACATGTGACGCCAAATCCGCCTTTGCAATTTGTTTGGGGGTCTGAATAATTTCTTCGCCAAATGCAGCGCGGGCTGAAACACTGCCCGCCGCCAGATTTACAACCGGCAAACGCGTACCGGCCGATGCCGGCAATGCAAATAACAGGGCAAATACAGATACCGAAATCCGTCGCATAATCTTTCCTTTCACGACAATCATAGAACAAATCACGAAAGTCGCGCAAGCGGAAAAATAAGACAGATATCATTTTGTTATTTCATCGGCTATCAATTGAACCGCATTATTTGGAACCAAGGCTTTTTGCGCCATTTTGACTAAACGCGACGGGTTATCAAACAAATCCGTCAATGTCGCCGCCAGCCATTTTGCCGTAAAGGCCGATTGGGAAATTGCAAATCCACCACCCAGTTTTTCAAAACTCGCCGCGTTGGCTGCCTGGTCTGGATTTATGCCCAACGGCACCAATATTGCCGGCCGCCCGATTGTTTCCAATTCCACAACCGTGCTGGCGCCACTGCGACCGATGACCAAATCCGCGTCCGCAATCGCCGATGCCATGTCATGAATAAAAGATAAAACATTGGCACGAATTTTATTGTCCGCATAGAACTTGCGCAGACGCGCCACATTTTCTGGCCGCGTTTGGTGCATTACAAAAATCTTTTTATTTTTCATCTGCATTATTGCGGCGGGGACAACATCGTCCAAAACTTGTGCCCCCAGTGACCCGCCCGTCACCAACAAATTTGCCCCACCCGGCATTTTTGCGCCGGCCTGTGCCAGTATTTCACCGCGCACCGGAAGCCCCGTATAGACCACGCGCGCACGCGATACGGCGGGAATTCCGGTAACAGTCGGAAAACTGGTCATCAATGTTCTAACCCAGCGCATTGTAAACTTGTTTGCGCGCCCAATTGCCGCGTTTTGTTCATGCAGAAACGTTGGAACACGCCATAAATGCGCCGCAAAAACCGCCGGAACCGATGCATACCCACCGAATGCAACCACGCGGTCAGGGCGCAGCACCATAAATCGTAACGCCAACGCCATTGCTGAAACAGAAATCTTAAACAGTGCCCAAATTTGACGAACACGGCTTTTCGCGCCGACACCAGACGCCCAGATATGAACCATGGCGGCCCCTTTCGGACGCGACGCCGCAACCATGCCACGCACACGCCCATCGCACGAAATTGTTACGCGATTGCCGCGTTTGACCAGTTCTGACGCCACACTTAATGCCGGAAAAACATGTCCGCCGGTTCCCCCTGTTGCAATCCATATTTTCATATCAATCCCTTTTTTTTATTTATTTCCACTTATCTTCACGCACAACAGCCAGCACCATAGCGAACAACAGACAAAATGATACAAACGAACTGCCACCATATGAAATCAGCGGCAGCGTCATTCCCTTTGGCGCGAATAAGTGCAGTGTCGACATAAGATTTATGCAAACCTGGGTTCCAAACAAAGCCGCCGCACCGCCTGCGGCATAAAACACGAAATTATCGCGCGCAGACAATGCATCCGTCACCAATCGTTTTAACACATACAGCAGCAACCCCAACAACATACACGCCATTATTGCCCCCAAATCTTCGGCAATGGCCGCAAATATAAAATCGGTATGCGCATCAGGCAGCGATTGCTTTACAAATGCGTCGTCCCCACTGCCGAGTAAGCCCCCGTGCTGAATCGACTGAATAGACTGCGTTACTTGGAACGTGTCGCCGGTCCCGGTCGCCCATGAAACAATTCGGTTATGAAAGTGAGGAAACGTAAAGAACAACAATACCCCCAGACCCGACAATCCGAAAAGAATAATAGGAATCACGAACAGCGGCAATCCCGCCATAAAAAACATCCCGGACACTACCGCAAAATACAATATAGCCGTTCCAATATCGGGGTGACGCAAAATGATGAAAAACGCAGGCAAAAACACCGCCAGATACGACCACCATGAAATCCACGAGGCGCGCCACGCGTCACGATTAAGAAAAATATTGCCACTATATTTCTCGCGCATTTTTGCCAGAAACCACGCAGTCAGCATTACAAATCCAGGTTTCATGATATCTGCGGGCATAACGTTAAATCCGCCAATATGAACAAAGCGCGCCGAACCATTTATCAAATGTGGCGCCACCACCGTCACCAGCAACAGGCAAATCCCCACCAGAACATTCGGCACCGACAACCCCAGTACCCATTTTTTGTTCAACATGCTGACCCCAAAGAGCGAGGTTATGCCAATCAAATAAAAAGGCAGCATTTTTACGGCGAACGTGTACCATTCCCAGCCCTTACGTTCTGCCGAAACACTGCCTGCCGACACCATAAAGAACATGCCGATAACAATCAGTACCAACAACGCCCCCAGCAATCGCCGGTCTATTTCAAAATACCAACTGGTTAGTTTGCTTTCTTCTGTTCTTCTTAACATTTTCTTTCATCACGCAAATTTCAACAGTATCAGCGCCAGCCCAGCAAACAATATTGATACGATAAAAAAGCGATCCACTATCTTTGTTTCGTCCCAGCCGTACTCTTCAAAATGATGATGCAGCGGCGCCCGCAGGAATATACGCCGCCCAGTACCGGTGATGCGACGTGTCGCCTTGAAAAACATGGTCTGAGTAAACGAAGACAACAGTATCAACACCATCATGCCCGCGGCAATTCCCATAATTATTTCAGACTTTAGCAGCATTGCAACCGTACCCATAAAACCACCTAACGCCAGCGACCCGACATCCCCCATAAATATTGAGGCAGGTTTCGCATTATACCACAAAAATCCCAAAACTGCGCCAAACGCCGCACCAAGGGGCGCGTATAAACCGCTTGCCGTCGGCAAAAACATAACCGTATCCATAAATCCGATGCGCGTCGCACCATATAGCGCCACCACCAACACAACCAATACCGGCATATATAATTTCGCCAGCATACCATCCAACCCGTCGGTGATATTTGTAGCATTTGCCGCCCCACAAATTACGAAATACGCAAAAACATAATACAAGAACCCCAACGGCAATATTATACCGAACGGCAATGCCATTGACAATTCGGCAATATATGGGGGCATCGTCCAGTTTATCAAATATGCCAAAATTACAACAAATATTCCTTCTATAATCAGGCGCGACCGCGGTGACAAACCATTCGCCGCCTTTTTCGATTGGCTTTTAACCTTTTTATAATCATCCGCAAACCCAAGACCACCAAACATCACCAGCGACAAAATTGCAATCCATCCGGTTGGATTTGCCAACGGCATAAACAATAGGGAAGCTATCAAAATCGCCACCAAAACCAATATTCCACCCATGGTCGGGGTGCCCGATTTCTGGCGATGGCTCGCCGGAACATTTTCACTAATTGGCTGACCCTTTTTCTGTATGCTACGCATTGCGCGAACAAACGGACGACCAAATAACAGCACAATTAAAAATGCCACACCAAACGCGGCCGCAAATTGTGCCCAACCGCTTGCAAAATATACCGCACCACGGGACAAGAAATAATCAGTCAGCATAAAAATCTCCTTGCTTTGCTGATATTTTATCACAAAGAAAACTGAAAATAAACCTTATTTAGCAACGCACGAAATTACCATGTCTTGGTCAATCAGCATTGTCCAATCGTCGCCCTTGTTCCACAATGTCACATCGGTATCGTTCAAAACACCGTCAAATTTTGCACCGGATGCAGCCACGACATTTGCCAATTCGACCGCATCGCCATTTATGTTTGCATTTATTTTGTCTCCGTTATCGGAAAACTCAATTTCAACCGTATAATCACCACACTGGCGAACAATGACGGACGCATCTTCGTTTTTTTTATCGCATGCGCAAATCATCGCGGCACAAAATACACATAACAATACTTTTTTCATAAAAAATCCCCCTTTGGGGGATATTATATCACAAGGTACACCCAAATAACATCAAAATACGCCACCAACAACCGGTGCATTAGAATTTCCAGCCTTTTTCGGCGCCGGATTAGGGGATTGACCGGGCTTGAATGCCTCAATTATTATCTGGCCATCGGGGTCCGCAGACGCGGCCGCACCACTGCGCCGGTTAACCCGAACAAATGTCATGCCATCAGGTACTGCAAACGGCTGATTCTTTTCGTCTTTCAATACTGTTTTCATAAAATCTGCAAATACGCGCGCGGCCATATGACTACCTGCGCCACGCCCCAAAGGTTTCGGTGTATCAAACCCTAGGTAAACACCCGCTATAACATTCTGTGAAAAGCCCACAAACCAGATATCCTTTACATCATTGGTTGTTCCGGTTTTACCCGCGATTGTATGCCCTGCAACACGCGCCTGCTTTCCAGTGCCGCGTTCAACCGCGCCCTGTAATATAGACACGATTTGATACAAACTCTGCGGGTCGGACAATGGCTCGGATTCCGCAGCCTTTTCCGGCGGCAATAATTCTGCCCCCCATTCAATAAATTCCGGAGCCGCCCCACCAATTACGCGGCCATATCTATCCTCGATATAATCAACCATCTTTGGTTCAATTACACGCCCGCCGTTTATAAACGCCGAATACCCCAGCACCAGACGTTCCAATGTCGTTTCACCAGACCCCAGCGCCAGTGACAAATTCAAATTTTTCATATCCTTTGGGTATACACCGAAACGCTGCGCGGCCTCAATTGACGGAAGCACACCTATTTGTTCAACCATCCTAACCGCCGGCACATTTCTGGATGTTTCAAGCGCCAAGCGCAACGGCACATCCCCCAGGAATTTCTTGTCATAATTTTCCGGCTTCCACATTGTATCATCTTCGCGCCATCCGACAATCGGCGCATCAAGCAGTAACGCCTCCGGTGATACGCCGCGTTCCAGTGCGGCCAAATAAACAAACGGCTTTATCGTTGAACCAATCTGACGTAACGCCTGGGTTGCACGGTTAAAAGAACTTTCTGAAAACGCGCGCCCCCCGGTCATCGCCAAAATACGCCCCGTATGCGGATTCATTGCAATAATAGCCCCCTGCAATTTTTCCGTGCGTCCTTCGTTATACTTATCCAATTCGCGCGCCAATGCCGCCGCCGCGGCTCGTTGATACGCCGGCACAATCGTGGTTTTTATGTACAGCCCCTGATTATATAACGTTTCGCGCCCAAGCGTATTTAGCAATTGACGGCGCACATCTTCGGCGAAATACTGAAAATCTTCGGCCATTTGGGCGGTAAACCCACTGTTGATATTTAATTCTTCGGCGAATGCGGCATCCGCCTCGGCCTGGGTAATAAAACCTTCGGCAGCCATGCGGCGCAAAACGTAATTACGGCGTTCAACCGCGCGGTTACGATTATTGGGCGCCTTGGGCAGTGAGGCTAAAAACGCACATTCCGCCAAAGTCAATTCAGACACGGGTTTGTTAAAATACATCAACGCCGCAGAGCCCACCCCATACGCGCGCGCACCCAAAAATATCTGATTTAAATAAAGCGTCAGTATATGTTGTTTGGAAAAAGTACGTTCCAGCCGCATGGCCAGTATCGCCTCTTTTATCTTGCGCGAAAGAGTCCGTTCCGGTGTCAGAAAAAAGTTTTTCGCCACCTGCTGTGTGATGGTGGATGCACCAGAAAAACTGGTCTTGAAACCTAACAGACGCAACGCGTTAGATGCGGTCGCACGAACAATACCCTGAATATCAATTCCCGGATGCGTCCAGAAATTCTGATCCTCGGCTGCGATAAAGGCGTTAACCAATTGCGGCGGCATATCATCAAAGTCAATAAACACGCGCCGTTCTTCGGCATATTCAATCAGCAAAGAGCCGTCCGACGCATACAGACGTGTTGCAACCGGCGGCGCATAAGTCGCCAATTTCTTGTAATCGGGCAAATCATTCCCATAAATAAGAACCAGTACCGCCAACGCCGCAACCCCAGCCGTCAGGCACCAAAACATTACATTTAAGAATTTACGCAAAAACTTTTTGAATTTCATAATTTGGGATTTTAGGATATTTGATTTACGTTTGCAAGTTTTGTTATGAAAGAAAACACCAATTTAATCTTGCGCAAATAAAGAATATATTCATATAATTTCATATGCGCGATTTTTTGAAAAACCAATTTGAAAACATATTCCTGTGGGCGCCGTTTTTAATGGCATTTGGTGCAGCGCTTTACTTTGGGTTGGATGTTGAACCAATGCTTCCATTCGCACCATTATTGGCCTTGGTAATATTGGTGCCATGTTTGCTGCGGCGAACGCCGAACACACTACGTGCGGTTTGTCTGTTTGTGTTTGGTTTTTTGTATGCGGCCGCATTCACCAAGATATTTGCCACACCACAGATTTTTCGCACTATGCGTGATATTGAAATTTCCGGACGGGTTCACGCGATTGATTTTGGACCCGAAAAATCCAGAATTTATATAGATGCCGAAAACCTAAACCCGAATCCCGTGGGAAAAATGATTGTGCGCCTATCCGTGTCGAATGACGCGCCGGAAATTTCTGTGGGTGACACGATACGTGCAAACGGTTCATTATTTAGACCTGCAGGCGCATACGCACCGGGAACATTTGACTTTGCCCGTTGGGCATATTTTAACGGATTGACCGCAACCGGATATGCATCCGACATTGAAATAACATCAAACGCAAACGCGGGAACGCTGACCACTATGCGTTCATATTTACACAAATTAGTGGATTCTTTCTTGGCGGACGGACTGGTTTTGGGTTACAAGCAATCTGTTCCGGAATCCGATTCAGACATCTGGATTGCATCTGGTATTGGTCACGTTTGGTCAATCAGTGGCTTTCACATGACTCTTGTATCGGGATGGCTGTTTGCAATATTTTATTTGATATTGCGCTGCATACCATTTATAACACGACGCGTTCCGGCGCGAATACCTGCAATGATTCTCGCCCTTGGTGGATTGGTTTTATACCTGTTCTTATCTGGCACAAACATTGCCACAATAAGAGCGTTTATAATGACTGCACTGGTATTCGCGGCGTTTATTCTGGGACGCAATGCGATTTCAATGCGCAATATATGCATGGCACTCCTAGCAGTATTTCTTTTAAACCCGCACTGCGTTATGCAGGCCGGATTTCAATTATCTTTTTCTGCAGTGTTTGGTCTTGTATGGTTTTGGGGAACAATTAAACCTAAAATGCCAGAAAACAAAATCCTAAAGATAATTTATTCAGCTGTTGCGACATCGCTTGTTGCGACAATTTTCACCCTGCCATTCGTCGCCGTGCATTTCTATGCGATGCCATTGTATGGACTGTTGGGTAATCTTGTACTGCTACCTATATTTTCTTTTGTAATAATGCCGCTGGTAATGATTGGCATTGTGTTAGCTACAATCGGAATCAGGTTTCCGATTGATATTGCACACACCGCATATGATTTAACATTAATACTGGCGAATAAAATTGCGGAATTGCCATTCGCATCACTGCAGATGCCACATATATCAAATACGGCAATGATTATTATAATAATCGGATTTGTATGCCTTATACTGGTGCGTGCAAACCGCATACGAACAAACATTGCAATATTCTGTGCATTTGAAATGATTGGGCTGATTTTTATTGCATTAACGCCACGGCCGGTTTTCTTTGCGTCACCGGATCACGAACTGGTTGCATTCCGCGATTACAACAAATTGGAATTTAATAAATCGCGGGCATCAAATCACTTTTTCGCGTTTGACACATGGAAACAAATATCAGGTGTCACAACCGACACACCCAATGTTCGGCGCAAGCATAACAAGGGTCTGTATGTTTTTCATACAAAGAATTTTAGTCTGGCATATATTCAAAAATTTGTGCCACTGCACAAAAATATTTCAAAACTTTGCCAGGATGACAGAATAAACTATATCGTGTCTTATTTTGATGTAAGGTCGCCGCAGTGTGACAACAAGATTTTACGTGGTGGCGTCCTTGTTTACCCGTCTGGTTACGTTAAACAAATTATGCATTTGCGGCCATGGCATAATCCGCGCCAATAAAATACAGACCCGCCGCCGGTGCGGTGGGGCCTGCCGCGCTACGCGCGCGCGCCGCGAAAATTTCATCAATGTCATACGGCTTGCCCAGCCCGATTTCAACCAAAGTGCCAACCATATTACGCACCTGGTGATGCAGGAACGACTGGGCAGAAAACTCAAAAAGTATTTTATCGCCATCTTGTAAAATGCGACACGAATCCAGCGTTTTTATCGGACTTTTAGCCTGGCACTGTGTGGCGCGAAAACTGGTAAAATCATGATTGCCAACCAATTTTGCAGCGGCATGCCGCATTGCCTCAATATCCAACGGACGCGGCACCCACCACACGCGGTCTCTTTCCAAAACTGGCGCCGCACGACGGTTCAATACTATGTAACGATAATGACGCCCCCGGCAACAAAAACGCGCATGAAATTCAGACGACACTACTTCACATTTCAGCACCACAACCGGTTTGCCGGTCAAATAAAAATTTATTGCACGCATAACAATGTCACTTGCCGCGTCCCCATCTAAATCAAAATGCGCCACCATACGCGCCGCATGAACCCCCGCGTCTGTGCGACCGGCGGCAACAACATCCGGGCGCGAACCGCAAAACGCAAAAATCGCATCTTTTAATAATGATTGCACGGACGGCCCCTGGCGATTTTCCTGCCATCCGATTAGGTTTGTTCCATCATATTCAAGAGTTATTTTATATCGTATCATTCGCAATCAAATTTTATTTCCGCCCCACGCAGGCCGTTTACAAAACTTTTCCAATCCATCGGTTTTTTCCCGGCGGGCTGCAACCGCAATATCTGCAGCGCACCCGTCGTATCGATTTTCGTTTGTAAAATTTTTACATCAATGCCGTTTATCTTTGTGCGTCCCGCCCCCATTGCCCGCACCTGATTGTGAATGTCACGGGCATCGCGCGTCCAATCAATTATTTCGTCCGCGCCGGTGAATTTGCGCGTGTAAGTCACCGCGCCCGATTGCGGCACGCCCGGATGCCCATTTGGGTCACGCAAATATTCCACCAACATTTGCGCACCGATTTCGGACACCTTGCCTTCAATGTCTGTATTTGTATCATTTTCCCCAATTTCAAATTCACGGCACATATGAACATCGCCCGCATCCAGTTCTGATACTACATCCATCAGGCACACGGCCGATTTTTCATCCCCGTTATAAATGGCCGTACGTATCGGCGATGGGCCACGATATTTGGGAAGCGCACTCGGGTGAATATTGACGCACGGCGCAGATGATAAAACATTATCACGTAATATCACGCCATATGACACAACACAAATTATGTCAGGTGAAAAATTATATTCATTTATATTTGTATAAACCGGCAAACCATTTTCGTGTGCCCACGTATCCACCGGCGACGGCGTCAGCATTTGCTTGCGCCCGGCGGGTTTTGGTGCACGGGTGAACACAGCCATAATTTCATGCCCAGCATTTTTTACCGCATCAAAAATCGGAACGACAAACCCGTTCGTCCCCATTAAAACAACTTTCATCTTTTATGCCGCCTTACCTTGCGCATAACCATTTCGCGACGAACCGGCGACAGATGGTCTATGAACAACACTCCGTCCAAGTGGTCTGTTTCATGCTGAACAATGCGTCCGGGCAAGCCTGACATGTGAGCGGCGCAATCTTTTCCAGATTCATCCGTCCATTCGACCGTGACGGTGGCCGGGCGTGATACATGCGAAAACACCGGCAGATTGTCCGGTCCAAGTACGGACAGACATCCTTCCTCCATCGTGCATTTTTCATCAGAAAATTCCACGATACGTGGGTTAATCATTTTATAAACCGTATTTGAATCCGGATCCATCATAACAAGCATACGCGATAAAATTCCAACCTGTGGCGCGGCAAGTCCAACACCGTTCTGTTCGCGCATCATTTGCGTCATTTCATCCAACGTTTTCAAAATATCCGGGGTTATATCTGTTACCGGTGTGCATTTTTCACGCAAAACCAAATCCCCACAAAGTTTCATTTGCAACATACGTATTTCCTCTTATAATGAATTCTAGCAAAGGAAAGGCAAATGACAACCTATATTTTAATAATTTCTGTTATGCTGGTGGCAATAATACTGATGCAGATTGCGATATTGATGCGACGGCCGGCATTTGACATGTCGGGTCTGCGCGAAGATAATGCGCGCCTGCGCGAACGGCTGGCCGAACGCCTTGGGGCATTGTCCCAGAATGCGGCGGAACTAAAAAATATCAGCGCGGACATCGCAAATTTTAAAAACATACTAATGGGCAACAAACAGGCACGCGGCACATTCGGCGAACGCCAGTTAGAAGATTTGGTTGCCGACATAATGCCACCAGACGCATATTCGTTTCAATGCGTAATGGACACGGGCGTGCGACCGGATTGCATAATCCGCCTGCCGTATCCGCCCGGTGACATGGTAATTGACAGCAAATTTCCACTGGAAAGTTTTTCGCGCATGGGGGTCGACGACATTTATCGGAAACAATTTGAACTAGATGTAAGAAAGCATATAGACGCAATTGCGGAAAAATATATAATTCCGGGACGCACAGCGGAATCGGCAATGATGTTTATCGCATCAGAATCGATATTTGAAACCATTCACCGCGAATTTCCCGCGACAATTGAATACGCCGCCCGCCGCAAGGTGTTTATTGTTTCCCCATCGACATTGTGGGCGACGCTTAACACCGTACGTGCTGTGCTATCTGATATAAAAATAAAGCGTGTTGCAAACAAGATTAAACGCGAATTAGACTTGTTGCTGACAGATTTGGGGCGACTGGATGCGCGTGCAAAGAATGTACAGCAACACTTTGCCCAGGCGGCGTCCGACATAGAACAATTGCAAACATCAATAAACAAAATAACGCCGCGCGCCACGAACCTGCGCGATATGAATTTTGGCGAAGATTAAATAATAAAAAAGCCCGCACCGCGGGCGTTTTTATTATCGGTCGGCAACTTTGCCTTTACCAAGTGTCCTAAATAACAAACCATTTTGGGTTTTATTGTTATTTAATATCAAATTGATATGTTCCATTATCTGGCTTTTTTCTTTCTTAATCTTTTCTGTAAGATTATTTTGTATCTGTTTTTGTAATTTAGGGTCGGTGATTTCCATTAATTCTTGTAAATCAAAAGATTCCGCCCATTTATTCCGATCAAAATGAACCCCTTTTATATTAATCAGGCTCAGGTTCGGCCTGCCAATTACTATTACAGGTGCCACATTATCCATTTCTTTAAAAATTTTTTTCAATTCCTCAAAACTTTCATTATTATTTTTGAAATCTATTTTATCTATTGTTTTGGAAAAACCGTATTTACTTATAAATGTTGCTATTTTTAGATAATACTTTGGCACATAATCATAAATTGCCCAATCGGCAGGAACCGGCCCCAATTTCTCTAAATCCTTTTTCCAACTTGCTAATGCATTAAGCATTTGCACACGACGTATACTTTTTTCAAACATTTTAAAATCCCCTTTGCCAGATTATTATCATTATAGCATGAAACGACGTTAAAAAAAAATCCCGCAATGCGGGATTTTTTACAATTCTATTTTGCCGTTTGTGGCGATTAAGTCCGCCGCCATTTCAATTTTACCGCCCGCTTCGCGTACAAGCAAATCGCCCGCCGCAATTTCAGCGTAGTCCAACGCATCGGACACAAAGCCATCAAATTTACCCGCCGCAACATTTGCCAAATCCAGTGCCGGGCACCCAGTGCGGCGCACATCGCCAATAATCGGACGCGGCGCCGACGTATTATATGCAACCGTCGATTCGGTCACATCTGATATATTTGAAACCTTGATACGCGCCGAATGAAACGCGGAAAAGGCGTATGCGCCGCGTTCCGCTTCGGCATAATATAATCTTTCGTCAATTGGGGAATAAACCAGCGCAATACGGGTTTCGTCATTTGTACGCAATGCCAACGATATTGCAAAATATGGATTTGCGCGAACAAAATTTTGCGCCCCAGACAGTGACAGTACAAATTCATCGCGCCCATCGCCCGCCTTTGATACATTGGGCGTCAAAAGCCCCGCACTTGGACGCACCAGCAGTAAATCGGATAGAATACTTTCCTCTATTCTGGCGGCGGCCTTTTGCACAAAATCGTGCGCACCGCGCAAAGACTGCTGCAGGTTTTCCACCTCTCCGAAATCACGGCGCAGACCAGACGCGGTGCGTTGCAGCGCCATAAACATTTTATTCAGTTCGGTTGAACCCTTAATCAGCAATTCCATATCGCATTCCCCCCGGATTAGTTTTTATTTTAGAACTTAAATCCGGCGAATTTTGCCTTGAACCCAGCCGCACGCTGTCCCTTGTCACCGGCGTTAGAACGCTGACCAGTCCAGGCGGAATGATTCAAATTATCTGTGGACAAAACCAAGTTTTTTTTAACGGAAGAATACATTTTTACCGTATTTCCATCCGTCATTGTGACGTTGATTTCATGATATTCAGGATGAATTCCTTTTTTCATAGCATAACCCTTTTTATAAAATTTAGCTCATGAATTATATAAGTAATTTTAGAGAAATCAAGCAATATTCGCAGCAAATCCGTTAATAACGCCCGATACACCCCAGATATGAATTGCCGGTCGATTCGAGTATATTTATAAACTGTCCCTGATTCTTTCCAGAAAAAAGCGCCAAAATAGTCCCCGCGTCTGTTGCCAACATGTCGGCCACCGTCGCAATGGATGAATTCATTTTCTTAAAAAATCCGCTGGTAGGATATATTTCCGCCGCCAGCAGTTGATTGGTTCCACGCGCATTTGCATGTGTGCCTGATTTTATCACCATTAATTGACATTCCGACGATATTATCATTTTGTCCGTCACGACAGCATCCCCCCCCAGCAGTTCGCCCCACCACCCGGTCGATTCGCAAAAAACCGGGTAATAAACGACTGCATTTGGTGTTTCATTAAATAACGCCGCCAAATCAAGGTCATCTGTTAAAACGGTCGGCATTGTGCCAGTCGCAGAATTTATAACCTTTCGCGCCAGGTGATACGTAGCCTCATCCCCACGTTTACGCGTCCAATAAAGAATCGGAATCTGTTTCATCGCTATGAATTATATCAGATTCGGAATGTATAAAAAAGGGGGGCAAGTGAAATAAAGGACTTGATTTTTTATTTTTTTATTTCCCCGTACCATTTTTTAAGGTTTTGCCACATAATTTTTGCATTATTTTTGAACTGGTTATAAAAATCTTCTGAAATATTGATGTTAAACAGCATCTTGGCCAGCGCAACCGTTGATGTCATAAACATCGCAATAAATATTCCCATAAGTATAATAGTTACCAAACTGTCGTTATGCATCAACAGTCCGTCCATTAAAATGCCCGAATCGTTTTTCTCAATCGCTGTGGCAAGCGCACCCGCCCCATCCCAGCGTCCGAAAACCGCATTCAAAAACATAACAGAAAATGTAACGAATACGCCCACCGCCGCAATCCCAAGCGTTCCAGACACAACGTCATTTATCATCGATTGTATGTTTTTCTTGCCCGTGGGTAATATTTTCCAATCCGAAAACAACCACGACAACAGCATTATCGGCAACATTATCAAATCCATGGAAAGTTTTATAAACACCTCCAAGAAATATATAGGCACCGGCAGCAGTGCATAGAAAAATAACGCCAATATCAATGCACCGGCAAAGAAAATCGGAACATTTGGAAAAATCGGGATATCCCACATTATTTTATGCATATATTTTTCATTAAACGCCATATTAAGCATTGTCCATCCAACGGTCATCCCCAATCCCGTCATCTGGTGCGCATTGGCCACCTCGCACGCCAGATTATGCCGCAGACGCGGCGAAAACGCCCCGGACGCAGCGGACGTATCGGATACAGACACAGGGTCTGCAATCGCGGTTGCAACCACGCACTCGGCAAACTTATCGTTACCGGCAACAACACGATTAAGTGATAATCCGATGTTAAATATCGGCTCTATCGCAACGGTGGTAAGTATACGCGGCATCGGCGCCAACAGAACCGCCCCCACAAAAACTAACTTTATAATGTGCGTACCAAACGTACTTGTAGTTGTCCAAGCATCTTCAGTTTTACCTTCCATAAATCCGGATGTCATTTTCCATGCAAACCATATAGCCGTAAGTGCCGCCGACATTGGAAAAACGACGCGCCCAATTGCCCCATACGCGCGTGGCAACAGACCTGACATCGTTGCCATAACATCCGAAAACATCTGACACGACCAACAGGTCGAGAAAAAATTCATTGCATCCGCCATATTGACTGGCGCCGCCGACCGATAAATTGAAAAGCCTGCAACAACCCCAATTCCGACCAGTCCACCCACGACAAACGGAGCCACCGCCCCGGCTGCGACCGGGGCAAATGCAATAATTGCAATCCAGAACTTTTTTAACCAATTCATTGTTTTAACTATATCATATTTTGCATCAAATGTGATATAATTGAAAAGATAAATAATACGGGCGGGAATGTTTTTTTTCAAACGGAGGACTTTTTTATCCATTGTTCTGGCGGCGGGATTGATATTTAATTCCGCGATGCCCGCATTTGCCGATATCGTCGACAGTTTTAATCTGGCACCGTTTGTGCCGACGGTGCTTGATGCGCTGATGATGGTTGCCACCGGCGGATATGAATTTTTTGTAGGCAAAGGCAACGGCATCATATACATCCTGGTCTGGGGTTTTTTGGCGTTTTCACTAACATACGGTATTGCAAAAATGTATTTCCCGAAAATTGCCGGCGACCTGTTGGGGACAAGCGGGGTTGGCACAATGATGGACGGCAAGGTAACGGCACAAAACATTATTCAAAACAATGTCATGAAACCTGTTTTGCGCGCGATTATTGCGGCGGCGGTGTTATTACAACTGCGTCCCGCATTTATGACTGAATGGCTGGTCAATCCGTTTTTGCAGGTGGGTGCAATTTACACACGCGCAATAACCGATACAATCAACACCGGCATCGCCGCACCAAAAATGGAATGCCCGCCCGAAATTGTTGAAAAAGAATGGATTTCAAAATCTTCGTGCGAATTTCTGATTCAACCCGTGGCGGACATATCGGTCGCAAACAATCAGGTTATCAAAACAGGTTTTGGCTTTATTACGCGTGGGCTGCGTGGATTGATGACGCTGGTGCCGCACGGCGGCGAAGATTTCTTGAATCTGGTCACGGGAATTTTACTGGTGACGACATTTGTCGCATCGAATCTGTTCATGGCACTGCTAATTATACAGGCGATATTTAATTTTGGTATGGCGCTGATACTGTATCCATTTAATGTTTTGGCGTATGTTGCAAAATCCAGTGACAAATGGCTGGACATATGGCCGGCATTTTCGGGCATAACCAAGGCATTACAAAGACTGATTATAACAATGATTGCATGTGCGTTCATATTGTGCATAAATGTTTCGGTGATACGCGCCCTGTTCCAATGGAACAGTTCCGTCTTTGTTGTTGCGGCCGGCGGCGTTGGAACCAGCAACATGCCGCAAATAGCAACCAACGCGATGGGCTTTGGCGCGCATTCAATACTGTGGTTGTCGGCGATACTGACATTTTATTTGATGTTCCGCATCTTTGCACTGACACGCGAACAATTAAACGCGTATGTCGGCGGCGGAATGGATAACCTATATAAAAGCACAACCAATGACGCAAAGACCATGTGGGCGGGCGCAAAAAATTTGGGCAAAAAAATCGGCACGGCCGCGGGATGGATTAAAAAGAAATGAACGGTATCGCAAACTATTTTGTAGACAACGCCGTCCAGTGCTGGGGATGTCCGGTGTTTGACCGGCTGTTCCAAATCGTGTCAAACGGCGCGGCGGCGGTCTATTCACAATTTAGTACGATATGCCTGATTATATTCTGCGTACTGTTTGCGTTTTATGTCGTAAACGCCGTGTGGAAAAACATGCAATCAGGTGGCGATGACCCGTTTTATCAGAAATCAATGCGCCCGGTTATTATAAATTCAATAGTCGCGCTATCATTGCTGGGGCTGGGTGTTGCGTTGCCCCGGCTTATAACGACGGTGACATTTGAACCGGTGGCACAAATGGCGACTGTGTACACCCAAACTATGATTGGCACCGATTCTGCGGCGGTTAATGAACGTGTTACATACACACCCGAAAAAATGTCAGACAACGGATTTTACCGCCCGCAAATGCGCGATATGATAATAATGCTTACCAAGACAACAATAACGCAATTTCAATCATACATGAAACTGGGAATTGCCGTTATGGACAAGGCATTTTCCTGGGACGCGCTGCTGGGCATAGGCGCATTGATTAAGCATATAATATTGTTTTTAATCGGGCTTTACCTTTTCTATGGATTTTTCAAGATATTTGCGAAGTTCTGCTTTTATTTCGCAGACATTATTGTGGCGATGGCATTCTTTGCGTTTTTCTTTCCACTCTCACTGGTGCTAATGGCGTTCAAAGGTGCACAGAACGTTCCAGGCTGGATGTCGGGTCTTGGTAAAAATATCGGCATAGGTCAATTTAAGAACCTGATTAAGGCGATAATAACGCTGGCGGCGGCCGTGATAACATACACAGTTATAGTGGTGATAATCGCCAAATACTTTTCAGCCCCCGGTGCATCGGCGGCCGACCTAATGCAAATAATCACCAGTGGGAATATATTTGCCGCGGACTTATCAGACGAAAATCTGGCGGCAATGACACTTATGGGCGCGGTTGTGCTGATATATGTCTTGAACTTTATTTATTCCCAGATACCAGAGGTTACAAAAATGGTGCTGGATGTATTCGGTACTTCTGAAAAACATAATTTGGGCGATGCATTGGCCAAAGATGCGATGCAACTTACCAACGCGGTAATAAACACTGCGAAAAATATTGGAAAAACCGTCATGTCCAGCGGGAATCAGAAAGAAGAAAAAACCGACGGTAAAAAAGACAATAAGGCAGCCAAATGAAAGCAAAACTTATCATGATTGCCATTCGTTTGATTATGGGCGCAATTGCACTTGGGCTTGGCATTTGGTATTTGTCGTCGTCAATTGGGGGGGCATCCCTGACCTATTCCAGCATGAACGGATTCATGTCTGCAATCGGGGCGACGGACGGGGATATCGCAAACGTGAACGGATGCTTTATGTGCGGTTATGTAGCGGAAATATTTGGCGTCATTGGGCGGGCGGCGGAAATGTTTTGGACGGCGATGGTCGACAACATCTGGATTTTAATGGCGATTGGGTTTGGAATATTCTTGTTTATCTACACGGCGCAATACATATTTGACGCGGCGAAAAAAACCACCACCCTTGATGGCAAGGAAAAGTCCCTAGAGTTTAAGGGTTGGTTTGATAAAATCTGGCCACAGGCGGTGCGGATTATTGCCGTCGGCGCACTGATGGGCATGCTGGGGATGGGGGGAACCACCGCACTGCGCGCGGTAACCCAGGTGACGGTGACGCCCGTGCTGTTTGTCGGCACACAAATAGCCATGGCCGCAACCGGGGTAGACAACGCCGCATCATGCGGCGGCGGTACGATTGCGGCGGCGGCCCGAAACGATGTTCTAAATCCGGTTCTACAACCTTTTATGTGCATTGTAGGTAATATAAACAGCGTAATGCTGGCCGGTGCGGCGGGTGGCTTTGCCCTTATGAACTACGCATGGCTGGGGATGGGCGGCGGCGCAATAACATGGATTGCGGGATTGGCTCTGGTGATAATGTTTTTACTAATCGGGTTCAAATTATTCTTTGAAATATTGTCCGTCGTGTTTGAATTGATATTTGTAATAATATTTATGCCACTGCTGCTAGCGGCGGCGGCATTTGAACCCGTTTGGAATGCGGCATCAGGATTAATAAAAAAGGCAATCAATTTGTTAATTAACGCAGCCATCCAGGTTGTACGCATCGCACTTAAAACACTGATAATATATGCGACCGTATCATACGCCGCCGACATTTACTTTCCCGGCCCCGCCGATGGATACAGCGCCATACTGCCGCCAATGATGGGGCGCGAAATTCAAAACCCGGATGCACAGACACTTTCGGTCATGACAGTATTTTCCGACTGTGAAAAGGTATCACTTGCAGACGGTGAAATGAACGCGGACAAATTCAAAAAGTGCTTTACCGCACGGCGAGCAGAGGTTGAACGCCGATACCCTGGCGCGTTTGATTTCCTGTCGGATGGGTGGGATTTCATGATGCTGATGCTGGGGCTGTTTATATTGTACTTTTTCGCACTTGAACCGGAAATCAACAAAATACTGGGCAAGGATTTAAAAACCAATTTTGACTTTGGCGGGAATATTCTGGCATTGGGCAAAAAGATATGGGCGGCTCCAAGGCAAATATTTGAAACTATATCAAAAACCGTCGGCAAAAAGGACTAGGCGCCAACAATGAAGTTTATTCGTAAATTTTTAATGATTGTATCTATGGGGCTGATTCTGATGGCGACGGCGCATGCGGCGACAAACATCCCGATGGGTGACATCGACCAATACGGCACATGGACAACACCGCACAATCGCGAACAATTCACCAACGCACTGACAAACGACATGGCCGCATTCACTGACGGTTTTCAAAAACAACTGGTCAAAGATTATGTCCCGATTGAGGCGCGCGTGGGGCTGGCCTTTATGAATGCAATGACACATGTCGGCAACATTCTGGACGGTTCCCTGGTGCGATTTGTGCTGATATTTATCATAATAGTTTACGCATTCTGGATTATGTTCGAAGCATACGGCATGATAAAGGGCGCGGGCGATGTAAAAAAACTTATACGGGAAATAATAAAAAAGGGCGCACTTATTCTTATCTGGATGCTTGTGCTGCAAATGGGTCCGGCAAAAATATTTATGTTGGTTGTGGGACCGGTAATAACAATCGGAACATATGTATCGGATTTGATACTAAATACAATCGCAAATACAGCGGGGGCAAATTTACCCGACACATGCGCGGCGGTGCGTGAATACGCCGCATTGCATACCGCGCCGGATATGATAATGGATGCGCAAATGGCGGCCGATTTGATGTGTGTTCCAACGCGTTTGTCTGGATTTTTCTATACCGCGGTGGCGGCCGGCCTGCAATGGATAATCCATGGCATAGGTCGCAGTCCATTTACGGTAATCGCCGGGCTGATATTCGTTGTAATTTTTATGATAAACATCTGGAAATTCGCGATAATGGCGCTGGGGGTGATTGCAAACCTGTTTCTGGCGGTGTTTTTACTGCCCTTCACAGCGATTGCAGAAACAATCGGTAAAACAACATACAAGGGAATTGCCGGCGACATATTCAACGGATTTTTAGGAATATTTACCACGCAATCACTGACGGCGCGCATCACGCAGTTTGTAAATGCGGCGGTATATTTCGTATCGCTTTCGATTGTGGTCGGTGTCTGCGCAGGGATTTTATCCGGCGCCGTCACAACAAATTTGGCGGCATCTGTTCCGTCAATTGACAGTGGCGGGTTTATAATAGTACTGCTGACCGGGGTGCTGGTTGCACACCTGGCGACACGCGCATCGGATATTGCCAAAGACCTGGGCGGCAGTGTGGATGCGTCACTTGGTACCAAATTTGAAAATGATGTAAAATCACTGCTTGCCCGCGTATATGATACCGGCAAAGAATGGTGGAAAATAATACGCGACGGCGAAAAGAAAAAGTAAACCGCCCTATGCAGTCATTATTTTTTCCATAAAGGAATTATGGTTTGCCAATTCCGCATCATTCACTGGGAATGTGCGACGCGGGAAATCTGCCCCTATTTTCGGATGCGCCAGCATGGCCTCATGCTGTTTTGCGATTATCTCCGCGGCCTCGGGGGCGGGGGCGGTATTTTCCAATTCCAAATAAACCTTGGCCAAGATTTCAGAGTCGATTAACGCCCCGTGTGCATCGGCACGCGCCGTCAATGAAATCCCGAACCATTTTGCCAATGCATCCAAAGTATAATTTTTAGGCCCAAATAAACGGTTTCGGGCAATAACCAACGAATCGGCCTGCTGTTCGCGCGGAATTTGCGGCAATCCCGCCTTCATCAATTCATGATTTACAAACGGAAAGTCAAAGTCCAACCCATTGTGTGCCACAATCAGACTGTCGCCGATAAACTCCAAAAAGCGGGGTGCAATTTCGGTCATTTTTGGTTTGTCCTCCAAAAACGCGTTTGAAATTTTGTGGACTTCATATGTTTCGGGGGGGATTATCTTGCCTTCCGGATTTATATATTCATGGAACGTGTTATCCGTTATTTTTCCGTCTATTACCTCAACAGCACCAATTTCAATGCATCTGTCGCCACGCAGATATTCAAAACCTGTCGTTTCAATGTCAAAGCATATAATTCGCGCCATTTTTCCCCCAGAAAATAAGTTTTTGATTAAAACACTTCGTGTATTATAATGACATCATGAATTTAATGCTACAAAATCTTAATAATGAACAAAGACTGGCGGTGGAAACGACAGAAGGGCCACTATTGGTGCTGTCGGGGGCGGGGACTGGAAAAACACGTGTACTGACCACGCGTATCGCACACATATTAAATCTGGGTCTGGCAAGGCCGTGGCAAATCTTGGCCTTGACCTTTACAAACAGGGCGGCAAATGAAATGAAATCGCGCCTAGGGATGCTTGGTGGTGACGCGGCATGGGATGCGCGTGACCTCTGGTGTGGGACGTTTCATTCAATATGCCTGCGTATTTTGCGGGCAAATGCCGATGCGGCTGGACTGCGGCGGGATTTTCTAATATTCGGCGAAGATGATCAGAAATCAGTTATAAAGTCAATTTTAGCGGAACACGGTCACACCACAAAAACGCCCGGCGATTATGTTGAACAATTTTCAATGATAAAGGACAAAGGCCTGCCATATCCAGCCACACAGGACAAGATATTTGACGCCTACAATGCGGAACTGGCGCGGCTGGGGGCGGTCGATTTCGGCGATATAATACTAAAGGTACTGGAACTGTTTGATGCGCGGCCTGATATTCTTGCGAGATATCAGAATCAGTTCAAATATATCCTAGTTGACGAGTTCCAGGATACCAATAACGCCCAAATGCAGTTCTTGACTGCATTGACGCGCGACACAAAAAGTCCAAACATTTGTTGCGTTGGCGATGACGACCAATCAATTTATTCATGGCGCGGCGCGGAAATAAAACATATATTGAACTTTGAAAAAACATTTTCTGATACCCAGATAATCCGCCTTGAAACAAATTATCGCAGTACTGCAAATATTCTGGGGGCGGCAAATTCGCTAATCCGCCATAACCAGGGGCGACTTGGCAAAGATTTACGCGCCGCGGACACATCCGACACAGGAGAGCCGGTTTACATCCTAACAGTGCCCGGTGACCGGGACGAGGCACGCATTATCGCCGATGCAATTTTACGCGACAGCAAACCGGATTTTGGCAAATACGCCGTTCTTATCCGCGCAGGCAGCCTGTCGCGCCTGTTCGAAGAAGAATTTACCGGACGCGGAATTCCGTTTCGCCTGGTTGGCGCAACCAAGTTCTATGACCGCATGGAAATCCGCGATGCGATTGCATATATACGCTTGCTGGTACATCGGTTTGACGACATATCATTTATGCGCGTTATTGCAAAGCCGCGACGTGGATTTGGTGCGGGCGCGATTGAAAAACTGCGTGCAAGCGGCGGCGACATGATGGCAGCGCTGGGGTATGCGATGCTGTCTACTAAACAACGCGTGGCTGCAAACGAGTTTTTAGATGCATTTGATTTCGACTGGGCGTCAATGCGCCCAATGGACGCCGCATCGCGCATTTTGGAAAATTCCGGGTACATGAAAATGTGGCGCGAATCCAAGGATGCGGACGCGGCGGCGCGACTGGAAAACATTCGTGAACTAATAACCGGTGTTATCTCACAATACGACAGCCTGCCCGATTTTTTGGAACAGGCGGCATTAATGACGACCGAAGAAGATGAGGATGACAAAACACAATCTGCATCGGGCGCTGTAAACGTCATGACAATTCACGCCGCCAAGGGACTGGAATTCGACACAGTTTTTATGCCCGCATGGGAAGAAGGTATTTTCCCAAATGACAAAACCATATCAGAGGGCGCATTGGAAGAAGAAAGACGCCTGGCCTATGTTGCGATTACACGCGCACGGCACCGCGCAATAATATCAAACGCCATGTCACGAATGGTATTTGGTTCGCGTCAATATAATTCGCCCAGCCGCTTTATAACGGAAATGGATAATCATTTTCTGGATTTTCAGGGTGGCGCCGCGCGCGCTATGATGCGGCCATCATATAATTCTTCGTACGCACCACGTAACCCGATTCCGACATCGTACGGCACCGCGCGTCCAAAACCAACAACGCCCCCACGCATGGTCGGGCGCCTGGTATCGCACCCGGAAATGGGTCACGGCACAATTATTGAAGAAAACGGTGAAATATTAACCGTTGCATTCGGTTCACGCGGGATTAAAAAAGTGGCACGCGATTTTGTAACGATTATTTAACAAAATAAAAAACCGGGATTTTCCCGGTTTTTTATTTTGTTTCAGTTGCTTTCTTTACACAAACACCAGATGAATTTCGTTCTTCACCCGTCGCGCACGTCAACACGCAATTGCCGCCCCATGCCACATAACCGCTGTTGCACCGACATTTATTATTAACATAAGGCTTATTATTACCTATGTTTGCCGCTGGCACAGGATCATATGTATATGTCGAATTTTCCGGGCACAGCATCGACTGATAGAACATATCTGACACACAATCTATATATGCACCATTTATGCAGGTATCGTCATCGCCGGGACAGTTGTTTGTTTTTACATACGAACATCCCTGAACCGGGCTGCCATCCGAACTGATAGACGGTGGGCCGTCAAATATCGCAAAACCGCACGTTAGCGCAACATTACGGCATGCGCCACGCATAACGGCCTGAATACTGGCCGCGCTGGCCGATGTAGACCATGCGTTGACTTGCGACACCTGCTGGTTATAACAGTTGGCAACATCAAGCATACATGACGACGCATAATCAGAAATAATCTTTTGCTGGGCTGATTTTATGTTAACCATGGCACGCTGAACATAATTGACAACAATATCATTGTACGGCTGATAATTGCCATTATCGTCATACGTGTAACGTTGGCATTTGTCCAGAACCGCACGACATAATCCTTCTTCGGTAACCTTTTGCTTGGTACCGATTTTTGTCAGCAAATATTTAACCATGCACGACCCGTCGTTATGCGCCCCCGCACATACTTCTGTGTTTATCGTTAAATTATACGAATTACCCATCGTATTTTTATTGATATCCGTGTTATTAAAATCCTCCATAAATGATGTAATTTTTGTGATATTCTGTCCCAGAACAACCTTTCCATTTTCATCAATAAAGCGTTTGGTCGGATCAAGACATTTTGAATAATCTTCGCCACATACCATGTCATCAGCCATACAGGTATTTAACGCCGCGACACAGCCCTTGGCATCATACTGGTTCTTGTTTTGCATAACACTCAACCGCGCCTTTTGCAACATACGACCCGCGCTGCGCACATTTGACACCAGGGTTTCATTCATCTTGGTCAAGCCCTGTTCGTACGCGATACAATCCTTGTCAATGGCCAATTCATAATTAGCGGTAATCTGCTGTGATGTAGCACCTGCATCCTTGCACTGGTTTAAGATCGTATTACAGCGTTTTTGCGCCGTCTTGTACAATTCCGTTCCACGCAGCTTTGAAAAGCTGCTGGTTGTATTTGTGTTTAGAAAATCAAGACCGAACATATCTTCGGTATCGGCCGAAAAATCAAAGTCCAAATCTAAATCCAATCCACCCCCAGACGATGAGCTACTAGACGACGTGGACGGATCTTTGATTAAATCCTCAATATCCTGCAACATGCTGCGTGTTTCAGATGTATCAACAGAACCGGCCAGAGCCTCTTCCGCTTCGGTTTCTGTCATAATTGCACGAATTTCATCCGCGGATAATCCGACATAACGAATACGCTGCGCGACATCGTTCAATTGTGTGTTAGCCTCTTTGACGGCTTTTTCAACCTTGGTGTACTGCTCCAAATTAGCACTGCAACTGCATCGTTTTTGATTTGCGTCAATCACTGCACAAAACTGATCCATACAGTCATTATACTGTTCCTGGCATGATTTGTTTAATTCTGCCGTTTGCTGCATGCGTTCCTTGGCCTGGGCAATAGATTCTGCGGAAACAGTTGCAGCCGCTGCGCGACTTTGCACACTGCGCACAGATTTGCCGATATTTGACCCTGTACGTGTGCCGGACGCATCAATTACCGCACGGCCACCAACGGCGGTGGTTGTGGGACGCGACGCGACACCTGCACGACGTTGCGCCGGGTCGGTGGCGGCACTGCTGGCGGCGGCGGTACGTGCATTACGCCCGATCGTGGATACCGCGGCATCTAAATTTGCGCGCGCAGATGTGGTGGTGGCAACCTGTGGTGCGGCCGAACGCGTTGCCGTATTTATTCGTGTTGACGCGTTTGTATCACGCGCGGACGAGCCCGATACAGACGCCGCCACCGTACGCGCAGACGCGCGCGACGCAGCCGATGTAGAAGCAGCAGAATTATTATCCGTTGTGACCATGCGCGAAACCGTACGGGCAGATGTGGCCCCACCACGCGTTGTAGATGACACATCCGACGACGGCGTGGATGCAACAACGCGCGACGGGGCGGCTGTCGCCGCGTCAACCGACGATGCGAACATCAATACCGGCAAAAAATATGCGATAAACTTTTTCATATACTTTATATGATTATATCACATCAACCAGACCCTTAAAAGACTAAATTTAGGGAATTTTTAGATTATAAATTTGCTTGCCACGCGCCGTAGCAATCCGGTAAATATTTGCAAATTATAAATTATATGCTACAATGCACATCGCAAAGAGAAACCGGCGCAAGGTGTAAGAACCTTTTAAACCTGTCGAAAGACATAAAATTAAACTCCATTGGTTGGAGGGCTGTGATATATCTAAATAAACAGCACTATTGGTTTAATAGTTCTTAACCTCCAGCCGTTTGGTTTTTCCAGACGGTTTTGTTTTTTATCAAACAAATGGAGTATAAAATGTCAAAATACAAACCAAAAAGTCAAACAAGGCAAATTCGTGAAAAAATTGTTCGTTCAACATATGGCACCACCAAAACCGTTGG